>JAHIPL010000113.1 GCA_018894615.1 Acidobacteriota bacterium | reverse complement strand
TTATTTTCTATAATAGTATACCCCCCTTATGTATATCAACAACTATTATTTCATCTTTTTCCGCAGGACGCAGAGGAACTTTTTGGATCATCACAGCATGACGTGGGCTTTTCTGAAAAATTGTCCAATTCATTCTGCTCGGTAAACTTAGCCCAACCTCGTTTCCATCGTTCAAATAAGCCTTTTGAAAATGAAATATCAGAACTCTCAAGCCATTTTTCGATTTCTGTAAAATTCACCCTTAATAGATCATACTTAACAGAAATCACCATCTTCTGCTCATCTATCCGAACTTCAGTGATACCATTCTTTTCACACAAGGCATCTTTCACTCGTTTCCCTATCGTCTCTAAATTAACAGGAACGATTTTAATCTTTCTTTTTCTAATTAGTGTTTTTTCCATTTCCTTCTCTTTTTTTCTTCTGTAGTTAGAATACTATACCTCCCTATAGTTTGTCAATTGTTTTCTTAAAATATTTTTGGAAATATTTTGAAAACATTAAGTCTGATAAAGGAGAAAGAAAATCCTTTTTTGATTATTGTTCTATTCTTCGAGATCCAAAAGATACTTCTTTGCGGAGATGGCAGCCTTTGCTCCCTCACCAGAAGCAATAATTAGAGTTTTGGCAAAAACATCAGGAAGCTCAAGGGGGAAAGGTCCTCGATCGCACTCTTTGCCTGTTCGAAGTTATCCGCCGCCAACGCCTCCTGGGCAAGAATATAGTGCTTGAAAATTAATTCATTTTCAGTGGAAGTATTCCAACTGGCATACAATCCTAAACTGATTCCGAGAGTAAGTAATATAAATAGTGTTTTTTTTATAATGACCTCTTTGATCATTTTTTTATATAACCATACCCCCCTATAGCATGTCAAGCGTCTAGTTGATTTTAAAAAAGAAAATCTATGTTGAAGATATGTCAGATCCACTCGGAGGCGAAATTGGCCGAAGCAGCCACCCCTCCCTCCCTCCCAGGCAAAACATCCTCAATTGTTTTGTCGCGAACAGGATCGACAGCCATTGATATCTCCTTCAGGCCTGTTCCGGAAGGGAGGCCAGAACCCTCTTCAACCGCTCCGTCACTTCGCCGGACACACACTCCAGATCTTCATTCTTGACGGCGGCCATGGCTTCCATGGGATTGACGGCGGATACGCTGATGCCCCGGCCTTCAGGGCCTTGACCGCCGCTTTGAGAACCGCCTCATATTTGCCCTTGATGATTTTTTCCATATAGTACATGGTCTCTCCTAGTTTTTTCTGACTTTCTGAAGAATACCGATACAAATCAGCTGACACGACAATATTGAGCTTTTGGCGTCGAAGCTCAGTCTGTCCCCATTTATCCGGGCACCCGATGGCTCGATAAAGAGGCAATAAGAACGGCGATCACAGCAGCCAGGAGGAACCGAATGATTCGGTCAGCGGAACCCATGTTCTTTTTCGGTTCATTTTATCAGTCGTCCTCGCCTTCCCAGGTTTCCAGCCCCTCCTTGATCAAATAAATGGCGATGATGAGAGCGGCGATGGAATCAGCAAACCAGATCCCGACCGCATAGTGCAGGCCGAGGCCGAGCAGGAGGGCGGCGGACAGGACGGCACAGGCCAGAGTTTCTTTCGCATCCGCTTGAAGAGCCGGACTTTCGAGACGAATCCCGATCTCCTTTTTTTTCAAGGCAAGAAAGGGCATGATGAGCAAAGACAGCAAGGCGATGATGATGCCCGGGAGAGTCCTCTCCGGAATTTCCGCTGTGATAAGCTTCCTGACGGATTCGAAGACAACATACGCCGCCAGAATAAAAAAAGTGACAGCCACCAGTTTTGTGGCCCGGTTTTCCAGACGTTCTTCCTTTAGTGTGTCTCCGTCCGTGCTCCTTCTCAATCTCCAGATCAGGATGCCTCCGGACAGGGATTCGATCAGGGAATCCAGGCCGAAGCCGATGAGGGCGACACTCCCGGCTTTGCGGCCGAAAAAGAGGGAGGCTGCGGCTTCGATGACATTGTAGACAACAGTGAAATATTCAAGTCGAAGTGCTCTCTTTCTGAGCAAACGGCGGTTTAGTGGAGTTGGGGGAAAGCTGCTTTCCGCGGATCTGTCCATTCGTCATCTCCTTGTCCGGTCTGGCAATTTCAATTTACATATCTTACAATATTTATCAAATCAGTTCACTTCACGACTGACAAATTCAGTCAGGGACAGATTCTTCGACGGGGTGTTTATTTTCACAATGATAAGGACAGCACACGTCTCTCTTTTCATCTGAACCGGCCCTGGGCCGTCTTCCTTTCCTGAGTGTTTTATGCTACACTTTTGCCGTGTTTTAACGAAGGGAGTTCACATGTCAGGTCACTCAAAATGGGCCTCCATCAAACATAAAAAAGCCGCGACCGACTCCAAGAGGGGAAAAATTTTTACAAAAACCATCAAGGAGCTTTCGGTTGCCGCCCGGATGGGCGGAGGCGATCCGGATACCAATCCTCGGCTGCGAAAGGCTGTCGCCGACGCCAAAGCCGCCAACATGCCGGCCGACAACATCAAACGGGCCATTCTGAAGGGCACCGGAGAACTGGAAGGGGTGAATTACGAGGAAATCACCTATGAGGGCTACGGACCCGGAGGCGTAGCCGTTTTTCTCGAAATCCTGACCGACAACAAAAACAGGACGGTGGCCGACCTCCGGCACCTGTTCAGTAAAAACGGCGGCAACCTCGGAGAATCGGGTTGTGTGGCCTGGATGTTCAGCCGTCAGGGATACATCGTTGTGGAAAAGGCAAAGGCCTCTGAAGACAAGCTCCTTGAAATCGCCCTCGAAGCCGGAGCGGAAGATCTGAAGGAGGACGGCAGCAACTTTGAAATCATCACTCCGCCCGACTCCCTGCAGGATGTGGTCGAAGCCCTGGAAAAGAACGAGATCGAAATATCCGCTCAAAATGTGGCTTATCTGCCTCAGAATTATATCCAGGTCGAAGGGAAACAGGCTCATCAGGTGCTGAGACTGATGGAGGTTCTCGAAGATCATGATGATGTTCAGAATGTCTGGTCCAATTTCGACATCGACGAAGAAGAGATTGCAAATTATTCAGGATAGGTCCTGGAGGAAGGGAATTGAGACATGCGCATTCTCGGTCTGGATCCCAGCCTCCGCTCAACGGGATATGGGCTGATCGACTGCCGGGACCAGGAATACTCGTCCATTGAATACGGCACCATCAAACCTCCGGCAAAGCTTGTTTTCTACAAAAAAATTAACATCATCCGCGTTCGCATTGAAGAACTGATCCGCCTCCACAAACCGGATGAAGTGGCCATCGAAAATCCCTTTTTCGCCCACAACGTCAAAACAGC
>JAHIPL010000112.1 GCA_018894615.1 Acidobacteriota bacterium | reverse complement strand
ATTTATGAATGTCCCGTAGGTACCCCGCTGAGAGATATCATTTTTAAATACGCGGGGGGACCAAAAAAAGGAACCACCATCAAAGCCGTCATTCCGGGAGGGATGTCGGCCCCCATTCTCAAAGCGGATGAAATGGATGTGACCATGAACTTCGACTCTCTCTTCGAGGCGAAATCCATGCTGGGATCGGCCGGCGTCATCGTCATCGATGAGGGCACCTCCATGCTGGATGTTCTTTACACCGTGACGAAATTTTACTCCCATGAATCCTGCGGGCAGTGCACTCCCTGCCGGATCGGCAATGCCTGGATTCATAAAACCGTTAAGCGCATGACCGCCGGACAGGGTCGTCCGGACGACATCGACAACATTCGGCGTTTGGCCGATCAGATGCTCCAGAAAACTCTCTGTCCGATGGGAGATGCGGCGGCCTTGCCCATTCTGGCCATCACGGAGAAGTTCCGGAGCGAATTGGAAACCGCTGTTAAAAAATGAGGCAGGAGAAACGTGAGGCGATGGTAAAAGTTTTTATCGACGATACGCCCTATGAATTTGCGGAGGGCTTGACCATTTTTAATGCGGCCAAGGAAGTCGGCATATCCATTCCTCATTTCTGTTATCACCCGGCTTTTCTTCCTGAAGGCACCTGCCGGATGTGCCTGGTTGAAATCGAAGGTTACCCCAAGCTCGAGCTGTCCTGTTCCACGACGCTTCGCGACGGAATGAAGATCTATACCTCCACTGAAAAAGTTGTGAATGCTCGACAGGGTGTCCTGGAATTTCTGCTGGCCGAGCATCCCCTCGACTGCCCGATATGCGATCAGGCCGGGGATTGCACGCTTCAGGATTATTATGAGGATTACGGCCTGAATGAGCCCCGTTTCTTTGAAACCAAGGAAAAACGGGGGAAAAGGGTCGACATCGGAAAAAATCTGATTCATGACCAGGAGCGCTGCGTCCTGTGCCGGCGTTGTGTCCGGTTTTTACGCGATATCACCCAAACACAGGAGCTGGGTGTCTTTGAACGGGGAAATCATACCGAAGTCAACATCTATGAAGGCCGCCCCGTCAACAATCATTACTCGGGAAATCTGGCCCAACTGTGCCCTGTCGGCGCCATCACGGACAGGGACTTCCGGTTCAAAACCCGGAACTGGTTTCTTGAATCCGGAGATTCCATCTGCCCGTTCTGCAGCCGCGGATGCGCCATCACCATCGACTATCACAAGGGCTTCGCCCGTTTTCCCGTCGCCAAGCGTGTCTACCGTATCAACGCCCGAAAAAATTCCAAAGTCAACTCTTTCTGGATCTGTGATGTGGGTCGATACGGTTATGAGTATATCAACCTGGAAAGGCAGAAAACCCTCTCAGGGCCTGATAAAAATCGGGATTACTCATGGGAAGAAATCCTTTCTGATTATTCGAAAAGGCTCAACCGGCAGCGCTTTTCAAACAGGACGGCCAATATCACGATCATCTGCAATTCCTGGATGACGAACGAAGAATTGTTTCTCGTCCGAAAAATTTTTCAGGGAGACCTTCCCAACGGCCGAATTCAGTTACTTGATCCTCCCGACGAGAAAGGGGACAACTTCCTTCTCACGCCCGAAAGGGTTCCAAACAGGCGGGGAGCGGTGGAACTGGGATTCGAAACCAACCCTCTCGATATGGAGACGCTCAAGGAGGAGACGGATCTGCTTATCGTTTTTGGCACTTATCTTCTGGAACACAGCAACCGGTCTGAGCTGGAAGCCGTTCTCGGATCGGTTGAACAGAGCATTCTTTTCACTCCCTATCCCCATGAATTAAATGAGCTGTTCGACATGGTCCTTCCCGCAGCCCTCATTCCGGAATCGGAAGGATCGCTGACAAATGTGGACGGTCTGGTCCAGCCCTTTGAAAAAGTGCTTGAACCGCCTGGAGAGAGCCGGGCCGTGTGGCGGATCCTTCGCGATCTCGGAAAATCCCTGAATATCCATTTCCCTTATTACAAGGGCTTGGATTCTGTTGAGACGATTCGAACGGAACTGGGTAAAGAAATTTCATTTTTCAGGAAATAATGTGAGCGAAATACTCATCATCCTTATCAAGGTTATTCTGACGCTGGTCTGGCTTCTTGTTCTGACCCTGTATTCCACCTGGGCCGAGAGGAAGGAAAGCGCCGTCATTCAAGACAGGATCGGAGCCAATCGGGCCACCATTTTCGGTATCCGGATGCTCGGGCTCTTCCAGCCTTTCTGCGATGTCATCAAGATGCTGTTCAAGGAGGATTTTTCACCTAAATTTTCACGCCGCTTTCTTCACACCATCGCTCCCTTCATCTCCTTCTTCTTTGTCGCCGTCACCATCGCCGCCGTTCCCTTCGGCAGCGACCTCAAAATCGGCGGCAAGATGATCAAGCTTCAGATCGTTGATCTCAATGTCGGTTTCCTCTACATGTTCGCCATGCTGTCCCTCGGGATATACGGCATCATTCTGGCCGGGTGGGCGTCCAACAACCGTTACACCACCCTGGGAAGCCTGCGGGGCGCCGCTCAACTTATCTCCTACGAGGTGGCCCTCGGCCTGTCCCTGGTCGGCATCGTCATGGTTTTTCCTTCTCTTCAAATGTCGAAAATCGTCGGTTTTCAGGGGGAGCTTCTTTTCGGATTCCTGCCCAAATGGGGCATCTTCCTGCAGCCCCTTGGATTCCTTGTCTTTTTTATCGCCGGCCTGGCTGAGACCAAACGGGTGCCCTTCGATATGCCCGAGGGCGAATCGGAAATCATCGGATTTTTTGCCGAATACAGCGGTCTCAAGTGGGGCCTGTTCATGATGACGGATTTTATGGAAATCATCATCGTGTCCTGCCTGAGTGTCACGCTTTTTTTCGGAGGATGGCAGGTGCCCTGGCTTCTCGCGGACGGATTTCACTTTCCGTGGGGAGGACATTGGGCGATGTCCAATCTTGTTGTGGTCCTTCTTCAAGTTCTGATATTTAACCTCAAGGTCTTTTTCTTCGTCTGGCTGCAGATCCTTATCCGCTGGACATATCCCCGTTTTCGCTACGACCAGGTCATGGATCTTGGATGGAAGGTTCTCATTCCTCTCAGTCTGGTCAATATCGTCGGCACGGGCATTCTGATGAGTGTAATCAAATGATCAAAGCATTCGGATATTTTTTTGAAATCCTGAAGGGCGGATGGATCACCACCCGCCACTTTGTCGTCAACATGGTGTTTCACGTTCTTCGTCTGTTCGGGATCAAGACCAAGCGCCGCGGGGCGGTCACGATCCAGTATCCCGAACAGCGGCGGGAGATCGCTCCGCGCCACAGAAGTCTTCACCGCCTGATGAAGCGGGAGGACGGCAAACCCCGCTGTGTCGTCTGCATGCTGTGTGCCACCGTTTGTCCGTCCGAATGCATCTATATCGAGGCGGCCGAAGACGATGATCCCGAGATTCAGAAATATCCGTCCACCTTCATTCTCGATGTCAGCCGGTGCTGCTTCTGCGGGTTTTGTGTGGAAGCCTGCCCTGAGGACGCCATTCGTATGGACACGGGGAACCTTGAATTCGCCGCGCGGAACCGTGCCGACCTCATCTACGACCTGGACAAACTGCTGATCTGAACCTTTGACTTCGAATTCAAAGGTCGGGGGTTCAAATCCCTCCGGGCGTGCCACTCTTAATTCATCATGAATCAATACTGTCCAAGAAAAATATAGGCTTTTTCTTGCCTGCCCAAATCATGTGCAATCCGCCATAACTTCAATACTTATACAATAATACTTTTTCCGATCCCTATGCATATTCCCACTTATCCACAAAAACTGTGGAAAAATCCAGGATTGTTCGTCTTCTTTCATCTTTCAAAAAAGAACAGAGACATTAGGTTCTCTGCTACCAGCTGTGGGTATAGAAGCCTTCACATGTCACACTGGTTTATAAATTCGGTTGATTTATGCTGAAACTATAGTATTAGAGTTGAAAGGGAAACAAGGATTTCTCGGGGAAAAATGGCGCGCCTGGCAGGAATCGAACCTGCGGCCTAGGGGTAATCCGGTCTCTAATCTGCCAATTTGGTGAGGGCACGGACTTTTCGGATTTCGACTAATCCACCCTCAACCCAGCCATCCTCTTCCTCGCATCTTCAACTTCAGGGAGGCCGGGATCGGCGTTTTTCTTAGATTGAAGAATTTCTTGTAAAACTTAAGGGATATTATCATAGTGTCTGTTAGTTGCAAACGCTGGTCATTCAATCGGAGGCAGGTTCATCTTTTTGAGAAGAGCATGGAAGCGGGGATCGTCATGCAAAGGCGTGAACCAGGACACGATCCTGACCGCCGGCAACCAGGCGTGGTGAGGTTCATAATTCAGCCATTG
The DNA here is from genome assembly GCA_018894615.1 of Acidobacteriota bacterium. Taxonomy (GTDB): domain Bacteria; phylum Acidobacteriota; class Aminicenantia; order Aminicenantales; family Aminicenantaceae; genus JAHIPL01. The sequence goes on along the minus strand of JAHIPL010000112.1, from coordinate 1,578 downwards.
GAATGCCTTGTCCTTGTCCCCCAGGGCAGTATAGCAGGCGGCCAAACCATAAGCACGCAACGGGTCGGGTTTCTCCTCCAATTTAGCCATGATCTCCCGCGCCTCATCCTCCCGGCCGACCTCTGCATAGAGACGTGCCAGAGACCACCAGAGGCCATTGATCTTTTCGTGCGTCGCTACGGCTTCATCATACCTGCCTGCCTCCGCATAAACGCGTGCCAGGATCCACGTTGCCAGCCTGTCATCCGGATCCAGTTTGAATACCTTTTGTAGTTCCTTGATTGCCTCCTCATAATTCCCCTCGATCATGTACAGCCCTCCCAACCATGCAGTGTGCAGGGACGTTAGAGGATCCAGCTCTTGGGCACGTTTGTGCTCGACAATGGCTTCCTCCATTCGTCCGGTCACAGCAAGAAGCCAAGCATAATGATAGTGATTCATAGCCAGGTTGGGATTTAGTTCATTGGCACGCAGGAAGGCTAGCTCCGCACCCTCCCAGTCCCATTCGTAGTAGAACTTGACGTCGGCTAACGCTGCGTACCCCTCGGCCAGCATCGGATCCAGCCTCAAAGCTCTGTCTGCTGCCGCTCGGGCTCTCGGCCAGGCATCCGGAGTCGGATTATAGCTGTGCCCAATAGTGGCATAACCGTAGGCCAGACCCGCATAAGCCAAAGGATCCGTGGGATCATTTTTAACCGCTTCGTTAAAACAGGCAATTGCCTGGTCGATGGCATCAACGTTTATTTCATCGTTGTCCAAATAGGACATTCCCTTAAGGTATAACTTGTAGGTTTCGGGATTGACCTGACGGACGCCGGCAAAGCTTGCCTCTTCCTCGGCTGTCAGATTGATCCGGATCTCCCGGGCTATGGCCTGGGCTATCTCGCCGCTCATCACCAACACATCGGTCAAGGTCCGATCATATGTCTCCTCCCAAAGATTCTGTTCATTAGGGAACACCTTGGTTAACCGGACCCGAATACTCACACTGCCGCCTGTTTTCTGCACCGACCCTGTCACCACGGCATCCACGTTTAGCTCTTTGGCAATCTCCTGCAGAGGCTTTTTCGCGTCTTTGTACTGCACAGTTGTCCAGTAGGAAATCACTCGCCGAAATGCCCTAATTTGGCCCAAATGCCCGATCAATTCATTCGTGATTCCATCGACGAAATACTCCTGTTCAACATCCCCGGTAAGATTCTCGAACGGAAGGACCGCTATGGAATTGACGGTGGCAGCACGATTTATGTACAGATAGATGGCCCCTGCAATGAGCAATACCAGAAGAAGCGGAACTCCTCCATAGAAAAGAACACGCCTCCATTTGATGGCACGCTTTTTTTCCGGCCGTCTTTTCCTGGGAGGAAGCTTCCTCTCTCCCAGGGGAATCCCCGCTTCGATATTGCTCAAATCCGACAATAGTTCTTGCGCTGTCTGATACCTCCTCTCCCTGTCCTTTTCCATACAGATCAATATCAATTGACTGAGACTTTCGGAAAGCTCTGGATTGAGCTTCTTTGGATCTGGAGGTAACTTGGACTTGTGTTTTAAGGCGACACTCAATGCTGTGTCTCCTTT
>JAHIPL010000016.1 GCA_018894615.1 Acidobacteriota bacterium | reverse complement strand
GAAGAGGCAGAGAACGGCTTTTTTATTCATGAACGGAAAACACCAGAATGAAGGAAAACGACTCATCCGGAAAATTGGGCGGCAGTTCGGGAAGCGGGACGCTCAGTCGGACGGCATCGAGGGCGGACTGGTCCAGTTCCGGCGATAGGGATGGGTCCAGAACGTACAGGGCCTGGATCTGAGCCCCGCTCCCCACTTCCAGGGCGATCCGAACGGGGAATTCCATCGAAGCGCTCAAAGAAACAGGGGGGGTCCAGTTCATCTGAACCTTTTCCACCACCAGGCCGGCCCAGGGAATGAGGATATCAGCACGAACCGAGGATAAAACCTTGGATGAGGGGAGAGAGACCTGCCGAAGATTCGACGGAGAAAGTCCGGCAGGAGTACCCGCACCTCCCTCCAGATATCGATTCGGATTAAAATCAGAACCGATCCCGCTTCCTTCCCTGGTGGGGCCGTCCGACCTCATCCGTTCCGGGCGGCGGATCAAGTCAAATTCAAATCCTTCGGGCAGGCGGTTTAAATAATCGGCGGGAAGGGACAATCGAAAAGAAGCAGCGGCCGGAAAGGAATCGGTGGAGGAAACATCGGAGGAATTCGGTTTGCTCCTCCGTGAATCCAAAGGAGCGGAAGCGCCCGGGGAGCCGACAGGAGCGGCCGGCGGAGGTCCGGACGAGACAATTCCATTTTCCCGGGCTTCGGTGCCTTTCCGGTAAAAGAGCGGATCCGCCGGGGCGATAAAGACAGGACGCACCTCATTCCCGAAGGGATTTGTGTCGATCGTGTATCTGGCTTGGAAAAGCCAGAAAAGGAGAAGACCGTGGATGACAAGGGAGACAACCGCCGCGAGCCGACGGATGGTCGTGTCCTTCCGGTCTTTGCCTTTGCCCATGGTCTTTTCCAATTCTAACATATCCTTCTTTTCCAATTATAACTGAAATCACAATCCTTCCGATGCAGTATCAATTTAAAGAGAGGACATGGTTTTTGTCCCGGGTGATTGACAACAAAATTTTAGCTGTGGTATAAATTTTTTATCGTAGAGGGATACTTTCCAACGATGGTGCGGTGCCGGACAGTGACTTCCCTTTAACCGCACCGCCCGGTTCTCCCTTATATTTCGTCATGAACAATTTAAAAAAAACCAGCGCCCAGCTCATCGAGGAGGTGGAGAGGCTTCGTGAGCAGCTGTTGTCCCGTCCGCTTGTTCCGTCAGCAAAATCGAATGAGATCAATGGATCCCAGTGGGAAAAAGACATGGGTCGGCAGTACCTCGATATCGCCGGTGTCATCATTCTGGCCCTCAACAGGAAGGGAGAAATCACTCTTATCAATAAAAAGGGATGTGAACTGCTGGGATATTCCGACAAAGACCTCATCGGAAAAAACTGGTTCGATTGCTTTCTTCCGGTCCGTATCCGGGAGGATGTGAAAACCGTATTCAGCCGACTCATAACCGGTGAGATTGAGCCTATTCATTATCACATCAATCCCATTCTGGAGAAGGGGGGATCCGAGCGCATCATCGCCTGGTACAACACCCTCAAAAAGGATGAACTTGGGGCCACGATCGGAATCATCAGTTCGGGAGAGGATATCACATCCCAGAAACAGGCGGTAGCGGCCCTGCGTGAAAGCGAGGAGAGGTACAAAACGCTCATCCGGACATCTCCCGACGCCGCCCCGGTCACACGCTACTCGGACAAAGACGTCGACCGCCTGCTGAAGTAAAAAAGGCTGCCGGAGGCTTCATCGTCCCTCCGACGTCAAGGTCCTCATCCTTCCGCCGGTTTCTAAAGACGTCCGATTCTGTTATTCTAAGGGGGACAATCCTCTCTATTGACAACATCATGGACCTGCAGACATACATCCAACGAAAGAAAACCCGAAATACGGAAGAGGAATCCCGGTGGGCGGCTCTTCGCACTCTCTGCCCGCGCTGCCTGCGTCCCGAGTCGGCCTGTTTCTGCCGCATCATTCAGCCTTTCAACACCCGCACACGCTTCATCTTTTTGATGCACCCGCTGGAAGCACGAAAGGAAAAAAACGGGACGGGACGTCTGGCCCATCTCTGTCTCCAAAATTCAGAGATCCGGGTCGGCACTGATTTTTCCAGCGATTTGATCCTGGAAGCCCTTATCCATTCTCCGGACCGGGTTCCTCTCCTCCTCTATCCGGGGCCCCAATCAACCCCCCTCCCGTCTTTTCCCTGGAAAGAGAAGCTGGCGGATGAAAAAACCCCATGCATTTTTCTTCCCGACGGAACCTGGGCCCTGGCCAAAAAAATCTTTGCCCGCAATCCGATACTTCAGACCCTTCCACGAATAGCTCTGAATCCCTCCCAGTCCTCACAATTTTTTATCAAACGGCAGCCCCGTCTGGACTGTCTGTCCACCATTGAAACCGTGTACCAGTATCTTGAGGAATGCCGGCGGCTGGGCATCGAGACCATCCAAAAAGAACACGCCCTTCTTCTGGACGTGTTCCGGCGAATGGTCAACTTTCAACTGGCCTGTGCCGAAGACCCGAACAGAGAGGGATACAGGCGGGATTCCTGTCCCCGGCCAAGAACAACCAGGATCAAACATCACTCCCGCTCCCCAATTATTTTTTAAATCGTTCGCGGAAGGTCGGAGTGTGTCCCGCCATAGCAAGAAACACATCGAGGGGGACCAGTTCGAATTCGGGGCCGAGACGGTCGAGAATGCGTTTCACCCGCTGCACATTGCTGTACTCTCTGACATGGATGAGGCAGAAATAGGGCCGCCGGGAATTAAGGGCCGCCAGCTCGTAGATGTCGGCCGCCGCCTCCTCCTCCGTCCGGGTGGGAGACAGATAATAGTCATAGGAAACGAGCGCCCTCCCGTCCCGAACCGCAAATGTGAAGGCCGGCGCATATCCGTTGACGAATCCAAGGGCATCGGACATTCCTTTCATATAGGCCTCCACCACCTCCTCGGTGAGTTCCGTGTTTCCCTCCACCGTCGCTCCCTCCGAATAGTCCATGATTTCAAACACCTTCAGGTCCAGCAGCTTCATCATCCGCTCGGCCTCCTTTATCAGGGAAGGCAGCCTGTCCGGCGGCACGGCCTTGGGGTAGATGTAGCCCGGCCCCGACAGAGCTCCTATAAAATAATCATTCGGCGTGGCAGTGAAGTAGAAAAATTCCATCATGGACGGCGCCAGCCAGGAATAATTCATGATCACTTCCCAGGCATAGGGGATCTCCCCCCGTCCCGGCTCCAACCAGGCCCCGATACCGAGACCGTCCGTCTGAATACAGGACAGGTACACCTTCTTTTCCGGCCGGTGGTCTATACCCTCCTTGGCGGAATGATGATTCCGGTAGACAAATCCTTTCCCTTCCGGGACCTGATGGCTGAAACTCAGGTTGGGCAGTGTGTGCAGCCCTTCCACGCGATGCCCATGGCTGGAAACAAGAGTCACATGCTCCCGCTCAAGGTCTTTGGCATAGCTGTGCCACCCCATGACCATGGCCATTGGATTCATGTCCCCCAGCAGGCGGTCGGCCAGTGCATACTCCTCTTCATCGGTTTTCCGGGTGGAGAGATCACAAAAAAAAGCCTTCTGATACATCCCCCAGTCGGCCACTCCCGGTTTCATGATGCGGCCGTGTTCACCGCCCATCCAGATGATAAAATCCCGACTGCAGCGGGACCAGTACCGGTCGATCGCCCACCTGTAGATGGCTGCGTCCGACAGGCCCGTAAAACGCCCTCTGAAATCCTCTATCTTTTCGAACCCGGCATCCTCCACGAGGGAAATCAAGGACTCATCCACAACCACCGCATCCTCCAAACCGGCCGCCGTGAAGGCCACGATAAGAGAGGTGCGGACCGTCCTGTCCCAGACGATGTAACCCTTCACATCGTCCTTGAAAACCTGCAGGGCCTGCCGCGATGACCGCAGTTCGGTGAACAGATAGTCCTTGGAATCCCTGTAAAAATCATGAACCGCCCCGGTGTAAGTGAAATCCCACGATTCCGGATAGATAAAATAGAGACGGGGGCCTTTCCGGTTGACCGTTCCCTGCAGGCTGATCAGGAAGGCCTGCTCCGAAAGGTTCCCGTCCACCGACCAATCATCCGCCAGCCGCATGACATAGGCCCGGCGATACCCCTCTCGCTGAAGGACGAACCGAACAGATCCTCCCTTCGTCCGGGAAGACCTTTCGATGGTGTAGGTCATCCGCCCCCCGTTGTCCGAGAGGGTGTAGGTGTGAAGGGCTTCGATCGCCTTTTCCCCCTGCGAGACAAGAACGGGACAGGTTTCCGTCAACATGAGCGTTTTTCCTTCCGGCCCCCATTCCGCCCGGATCAGCCGGTCCTCGCCGACGGCTCTCGACACCCCCATGAAGACGTTGGAAGGAAACACCCTGTCCGTAATAGGAACCCTGTTTACTGAGCCGTCAACACGAAGAACTAGCCTGTCCGTCAGGCTCCGCTGCGTCCCCCATTTCTGATCAAGGCGAATGTTGTCCCGATCCCCGGAAATGACGATGCTCAGCGTATTGTACAGGCCGATCTCCGCGCTTTGGTCCTTGATGAGCCGCCATGTCCCGAAAAAATCGACATCTTCAATAGCCCGAGCGCTCAGCTCCGCCTCCTTCAGGCCGACGCCAAGGCCGAACAGCACAAGCACGATCAGCCCGAATATTTGTCGTTTCATCTTAACCTCTTTTCCATGATTTTTTTATGAGGACAGAACTCCTCGGTAGACGTCAAGCGACATGATGCACAGGTTCCAATTTCATGGCCACAAATTGTATAAGGAAAGCGGAGCAAAAATCAATTCACACTCTGACTCAGCGCCTTCAAACTGAAACCGGTTCCGAATCGGCCGCTCCGCCAATTCGGAAAAGGCCATCCACTGCGTCTAAAAACTCCTGCAAGAGCTCAAGAAAGAACAAACCGGATCTACCAGACAACACCGTAATCGTCTCCGAAGTTGCTTGAACCTCCCCAGAACGTCCCGTGCTTCCAGTCAAAAAAGACGGCATTGATGGGACCCGACGTGTAGCGGTCGAACTCAAGTCTGTACCCCATCAGGGCCAGATTGTCCCTCACCTTCTGCGGCGTGACGGCATTCAGCAGAAGACGGCCCGGTTCGGCTGCATGGTCCCCGAAGGAGCTCTGCATCTGGTAGCTGTTGATATTGGGCGCCTCACAGGCTTCCTGAACATTCATGCCGAATTCCACCATGTTCAGAAAAAACTGAAGAAGATTCTGATCCTGCGTGTCTCCTCCCTGAACCGCAAAGGAGAGGTAGGGGCGGCCGTCCTTAAGGGCCAGGCCGGGGGTGAGAGTGGCCCGCGGTCTCTTTCCGGGCTCCAGAACATTGTAGGGATTCAGCGCCTCGTCAAGGACAAAACTCTGCATGCGCTGGCTCATACCGATCCCCGTCCGGCCGGCGATGCAGGCCGGGATCCAGCCGCCGGAAGGAGTCACGGAGACGATCCAGCCGTCCTTGTCCGCAGCCTGAATAGATGTCGTCCCCGCGGTAAAGGCCTCATCCCGGGGCATCATGTGATCCCGATTCATGTCCTTCTTAGAGGAGGGAACGTTCGTCCACTTTTTTAGCAGATCGGCAAAGGGGTTCACTCCCCCCTGAAACGGATAGGGGTCGCCCGGCTTCACTCCGGGATCGTTGAGGTTCCAGTTGATCTTGCCGAGGCGTGACCGCGCATACTCTTTGGAGAGAAGCCCCCGGATGGGTTCCTCGGGCGGGACATAGGGATCGCCGTAATAAAAATCCCGGTCGGCGTAGACGTGATTCATGATCTGGTACAGGGTGTGGATGTAGTTGACGCTGTTGTGACCCATTTTTTTGAGGTCGATGTTCTCCAGCATGTTCAGCGCCTGCAGCATGACCGGCCCCTGCACCCAGGTGGTCAGTTTATAGACCTCGATGCCTTTGTAATCGGTCTTCACCGGTTCCTCAAGATAAACCTGCCAGTTGTCGAGATCGGCGGCGGTGATCAATCCACCCTGCTCCTGGCAGCCGCGGACAAATTCCTCGGCGATGTCTCCCCTGTAAAAACGGTCGTAGGCGGCGTAAATGGCCTCTTTTCTGCTTTTTCCATCGGCCAGGGCTCTGTCTTCAGCTTCCACCATTTTTGCGAGAGTGGACAAAAGGTCCGGCTGGCGCAGGTTTTCCCCCACGTGGGGCGCCTCATGCGCCTCTCCCAGGTGAGGGAGCAGAACGGGTTTGGAATAGGGCCACTCCTTGATCCGGTCCTTGCTCCCTTCCGTCCGGCGGACAAAATCGGCCTCGACGGGATAACCCTCGGCCATCTGCATGGCGGGCGCAAGAACGTCCCTGAGGCTCAGCCTCCCCCATTCGGCCAGCATGGTGAGCAGTCCGCCCGGCGTACCGGGCGTTACGGCCGCCAGAGGTCCGTAAGCGGGAGGATAAGGCAGGTCCTCGTTTTTCTCCCTGAAAAATTCGGGAGTGGCGCCGGTCGGGGCGACACCGAGGGCGTTGATGCCGATAACCTTTTTTGTAATCGGATTGTAGACGAGCGCCTGGGTTTCCCCGCCCCAGCTCAAAACGTCGTACATCGTGCAGGTCGCGGCCAGCATGGCGCAGGCGGCATCCACGGCGTTTCCCCCTTTCTGGAACATCATGGCCCCGGCGGTGGCGGCCAGAGGTTTGCCTGTGATCGCCACCCAGTGGCGTCCGTGCAGGACGGGCTTTTCCGTCCGTCCGGGGAGGATTCCCGTCGCAACCAAAAGAAACAGCAAAAAGGGAGTGAGTATTCGAAAAATCCGTCCGGACCTTAATTTCATTTATTTTCTCCTTTTTCTATCACTCTGTGAGGGATAAGCGCCTTCCCCATATGAACGCGTCCGTATCCGATCAGATCGTCCCGTCCCGGAAACACGGCCCGGTTGACATCATCGGCTGTGAAGCGGATGACCTTCATGACATCGGCGGCCGTGAGCCAGGGTTTGAGGCTCCGGAGGAGAGCCGCCAGCCCTGAAACATGGGCGGCCGCGATCGATGTGCCCGTCAGGAACCCGTAGGGGAAGGCGTCTTCAGGAACGGACCAGGTCGGCAGACAGCCGAAGACCCTTTCTCCCGGTGCGGCGACATCGACCTCCGGCCCGTAATTCGACATGGTGAGAAATTCATCCCTGAAATTGGTGCCCGAAACGGCCAGGCAGTAATCGGTGTAGGCGGCAGGGTAGGAAACAGGACCTCGCCTGTTTCCCGTACTGGCCACAACGACAACATCGTGGTCATAAGCGTACTTGAGTGCGCTTTCCAGGGCTCTCGACGGCCCCTCCGCACCGACACTGAGATTGATGATGTCCACATCCTGATCCATCGCCCAGATGATTGCATGGATCATGGCGCTGGCGTAGCCCAGTCCCACAGCATCTATTCCCTTGATAGGAAGAATGCGGCAGCCCGGCGCAACCCCGCTGATTCCCACGCCGTTGTTCCATCCCGCCGCGATCACTCCCGTGATGAAGGTCCCGTGACCGTTGTCATCCGTGACATCCGCATTGTCGTCGATAAAATTCCACCCTCCGTCAAGGATTCCATCCTGCAGATCGGGATGGGTCAGGTCGATCCCGGAATCGATCACCGCGACCACAACGGACGGATCGCCTCTGGTTTCATCCCAAGCGTCCAGGGCGCCCATGTCCGCACCGATCGTTCCCCGGACACTTCCGGGCGGTCCGACCCACTGCCCGGTATTGGACAGGGCGTACTGATAGGGAAAAAATGTATCATTGGGTTGGGCACAAATGAAGGTGCGGTAGTCGGGTTCCACAAACTCCACGTCCGGGCAGCGGTTGAACACACCCATCATCTCCGGTACGGTCGTCCCTTCCGGAAGAATCAACTCGGTGACCCCCAGACGCGGGATGCTGCGGCTGATGGAGACACCGTTTTGAGAGAGAAAACAGCCGATTCGAACGGCATCCGCGCCGCTCCTGAATTTGACGATCAGTCGGTTTTCGGCCCAGGACCGGTCGAGCCGGTTCTGCTTGATGACGGGAGCGCTGAGCCTTTCGGGGAAAACCGCATCCGCCGGCGGATGCGTGATTCTGCCCGGCCGGTTTTCCTGCCGGGTCTGCCCCGGGCAAACACCGGACAACACCAAAATGAGAATGAAGGGGATCAAGCGATTGTTCATTTCCGATCCAGAGAAAAAAGCAGTTTACCACATCTCAAATAAATTCAACAGGCCCTGTCAATCCCATGCCGAAGAAACCGGATCGTGAATAATTGCATCCGAACGGATATAATGGAAACTCATGAACGGACCAACCGACTTCACCATCCTGCTGGCCGGGAAAAAAGTGAAATGTGTCTGTCTCCGAAGCGGCAAAACCCGGCACATCCATCTGAGAATCGGAGATGAAAACAGCCTGTCCGTCACCCTTCCGCAAAACGCCCGCCTGCGGGACGCCGAAACGGCCGTCCGCCGCCACGCCAGGTGGATTCTCTCCCAGCTGCGCCGGAGAGAACTGGAAAACCGGACACCCCCCTTTTTCATGGAGGAAGGGCGTGAACTCCCTCTCCTGAACGAGAAGCGGCGGCTGACCCTCCTGAGCACGGAGCGCTCGCGGGCTTTCCGGGAAGAAAACCCTGGTAGTCTGCGGCTTCATTTACCGGCATTTGATCAATCGGCGGTTCCTTCGTTGATCCGTGAGTGGTACACCCACAAAGCCCGGATTTATCTCAAAATCCGGATTTTGCACTGGTCCCGGCGGATGACTGTCCACCCGGGATCCTTCCGGGTCAAGAATCAGAAAACACTGTGGGGAAGCTGCAGCCGGAAAG
>JAHIPL010000111.1 GCA_018894615.1 Acidobacteriota bacterium | reverse complement strand
GACAAGCATTTTTTACAGCAAAAAAAACATCGGGACCCATGCCCTGCGCTCGATCGCCCAGCAGAAATCCCAATCGGCCCAGTCCGACATCTGGGACCACATTTCAGAAAAAAACAGTGAAATGGGTGTCGCATCCGCCACTGGAGCCTATCAGGACGCCTATGATACAGAGGAAAACAGGGCAAAAATCCAGGCCATCGAGAAGGAGATGAAATCAATTCCCTCCCTGCATGAAGACACCGTCGGCGTGCTGATCGCCATCGGCAGCCGCATCGTCAGCGCCGATGTGTTCGCCAATCCCTCCCTTTTCAAAAAACAGTGGCCGAAAATTCTGAGGGCTTCCGCGCTCTCCTCCATCAGCAGCAGTGAAACAGGGGCCATCGGGCGGAAAGAGGCGGTGGAATTTTTCAGAATATTTCTCACCGTCCCCTTTCGGACAAAGCAGGGCCTGGATCTGGGGACCGAAATGGAAGGCTCGACAGAAACAGCCACCATCCACGCCCTCATCATCAATAACGATGTTCTTCACCTGGCCGCATTTCCCAGAGAAAAGGACCGGATCATTCGTAACACGCCACAGGTTCAGCAGCAGGCTTTACCTCATAGCGGGATCCGGAACAACTCCTGAACATCGAACGGGCTTGCAATCCGTAAAAGCGATGTGCTTATAATAAATAAGGATACACAGGACGGGCGTGTGCAAATAACATGAAAGTCAAAAAAAGAACAGGGCATCTGGGCCTTCTCTTTATTTTGGCCGTTCTCCTCCCCGGTCTCTTTCTGGCAGCCCTGGCCATCCGGTCGATCGACAGGGAGGAAGCTTATCTTGAAATACGTTTGAGGCAAACGCTGGAAGCGGAACTCGGCTACACCATCACGCTCCTCCAAACGGAACTGGCCGATATCGAAGAGGAGCTGCGCCGCTCGGCGCCAGCCGCACCGGGATCTGATCCGGGGGCTGTGTTCGCCACCTGGGGCAAAAGCGAAAGGCTGATCCAAGTCCCCTTCCTCCTCTCTTCCGACTTCCGGATTCTCTGGCCGACTCCGACCGATTATGCGAGTTCCGATGACCTGGCCTTTCTTAACTGGAACCGCGATTTTATCACCGATCGGACCGCCATCCCCTACTACCAGAACATCGCCCTTCTCTTCAGAGATCAGATCACGGAATCCGAGGCGGGAAAATCCCGCTTTCCTTCCTTCGACAGTGAAGAGGCAGCCGCCCGGCCAAAGGCTGCGGACATCCAGGTCCAGCAGAGGGCCCTCTCGGAATTTGAAAAAAGCGAACCCCTGCGCAAAAAAGTTTACGACACGGCAAAGGAATTAGGGCAGCGGACGGAACAGCGGACGGTTTCTCCGGGAGCAGGGAAAGTCTCCTCAGAGGAGACGTCTGACGAACGGCGGGAGTCCCTTTTTATCTCGGAGCCGAGAAAATTCAGCCAGATCATCGGGGACCGGGAATCCGGTCTGATCCCCCGTTTTATCGAGGAAGAGCTGACCCTTCTTTTCTGGAAAAGGGGAGACGGACAACAGATTACAGGTTGTGTCCTCAACGATGAGGAGCTGAAGGCGAGGCTGCTGGGACGCCTGTCCGCCATATTCACTCCGACCCGGATACTGACTCTTCTGGACGAAAACGGCCGGCCCCTAATCACGCCGGATGAAGATGTGCAGAGGGATTGGCGGCGCCCGTTCGCCGCCCGGGAGATCAGCGCACTCCTTCCCCGCTGGGAAGCCGCGGTCTACCTGTCCGATCCCGGCGCGGTGACGGCCAGAGCTCAGCTGACCCGGATGTTTCTCTGGATCCTGATCGGATTTTTTTTCCTCTCCATTATTTTCGCCGGGACCTACATCCTGCAGACCCTCAGGACCGAAATGAATCTTGCCCGGCAGAAAACAACTTTTGTCGCCAATGTCTCCCACGAACTCAAAACGCCGCTGACCTCCATTCGCATGTTCGCTGAAATGCTGAAAGAGGGACGGCAGCCGGATCCGGCCCGGCGGTTAAAATACCTGAACCTCATGGTGGCGGAGACGGAAAGACTGACCCGCCTCATCAACAACGTGCTCGATTTCTCCAAAATGGAGAAAGGGAAAAAGCAATACAACAAGGCACGCCTTGATGCGGCGCTTCTTGTCCGGAATCTGCTGGAAAGCCAGCGCGTTCGCTTCGAACACAACGGATTCACCATCGGTGTTTCGGGAAGCGCGGGGCAGGCCTTTATCGAAGGGGATGAGGAAGCCCTCAAACAGGCCCTGCTGAACCTTCTGTCCAACGCCGAAAAATATTCCGGCAAGCGCAAGGACATCAGCGTCGACATCGAAGTATCCGGGGAAACAGTTCTTATACTGGTGAAAGACCGGGGGCCCGGAATCCCTCCCG
>JAHIPL010000110.1 GCA_018894615.1 Acidobacteriota bacterium | reverse complement strand
TGTAGCTTTCACCCTTTCGACGGATTCCGTCGAACCGAATGACTGAGATCGGGCGGCCCCGTGTGTAGAAGTTTTCAACCAGTGTCTGCGCCAGGGCAAACAGGGTTTCCTTGGTCTTGCCGAATGCCGGAGGAATCAGGACGACCGGCCCAGGCTCCTTTTCAAGTGGCAGAGAAGAGTCGAGCAGTCCGACGATCTCCTCTCCCTTATCATTCTCCAGGCGGATCACCCGAGGCGTTTTTTTGGCCAGTTCTCCGAGGTCGGACTGGCGTCGGGGCCCGGACCGCAGCTTTTCCGTGTCCGTTTGCGGCAGCCTTTGGATGTCCGGCTGCAATTCCGGCAGTTCCGTGGTTTCAATTGAGACTCGCCCGATCCCGAACTGAAGCCCATAGCGGATGCGGCTGTCGTCACCCTCGTTGATTTTGAGGATATTGCGCACCTCTCCCCGGCTTTCCCTGATGACATCGTCCCCTTTATAAATGCGGATGGATTCGATGGGGGTGCCGGTGAGAAGCGCCACATCGCGGTTGCCCGTGACAAAACTGACTCCGCCCCGGCTGATATCGGTGATGTGCCCTTGAATGGTGGTGCCAAAAGGCTCGGGCAGTGTGATTTCCAGATGAAGATTGTCTTCCGGTTCGTTGCGCGAAAGGGCTCTTTTCTCCGAGTAAAACAGAATCCGGGGATAGAGTATCTGCATCTCCCCCCCGCTGTCATCGATACGGTAGACAATGGATTCAAAATTATAGGTGGCATATCCGACCTGAAAGGAAATAAAAACAGTGTCAGAGGTCTTAAACCGTGTATCCACCTGCTCTCCTCGGAACAGGCAGTACCGGTGACCGAGGATTTTGACAAGCTGTAGTGTGGACGGTATGCGCGACTGAGAGGGAATGGCCGTAAATTCCGTCTCCGATCGAAAAGCTGTCTCAATGAGATTTTCGATTTTTCTCTTGTCGGAAAAAACGACGATGTTTTCCACCCTGAGAAAGGAGTAGCGGCGTCCAAGCTCGGAAAGCGCTTCAGGGGAGATATCTTGGCTGATGAACTGTTCCAAGGTCTGACGGCTTTTGGTATCGAGATCGAGAAATTTTAATCCGACACCGCCGATTTCCCGGTCGACATGGACGACCATGCCCGCCAACTCGAGACTTTCGCCGCCGGGAAGGGAGAGTTTAATAGGAAGAACACGGCCTTCCGGCAGCATGGTTTTAACGAACATGCCGCCTTCACTGATGTTGGCAACCGAAACCCGGTCATTCAGGCCGATATCAGCCCTGATTTCCTGTTCAACGGCAACGGGAACACGCATGATCCGCCGCTTTTCCTTCGACTTCTGGGCGAGAAGAATTTTGAGCTTCCGACGGACTTCCTCGGGATCAAAAGAGCGGTTGTAGAAGTAGTCGACCTGCCCTCCCCAGGCGCCGACATAACTCATTTTTTTATCGATGGATTCTCCGATCAACACCTTGATGATGTTCCCCGGCTTTTGGACTTCCTCGCTGACCTTACGGATAAAAACACCGCCATCCATATTTGGAAGAGCATAATCGACAATGAGGGCGTCGACGCGAGGCAGTGCTTTCAGCTTCTGAATGGCTTCCAGGCTGTCCGAGGCGGTATGGACCATATGGTCGGCGGACAAACTATTTTTCAAGTCCTTTTGTTTGGAGGGATCGGGTGTGACAATCAGGACGACCGTGCCGGCCGCCGGGCATGAATCCGACATCTCTACTTCCTTCCTGCCGCTCATTCCCACCTGATCCGTACATCACAACCGAACTTCCACATCATCTCACTCTTTTTTGTCGCACAAATGCGCGAAAAATACAAAATAATCCACCGTTTATTCAATTGAATACTATATATAGATGATGAAATTGTCAACACATCCGAAAGGCAAGTTGAAAAAATATCGGAACTTTCGCAAAAACAGAAAAGGGATCGTCTCTCTCCTCTTCTGTTCGGACAGGATTGAGTCAGGAAATGATGGCGCCGTCGATTCCCACAACGATTTTTTTGATGGGGATGCGGGTGCCGGACTCCTCAACGGCTTTCTGAACGATATGCATCAATCCCGTACAGCAGGGCACCTGCATGATGGCCACGGTGAGTGAATAAATGGTGTTGTTTTTTAGAAGCTCGGCCAGCTTGTGAATGTAGTTGGAGGTATCGTCAAGCTTAGGGCAGGCGATGACCAGTTTTTTCCCTTTGAGCAGATCCTGATGGAAGCTTCCGAAGGAAAAAGCGGTGCAGTCTGCGGCGATAAGCAGGTCGGATTCGTTGAAGTACGGAGCATAAGGCGAGATGAGATGCAGTTGAACGGGCCACTGGGAGAGTTCCGATTGTCCGGACACCTCTTTTTTGGTGGAAGCGGCGGAGCGGTTGATCTCACGGGAGGCGCTTCCGGGACAGCCGGCCGGGGTGGGAGAGGCGCATTCCGTTTCGATGCCGTGGACCTTGGCGGCGGCATCTTTCCCCCTGGTTTTGAGCACATGTTTGTAGGCTTCCTGAGGATCATAGTCCTCGCTTTCCCGTTCGACGATGTGAAGGGCGTCCACGGGGCAGACATCCAGGCAGGCGCCCAGCCCGTCACAAAATATTTCTTTGGCCAGGACCGCTTTGTTCTCATCGTCCAGAACGAGAGCTCCCTCGGCGCAGGCATCAGTGCAGAGGCCGCAGCCGTTGCATTTATCACGATCGATTTCGATGATTTGTCTTTTCGGCATTGTCTTCTCCTTTAAAGATGTTTCAAATCTATCATAAAGGATTCGGCACACCGATTCCTTGACTTTGGTCAAAAGTGACTGGATTTCTTCACGGGCCGTAGATTGTTCAAACGGCAAGGAACGGTTCGTGAGGCGTACGTCTGTACGTCGATCGACCGCGACGAAGCTGTTTGGGCAAGATCCGATTCGTGAAGAAATCCGGGTCAGATGAGGGAGCGGAGTGATGCACAGTCGATAATGCGGATGTTTTTCCCATCGACTTCGATTTGGCCGTCCTCCTGGAGTTGGGCCAGGTTGCGGGACAGTGTTTCGCTGACCGTTCCGAGCATCTGGGCCAGTTCCGTTTTTTTGACGGGGAGCTCGACCGTGCACTTGTCCTTTCCGCAGCACCGGGTCAGAAGATAATGGGCCAGCCGCTGCCGGACG
>JAHIPL010000015.1 GCA_018894615.1 Acidobacteriota bacterium | reverse complement strand
ATAAGAGAAAATATACGGATGTTAAGGAAAAAGGATATAAACAGGAGGAATGGTTGATGGTTTCGAAATAGTATTCCGGAATAAATGTACGATCCCTATCGCTCTTCCTCGGGCTTTCTCTTCTCCTGATCCCGCCTGGACCGCCTGCTGTTCGACCGGGTCCAAAAAGAAGGCGTATAATACCATTTTCAGAGGAAAAAGAAAAGCGGGGTCAGGCCTCGAATTACTTCAAATATCCCAACGATTTCAACCGCTCCACGATTTTTTCGTCAAACTGGGATTTTTGAGGTGCGGCGGCCGTATTCTCTCTCTGTCCGTAACCGGGAATGAAACGAATGGGATTTTTCTGCAGATAGGATGGTTCCGCCACCCCCGGAAATACCCGGCCGTCCATGTCTGCGGAAACGGGGAATCCCAACAAATACAAAAGCGTGGGGCACACATCCGTCAGATTGACGGCTTCGGAAGCCCGGTGTCCCCGCCGGATATCGGGACCGGCGCAGATAAAGACACCATCATTGGTGTGCTCACCTTCCCTCAGGCCGTGATCCGAAACAACCACAAAAAGCGAGTTCGGTCGCATTTCTTTCATAAAAAGTCCCAGGACCCGGTCCATGTACCGGTAGTAGTTCTGCTGGACCATCCCGTATTTCCGGTCGTAGTTCAGCTGGACGCCGGAAGCAGCATGGGTGTAGCGGTGACCGATCACATCCAGTCCTGAGAGATAGACGGCAAAAATGCGCGGCCGTTCCTTCTGCAGCAGCCGCAGCCCGGCCTCGATATAGATTTCATCGCTGAGGAATGACTCCTTTGTGCTGAGGATGAGCTCGGTGTCTTCTTCCAGAGCCCGGGATTTGACGATCAGCCCCAGATTGTCGGAGAAATTTTTTCCGGCGGCCCGAATGATCTGATCCACATCGGCCTGGAGCGATTCCGGATAAACCATGCCCGGGCTCTCGGCGTAAATTGTCCCTTTCCAAGTCAGCTGATCCTCCCCTTTCATGCCGAGATAGGAGGAGACCATAAATCCATTGACCGGTTCCGCCGGCCAGCTGATGTACCAGCCGACAATGCCCACCGCCAGTCCCGCATCGCCGAGGATGTTCCAGAATGCCTTGCTTTTCCGCATATCGCTGGTGTAGGGAACCAACTGACCGGAGGACGGATCGGTCGTGACAAAACCGTGAATACCGTGCTTGTCGGCATGCTGGCCTGTGGCGATGGAGGTCCAGTAGACGGCGCTTCCGCCCTCTGCATTCGTGTTGACTTTCGCCGAGGCGCCCATCCTGATCAATCTCTGGAACTGGGGCAGCAGATTCTGTTCGAGAAGCGGGGTCATCAATTCCCAGTCCAACGCATCGATGCCGACGAATATCAGGTCTCTTTTGTTATCCGTATTTGACCGGCAGCCCATTCCAGCCAGGACGACAACTAGAATCAGCGCCGCCGGGAAAATGTGCTTTTTCACATTAAACCTCCGTTGAACGTGTGAACGATCCATTATAACCGATTTTGTCTTCAGGCCAAGCCCCTATACCGCCGCCCTTATACCGCCGCGATAATTGCTGGCCGTTTTGAAGGTCCTAAGGATTATTCAAGCAAAACTCTTGTCCCCAAAGAAGAGCCGGTATAGAATATGTGGCGGAAGGAGGAAGGATGAAACAGCACATATCGCTGATTTTTCTGATGCTTCTGGTTTTCTGCCTGACAAGCTGTGCGCCGGGACCGAACTCCGCAGAGAGCATTCCGGATGAAGAAGGGAAAGTCGCCGGCTTTTTTATGGGTTTATGGCACGGAATCATCGCACCCATCACCTTCATCATCTCCATCTTCAGCAAAAGCATCCGCTTCTACGAAGTGCACAACAGCGGATTCTGGTACAATTTCGGATTCGTTCTGGGGGCGGGGCTCTTTTTAAGCGGCGGCATTTTCGGCCGGCATCAGACAAAGAGGAAATAACACCCCAAATTAATTTTAGTCAAGACGCTGAAAACGAGACGGGCCCAAACCCTGTCCAACTGAAATTTTAGGGTAATTGCTTTTTTTCATGCGTTCTTTCTATAATAAAAATAGTTTTATCCGGAGGAACGTCATGACGGAATTAAAATCCAAGGTCACCATCCCCAACATCGGTCTTGACCCCGAACTGCCCGAAATGCCGCCGTTTGCCGAGGGCATCCGGCGCGCCTCTGACCGGGGATTCACATTGACCCGGGAGGAAACCGTGATCGCCCTTCAGAACGCGCTCCGCTACATCCCCGGGGAACATCACAAAACACTGGCTCCGGAATTCCTGAATGAGCTCAAAACACGGGGCCGTATCTACGGCTATCGATTCCGTCCCGCCGCCCGCCTTTACGGCCGGCCGTTCGACGAATACAAAGGAAACTGCCTCGAGGGAAAAGCCTTTCAGGTGATGATCGACAACAACCTGGACTTCGATGTCGCCCTCTACCCCTATGAACTGGTCACCTACGGCGAGACGGGTCAGGTCTGTCAGAACTGGATGCAGTACCGGCTGATTAAAAAATACCTGGAGGCGATCACCCGGGATCAGACCCTGGTCGTCGAGTCCGGCCACCCCCTCGGCCTGTTCCGGTCCCACCCTGAGGCTCCGAGGGTGATCAACACAAACGGGCTCCTCGTCGGCATGTTCGACAACCAGGATGAATGGAACCGGGCCATGCAGCTGGGTGTCTCCAACTACGGCCAGATGACCGCCGGCGGATGGATGTACATCGGGCCGCAGGGGATCGTCCACGGCACGTTCAACACCATTCTCAATGCTGGACGGATGCGCCTCGGGATCGGCCCGGACGAGGATATGCGGGGTCACCTCTTCGTGTCTTCGGGTCTTGGAGGCATGAGCGGCGCCCAGGCCAAAGCCGTCGAAATCGCAGGAGGCGTCGGCATATTCGCCGAAGTGGACCCGTCGCGCATCGAAACCCGCCACAAACAGGGCTGGGTGAACCGTGTCAGCTCCGATCTGACCGAGGTTTTTCAAATGGCCCAAAAAAGCCTGCTCAAGAAAGAACCTCTGTCCATCGCCTACCACGGCAACATCGTCGATCTTCTGACCCATGTCGTCGACAATCACATCCCCATGGAACTTCTCTCCGATCAGACATCCTGCCACGCTCCCTACGACGGCGGCTACTGCCCCCAGGGACTCACCTTTGAGGAACGGACCGCCAAAATCAGCCAGGACCACAAGGGCTTTGTCCGCATGGTGGACTCGAGCCTTAAAATCCATTTCGAACTGATCCGGACCATCGTCGAGAGGGGGGCCTATTTCTTCGATTACGGGAACGCCTTCATGAAGGCCGTCTTCGATGCAGGTGTTCCCGCCATCTGCAAGAACGGCCGGGACACCCGGGACGGTTTCATTTTCCCGTCCTATGTGGAAGACATTATGGGCCCGCTTCTCTTTGACTACGGCTACGGCCCCTTCCGCTGGGTCTGTCTGAGCGGAAAGGAGGAAGACCTCATCAAAACCGATCGGGCGGCCATGGACTGCATCGATCCCGACCGCCGTCCTCAGGACAGGGACAATCACGCCTGGATCCGCGACGCTCAAAAAAACGCCCTCGTTGTCGGCACCAAGGCCAGAATCCTTTACCAGGATGCGTCCGGCCGGGTAAACATCGCCCTCAAGTTCAACAACATGGTCCGAAACGGGGAAACGGGTCCGCTTTTGCTGGGGAGGGATCATCACGATACGGGCGGAACCGACTCTCCCTTCCGCGAAACCGCCAACATCAAGGACGGCAGCAACATCACGGCGGACATGGCCGTGCAGTGCTTCGCCGGGAACGCGGCCCGCGGAATGAGCCTCGTCACCCTTCACAACGGCGGAGGCACCGGGATCGGAAAAGCGATCAACGGCGGCTTCGGTCTCGTCCTGGACGGCAGCGAGCGGGTGGACCGTATCATCCGGTCGGCCATAACCTGGGATGTGATGGGAGGAGTCGCCCGGCGCGCCTGGGCCCGCAATGTCCATTCTCTGGAAACGGCCGCTGCCTTCAACGAGGAAAACAACGGCAGCCTCATCACACTTCCGTTTGTCGCCGATTCCGGGATCCTCAGCGATCTTGTTGATAAAGAGTGGAATAAAATTTAAAAAACATGAGTGCCGCCGAACCATTTCCCCCCTCAAACGTTTAATGAGGTGGAAACTGAACATGCGGAAAACTCGGTGAAGAACACACAAACAGCGAACTCGTCAAAAGGCGCCATTGCCTCCCCGGCTGAATTCGATCTCCTGTACGACACCTACAAATCAGCCGTTTACAGCTATGCCTGCTACCTGACCAGAAACGAAAAGGAAGCCGAAGACCTGTTCCAGGAGACCTGGCTGCGCGTCGTTCAGAATCCCCCCAAGTCCAGGGATGTGAGCGAATTAAAATCCTGGGTCTTCACCATCACCACCAATCTTTACCGCGACCTCCTTCGGAAAAAAAAAGTCCGCCGCACGTTTCTTCTGGAAAAATCCTCTACATCCGATCTCGGCCCGGGATTTTTTGCGGCGGATACGCGGAAGGGAAAAGTGCAAGCCTCCCGCGAAACGGACCGGGTGGACGCCCGGAACGCCATCGCCCTGGCTCTGGCCCAACTGCCGGAAAAACTGCACCGCGTCTTTGTCCTCAAGGAAATTGAGGGTTTCAAATACATGGAAATCAGCCGGATCCTGAATCTGCCCGTCGGCACGGTCAAATCCATGATGCACCGGGCCGTCAGGCTGCTGCAGCAGGAGCTGGCTGTTTTTTGTCCCGAATGAAGAAAAGAGGCGACATGGACTGTGAAAACTATGAAAAACTCATCATCGATTCCGGGGGCAACCGTCTTTCGGATGCGGAGGCGGCACGTCTCGACGCCCATCTGCGGGAATGTCTCCGCTGTTCCCGGTTCAAGGAAGAAATGAAACGCCTTCACGCCTTTATTGACACGAGCAGTCCTCCCGAGCTTCCACGGGCGCTCGACAGCCGAACCAGGTCCCTCTGCCATGAACGATTGAGATCCATCCGCTCCGCTGCCGGCCGCGCCGGGAGAACACCCATTCCCGGATTCGTGTGGACGGCCCTTTACGGCATCATTCTGATCACGGGTTTCCTGGCCCTCCCCTATGTCAAAGAACTGCGGGGAGAGGGACCGCTTTCCTATCAGACCCTCGCCGCCCTGGCCCTTGTTATTCAGAACGGTATCATGCTTCTACTCTCTCCCGTGCTGATT
>JAHIPL010000109.1 GCA_018894615.1 Acidobacteriota bacterium | reverse complement strand
TGCACGGACAACGCCGCCATGGTCGCCGCTCTGGCGGTGGAACAATATAAACAGGGGCGGAGGCCGGACCCTGCCCTCGACCTGAACGCCTACTCCCAGTTCCAGGATCTGAGGACATGAAAAAGTTAGGCCGCAGGATGTTCATAAACCGGGCCGGTGTTCTGGCCGCCGGCCTGTGGTTCGACCGGCATCCCCGGCCATACGGAGAGACCATGACTCAGAAAAAAGAACAGGAAACCTATCCCTCCTATCTTCGTCTCTACAGGGACGGCCGCCTGGAAGAACGGTCCCAAAAGTTCCGGGAAATGTACAGGAACTGCTCCCTTTGTCCCCGGGACTGCCGGGTGGACAGGACCGGAAAGGAGAGGGGAAAATGTGAGGCCGGCGCCGAGGCACGGGTGTCCAGCGCCTTTCCTCATTTCGGAGAGGAGGCGCCGCTTGTCGGTACGGAGGGCTCCGGGACCGTCTTTTTCGCCCACTGCGGGCTTCGCTGCGTCTACTGCCAGAATCACGAGATCAGCTTCGGCGGGAGCGGCTCGGATGTCTCCGACAGGCGGTTGGCGGAGAGCTTCATCAAAGTGCAGGAGTTCGGCTGCCACAACATCAATCTCGTCACCCCCACCCATTTTCTTCCCAGCATCGTCGAGGCCGTCCGCCTGGCCGTTCCCATGGGATTGAATGTTCCCCTGGTTTACAACACGGGCGGATATGAAAAACCGGACATCATTCGGCTTCTGGACGGGATCGTGGACATCTACCTTCCGGACTTCAAATACATGGACCCGGCCCATGCGGCGGAGTATTCCTCGGAGGCCTACAACTATCCCCACTACGCGCGTCTGGCGCTGAAGGAAATGGCGCGGCAAGTGGGAGTCCTGCAGATGGCCGCCCGGCGTGTCGCCCGCCGGGGACTGATGATCCGCCACCTTGTCCTTCCCAACAACATGTCCGATTCGGACCGGGTGTTTCAATTCATAGCGGACGAGTTGTCCCCGGATCACTACGTCAACGTCATGCGTCAGTACAGGCCGGAGCACCGGGCCGGGGAGTTTCCCCGGATCAACCGACAACTTTCCCCTCAGGAGTACAGCCGCGCCCTCAAGTGGGCCAAGGACGCCGGCCTCCGCTAATTGGGGACAGGCATCTTTTTTTCAGAAATCTTTTTTTTCAGGCGCCCAGAGTGGCGACCATCACGGCTTTGATGGTGTGCACCCGGTTTTCGGCTTCGTCAAAGACAATGGATGCCTCAGACTCGAACACCTCCTCGGTGACCTCCATGCTCTCAAGCCCGAATTTCCCATGGATGTCTTTGCCGACTTTGGTTTCGCGGTTGTGAAAAGCAGGAAGGCAGTGCATGAATTTGACCCGCGGATTCCCGGTGGCTGCAAGCATTTCACTATTGATCTGATAGGGCTTGAGAAGGGCCACTCGTTCCTCCCAGACCGATTCCGGTTCGCCCATGCTGACCCAGACATCGGTGTAGAGAAAATCACAGCCTTTGACGCCCGATGGGACATCATCCGTGATGTGAAGCCGGGCACCCGTTTTTTCGGCGATTGTCCGGGCCTCTTTGACAAGTTTTTGATCGGTCTGGCAGCCGGAAGGGGCCACGGCCCTGAAATCCATGCCCATTTTAGCCGCTCCGATGAGGAGAGAATTTCCCATGTTGTTGCGGGCGTCGCCCAGGTAAGCAAACGTAACCTCCCGCAGGGGCTTGTCCGAGTGCTCCATCATGGTCAGAAAATCGGCTAGAACCTGGGTGGGGTGAAACTCATTGGTCAGCCCGTTCCAGACCGGAACACCGGCATAGGCGGCCAGCTCCTCGACTACGTCCTGCCCGAATCCCCGGTATTCGATGCCGTCGTACATCCGTCCCAGTACGCGGGCGGTGTCCTTTATTGATTCCTTGTGGCCGATCTGGGAACCGGATGGACCGAGATAGGTCACATGCGCTCCCTGATCGTAAGCGGCGACCTCAAAGGCGCAGCGCGTTCGGGTGGAGGATTTCTCGAAGATGAGGGCGATGTTTTTTCCCGTCAGCCGCGGCTGCTCGATCCCGGCATACTTGGCTTTTTTCAGGTCCAGGGACAGATCCAGCAGAAAGGCGATCTCCTCCGGGCTGAAATCGAGGAGTTTTAAAAAATGTCGGTTTCTCAGATTATAAGGCATTGTGTCCTCTTCATGAAGGTTTCGCCTGTATAGTAATTTTTTTGGAGGAAATCGTCAATCCTTGCTCTACCATTCCTCAGCCCAGAGTCTTTGCAAAAGAGGGATTCCGGATCAGGTGGCGGGATCAGGCGGGATAAAAATACTGGAATTCAAATGGTCCTGAAAATGCGGAACACGGTGCTGCCGCCGCGGTCTCAATCGGTGAGGGGAATGACCTGAAAGAAAAAGGGGTCCCTTTTCATGCTCTCCTCGGACAGCTGATCGATGTTCAGCGTGATCTGATAGAGATAAAGACGCCTGTACCGGTAGACGGAGGAGGAAGCGACATCGATCTCCTGAACGGTGTGGTCCACCCGTCCCTTAAAAACAGGACTGTCGAAGAGAGAGAGGCGGACATCAAATTCCCCCTCCTCCGATCCGAATAAAATTCGGACTCCGGACAACGGTTTTCTTGAGCTGAAGGGGATTGTGAAGCGCCCGTCCCGGTGAAGAAAAAGCTCCGCCGCCCTGTGAGCGATCACGTCCTTTCCCATGGGGAACATGTAGTATCCCAGTTCCGTCCCGTCTGAATACGTGAAGACACGGGTGGGGTAGAGAACGGTTCGTGGTGAGGCGGCCTGCAAAAAAAGGGCAAAAACAAGCAGAATCAGGACGCTTCCCGTTCGCAACATGGATCCGCCCGCCGTTTCCTTTTTTCCCAGGATGTAAAATCCGATAAACCCCAGGATGGCCCCGATCCAGACGAAATTGGGAATATGCCCCAGGTTGTCGGTTTTGATGAAGGATGGGAGGTAGTCGGGGAGAAAGAAACGGATGTTGCTCAGCGAGATAAAAAGGTCCCCGGGGCGGACGAGATGGTCATGGGTGGTCGGCTGGTAGAGAAAGGATGGATTCCGGAGGAGAACAAAAACAACGGCAACGGAGGCCGCGGATAACCATACGAAGAATCGGGCGTAGATTTTTTTTGAGTTATAGACCAGGAAATACCCGATGAACACGGCCGCCACCCATGAAATGGGCGCGATGATCCGCCCCTGCGGGCAGTGTCCCTGCCGGTGGGAAAAAAAGGCGTAGTTGAGGATAAAAGGCGCGGAGATGAACAGCAGAATCCAGAAATCCTTTCGTGCCTTTCGAAAAGCCTCTATCATTCCCAGAAATCCGAACAGATAAATGGGGGCGTACAGCAGCAGGCCGTCCCTCTGGTCCAGAAAGTAGTCAAAGAAGGTATCGATCCGCAGAAGGACCGGTATACCGACGATCATCTCCTTAAAGGCGGTGATTTTTTCGGGCGTCATCACCCCCTCGTAAATGGAAAAGGGATAGAACGACCCGTAGAGAGTGAAGATGTAGATATAAAACAGAACGAGGGATAGACCGGGCCCGGCCAGAAACAGGAGGCTCTTCCATCCGGCCCGCTGTTCCTTCCAGAGGGAGTAAAGGCCGACGAGAACAAGCGGAAAAAATATCATGTTGTACTTGAGACCGAACCAGAGAAAAAGCCCCGGTACGCAGCCGAGAAAAAGGATGTGGACCGGGGTGAGATTTTTGCCCAGCCGGACCTTCCGGTAAATATAAAGGGAGAAGAAGGCGATGGGGATTTCAGGATAGAGGTGGACGGCATAAAAAAGCACGGGTGCGGTGAAGGAATAGAGAGCCCAGAGACGCAGGGAGAGCCGGTCGCGGCCCCATCTTTCCAGGCAGAAAAGGTAGAGCTGCAGTCCCAGAAGGACAGCCCAAAGGGAGAGGCTTCCCTTGAGCAGGATGGTGCGCAGCGGTCCGCTGACCTGTTGGGCCAGCCAGTAGTGCGGCAGCATGAGGAAGGAGATACCGGACAGGTTGATGGGGTAGACGGCCTTGTCCCCTTTCCTCCCTTCCCGGGCGTACATCCCCAGTTCGAGGTTGGGATTTTCTCCTTTCTCGTAGAAGGAAAAATAATCCTTTCGGGCGTAATTGTTCCAGACATTGATGTCCTGGTCCTGATAAAGGCTGTGCGTGGTGAGCAGATAATAGGGCTCGTCGCCGGAAAAGGTGGCGCCGCGCGAGACCAGAAAGGCGGCGCAAAGATTGTAGACGAGAAATCCGGTGATGAACAGGACAAACAGCCTCCGCCGGAGAGGTGCAGTCTGAAATCTGTTCATAACTTTTCGCGTGAAATCCTGTAGACGGACCTGAAGAACGGATCCGGGGGAAGCAAGCAGGACGAAGGCGGCGAGGACGGCCAGCCCCAGAAAGGACAGCCTCTGCCTCAGATCACCGCGGGTGAGGTAGTCACTCGGGAGAAACGGTGCCGCAAAAAGAAAGAGCAGGGGCATCCGCGTCCAACACCAGCGCCCCCGAATGTTGTGCTGTTTTTCCTCGACGGGGTTCGGGCGGGAAAAAACGGAAAAAAGAGCGAAGAAACAAAGCGCGCCGAGTCCTGTCAAAAAAAGGACGGAAAGGGGGCGGAGAATGAAGGCGTGGCGCTCCATAGTGAAAGAGGCGGATTGGAAAAAAAGATCCGCGTAGAGCCCGAATCCCACGGACAGAAAAAGAGTTGTCAGAATATCCGCTTTTGTCCTTCGGGCTGATTTATTCATGAAAAGAGACATCGTCCGATGAGGCCCTGTTGTTTATCCCCTCCCGTAGAGGAATCAGGTTCAGGTGAAAGGGATTCCTGCTGGTGGCGACGGTGGATGTATTTTTCAAAGAAATCGTGATCCGGTACAGGTTGGTTTTATTCAGCGGATAGACGTCCGGGGGGGTCCAGATGGTTTCCTTCCATTCGTCCTCCAGGGTCCCGCTGAAAATAACGGTGTCGAAATAGCGGAGCTCCACCTCATAGGTCCCTTTTTCCGCACCCCACTCAAGCTTAAATTTAGGTATCCGCCGCCAGGAGGTGAAATAGAACACATAGTCCCGATCCGCTTCGGGAAGGACAAACCGCCCCGGCTCGGGCATTCGGGCCACCCGCCCCAGGGAATAGAAAACGATTTTTTCTCCCGAAGGAAAAGCCGTGTTTCGGGGATAGAGAAGAACGGTTCGCGGAAACAGAACGAGCCAGACAAAAAAGAGGCCGAGACAAGAAGCGGCGATCACCGGGTGGGCGATCACGGGGAGGGAAAAATCGTGCTTTTTGATCAGAAGGTAGGCGGCCGTGAACAGGACGATACCTCCGATCCAATACCAGTTGGCCGGCCAGTGCGCGTCGTCCATCTTGACGAAGGAGGGAAGGAATTTCGGCAGATAAAAGTGAAGGCTGCTGAGTTTCAGGAACAGGCTGCCCGCCCTTTCCGTCTCGCCGTAGGTCGTGAGCTGGTAGAGAGCATGGGGAAACCGTAGAAGAAGATAGACGCAGGCAAAACTGAAAACGGCGGCCAGATTGAAGAGAAGCCGGAAGAATTTTTTCCCGTTGTGGGCCAGGAAATACCCCATCATGATGGCGAAGGCCCAGGTGACGGACAGGACCGGCCGTGCCTGCGGCGCGTATCCTGTGCGCTGGGTGAGGAAGGCCGAGATGAGGATGTAGGGAGAGATAATGAACAGGAGAGCGAAGAGATCCTCCCGTTTTCGTTTGAACATCTCAACAGCGCCGCAAATGCCGAAAAAGTAGATGGGAGAGTAAAGAAGAAAGCCGTCCCTCTGATCCAGAAAATATCCGGCTAGGGTTTCCAGCCGGAAACGCAGGGGAATATCCGTAAAGGTGGAGCGGATGAAGGCAAATAATCCGCCCGACTTGATATCTCCCGTGGTCTGGATCACGGCCGGCGACAGGGTGCCGTGCAGGGTGTACTGCAGACCATAATAGAGGACGGCCAGAATGAACGGCGGCAAAAGAAAGGAAAGAATGCGGGATCGAAGCCCGTGCCTCTGATAGAGAATCCAGATGGAGTAGAGCACCAGGGGGGCGGCGATAATCAGGTATTTGACGTCGTTGAACCAGATGAAAATTCCGATGACGGCACCGAGGCCCAGAAGCTGCGGAATGGAAAAGAAGCGGCCGAACCGGATCCGTCTGAACACATAGAGGGACAGGAGCGTGATGCAGGGCTCGGTGTAGAAGTGAAAACCGTAGAAAAAAACGGGGGACGTGAAGCTGTAAAGGGCCCACATCTGCAGAGCAAGCCGGTCGTTATCCCAGATCTCCCTGATGAGGAGAAAGATCTGAAGGCTGAGCAGGGCACTGATCAGCCCCATAAAAAAACGGATGACGAGCACGGTTCCCCCTCCTTTGAAGAGAAGGGCCAGGGCATAGACGGGTGCGGCGACGATGGACAGGCCCGGCTGGTGAAAGGAATATTTGCCGTCCGTTGTGTGTCCCGTCAGCTTTGTTTCCCCGGGCATGTAGCGGAGGTAATCCCGGTTCCTGTAATTGTTGCCGATCTCGAGATCGCCGTCCTTCAACAGGCTGTGGGACATGATGAGGTAGTGGGGTTCGTCCCCGCTGAATGATATATCCTGGAGGGTGAGGAAGGCGCCGCCGGCAAAATAGAGGGACACGGCGAGGGCTAAGAGAAGCAGGGCTTTTTTCCGGAGGGGAAGGCCTTCAAATCGCTGCAGCAAATTTTGAAACCTGCTCATCCGGCGTCTTTTTATCTGAAGGAAAATGGTCGATTTAAGATAGAGGACGGCCGCAAAAACTCCGGTCCCCAGGAGAACCATCCTCTTCAAAAGGTCTGTGGAGTCAAGAAAGAAATGGGGTAAAAGCGGAAAAAGAGAAAAAAAGAGAAGAGGCGTGTAACTGAGAAGATCCCTTCGGGCCGCCGTCCGGATATCGATGTTGTAGAGAGAAGAGACACGCTTGGCGCTCCACCACCAGGATGCCGCCAAAAGAAAAAAAAGGACGACCGTCAGGACAAAAAACGGCAGAACCTGAAAGCGGTGCGAATGGCTGGTGAAGTTCATGGACCGGGCCTGGAAGGCGAAGGTCAGGAACTGCGCTCCGAGTGCGCTTATAAAGATAAAAAAGACGGCTTTGAGTCCAAACGAACGATCGATCATCGGAGTTTCCATTCCCGGCTGATTCATTTTTTTTCGAGTGATAAGATCGAAAACATTATGGCTGAAACGGACGATCGATACAAGGTTGGAAATGATAAACTCTTTCCCCCTTTCGCCGTATAATGAGTTGAAGACATCGATAGAGAGGAGGTCTTTATGCGTGTTATCCAAACTCTGATCATCTGCCTGCTTGTCCTTTTGTCCCCCTGGACGAATGCCGGGGCCGCGGAGGAGGAAATCCCCCTTTCCCTGAAAGAATGTGTCACCGGCGCTCTGGAAAATAATCTTCGGATCATCATCGAGAGGCACAATCCTGAGTTGGCCGAGGCCTCTTTGAATATGGCCAAAGAAATGTTTCTGCCCAGTTTCGACCTGAGTGTCGGCCGGGAGAACACGGAATCCCCCTCTTACTGGTGGCTCCAGGGAGAGGACACCCAGATCTCCAAGTTCAACGATTACTCCTTCGCCGTTTCACAGCAGATTCCGACAGGGGGCCATTTTTCTCTGAATCTTCAAAATTACATGTCTGATACCAACCAGAGTTTTCAGCTGATCAATCCCCGCTTCGGAAGCACCCTCCGCTTGGATTTCACCCAACCCCTGCTTAAAAACTTCGGTTCGAAAATCAGCCGGCGTGAGATTCTTATCGCCCGGAACAATGTTGAACTCTCCCGCCAGCAGTTGAAAACCGTCGTGCTGGAGACCATCTACGGCGCCCAGGAAGCCTACTGGAACCTCTTTTTTGCCGTGGAAAACCTCAAGGTGAAACAACAATCTCTGGATCTGGCCCGGGACCTCCTGAAAAAGAATCAAAAGGAGGTGGAGGTGGGAAAGCTGGCCAAAATCGAGATCCTGAACGCCGAAACCGTCGTAGCCCAACGGGAAGCCGACATTCTGCAGGCGGAGGCCCAGGTCCGCCGCAGTGAGGACCTGCTCCGCAACATTCTCAACAGGGATCTGGACGCGGATGAGAGACATGTCCCATTTATCCTTCGGGATCAGCCTGAATTTGAGATCCGGGAAGTCGCCCTCGACCGGGCGATGGAGGCCGCTCTGTCCCACCGGCCGGATCTCCTGGCGGCACGCACCTCGATCGAAACACGGGAACTCGATCTATCCGTTGCGAAGAATCAGCTGCTGCCCGCCCTGGATTTTCGGCTTTCCTACTGGAGTCCCGGAATTTCCGGGGACCAGATCATCTATCTCGACAACAACCCGCTCACCGGAATTGTTATCGGAACAACGGAGGGAAGCGGAATAAACTCCCTGAAAGACGCCTTCAAATTTCTCTACAACAACTGGAGTTTTGGAGTGACTCTGACCATCCCTCTGCGTTCCCTTATCAGCCGGGCCGACTACGCCCGGGCTCAGATCGAGCTGGACAAGAGCCTGGCTGAAAAGGAAAACACGAAGCGGCAGATTTTGCTTGAAGTGAGGGATGCCGTCCGCGAGATCGAAACCCATTCCAAGCGGGTTCGAGCCTATCGGCTCACCCGCGAACTGGCCGAGCGGCGGCTTCGGGCCGAGGAGAGGAAACTGATTGTCGGGCTCACAACCAATTATTTTGTTCTTCAGTTCCAGGAAGAACTCGCCACGGCGCGCTCCCAGGAAATAAAGGCCCTGGTGGATTACAACCTGGCGCTGGCCAAGCTGGAGAGGGCCACGGGACTGAGCCTCCAATCCCATAACATCTCCCTGCAGTGAGTCGGGGCGCCGCCTGCCATTTATTCCTCGGGGACCAGTTCCATCTGGTCTAAATATCCGACCTATGTTAAGATAAATCAGATGAAAATATCAGTGGTCATCATCACGTTCAATGAGGAGAAACGGCTCGAACCGGCTCTGAAAAGCGTGCACTCCATCGCCGAAGAGATCATCGTCGTTGACAGCCTCAGCACGGATGAGACCATCAGAATCGCCCAAAAATACACGGACAAGATCTATAAGAGGAAGTGGACCAATTACGCCGATCAGAAAAACTTCGCCAATGAAAAAGCGCGGTTCCCGTGGATCCTGTCCCTTGATGCGGACGAACGCCTTTCCCCCGAGCTGCGGCGGGAAATCGAGGAACTTCTGCCCGAAGAGCCGGACTGCACCGCCTTCTCCATGCCTCGGGTGGTCTATTATTTCGGTCGCTGGATCCGCCATTCGGGTTGGTATCCCGACCGGAAAGTGCGGCTTTTCCGGAAGGAAGCGGCCCGCTGGGAAGGGGAATTTGTTCATGAAAGCCTTGTGGTGGACGGTGAGATCAGAAAGCTGAAGGGGGATCTCCACCATTTCACCTATAAAAATATCCGTCAACATCTGGCCCGCATCAACGACTTTTCCGACCTGGGCGCCCAGAAGCTTTACGTCGCCAACAAAAAATCCCGCATTTGCCATCTTGTCTTCCTGCCTCTTTTTCGTTTTGTCAGGTCCTATTTCTTCAAGGCCGGATTCCGGGATGGTTTCGCCGGTTTCGTCATCGCCGTTCTCCACGGATACGCCATCTTTGCCCGCTATGCCAAGTTGAGAGAGATCTGGAAAATAGGAGAAAAGATTGAGCCTGTTTCAAATTGATGCGGGAAAGGAGTGGCGGGGCGGACAGAGGCAGTCCCTCTTCCTTTGCAGGGAGCTTCAGAAGCGGGGATTTTCCTCCTGTTTTGTTGTTCAGCCCGGAAGTCCTCTCCACCTGAAGGCTCAGGAAGAAAACCTGCCTGTTTTTCCTCTCCGGATGCGGAGTGAAGCGGATATGCTGGCCGTCACCAAGCTGGCCCTGCTGATGAAAAGGAAAAAATGCCGGCTGGTTCATTTTCATGACGCCCATGCCGTGTCGGTCGGTTCGGCCGCCGCTTCTCTGGCCGGTGTACCGCTGCGGGTGCTCACCCGCCGGGTGGATTTCCCGCTCAGGGACAACGCCCTGTCGCGCCGAAAATACACCAGAGGCATCGACCGGGTGATCGCTCTGTCCGAGGGGATCAAAAAGGTTCTGGTCGAAGGAGGCATCGATTCCCGGATCATTCAAATCATTCCCTCCGGCATCGATTTTGAGCCCTACGGAACACCCGGTTCAAGTGATTACCTGCGAAAGGAACTGGGTTTCAGCCGGAACGATTATCTCGTCGGAATCGTGGCTCACCTGGCGGATCACAAAGGGCATAAATATCTGATCAAAGCGACCTCCATCATCAAGGAAAAGGCCCCGCGGATCAAGGTGATCATCGTGGGCGACGGCCCCCTCAAAATGGAACTGACCAGGCAGGTGGCTGCGAATGGAGTGGTGGACATGGTTTTTTTTCTCGGCTTCCGGGAAGACATCCCTCAGATTCTCTCCTCGCTGGACCAGTTTGTCCTCTCCTCCCATCTCGAGGGGATGGGAAGCAGCCTGCTGGATGCCATGGCCAGCCGGCTGCCCATCGTGGCGACCCGGGTCGGCGGGATTCCCGATGTCATCACTCACGAGGAAACCGGATTGCTGGTTCCTTCAAAAAATCCGGAAAAACTGGCGGCCGCTATCCTCCGGTTGATGGAGGATGGGGACCTTTCCGCACGGCTGGGGGAAGAGGGATACCGGACCGTCCACCGCAAATATTCGGCCGAGGCCATGGCGGGCAAAGTCATTTCCCTCTATGAGCGGCTGGCAAAAACCAAAGGGGTGAAACTTCTTGACTGATTTCCCCATTCGAAAACTGCGAACCCATGAGGAATTCGAACAGGTCCGCCGCATTCAAAAGATCATTTGGCAGCACAGCGAGATCGAGCTGACGTCCACCCATCAGTACCTCCTGTTCCTTCGGACGGGAGCCATCCTGCTCGGAGCTTTTGACGGGGAGAGGATTGTCGGATTTGTGTTCTCCTTTCCGGCGGTTTTTCCGGGCCGATCGGCGCAGCACTCGAGGCAGCTGGCCGTTCTTCCCGAATACCGGAGCCGGGGAATCGGAAAAAAGCTGAAATGGGCCCAGAGACGGGAAGCCGGAAGAATGGGATTTGAATGGGTGACCTGGACGGCCGACCCTCTCCTGGCCCGGAACGCCGACCTCAATTTTCACACCCTCGGGGCATGGGCGAGGACGTATCTGACGGATTATTATGCGGCCCTTCCCAATCTGGCCCTTGCGCCGGGACTGGCGACGGATCGGCTGCTGATCGAATGGCCCCTCCATAGTCCCGAAGTCGCGTGCAGGAAAAGAGGGCGCTTTCCACTCCGATGCCCGGACAGGATGGAGAAAGCCGTTGAGGTGCGCCGGGTGGCGGACCGCCTTGTTCCCCGATACCGGTCACCCGGGGGGACGGATGGTGCTCTCCTTATAGAAGTGCCGGGGCAGTTGACGGAAATAACGAAAGACCCGGATCTTGTTTCCCAGTGGCAGATTGTCATCCGGCGGGCTTTTCGGGCCTGTTTCAAAAGGGGATTCGCGGTGACGGATTTTGTTTCGGCCGGGACCGGGTGCTATATTCTTGAGAAAATAACGGGGAAGAGTGAATGAGCCTGGAACGAATAGAAATGTCCCTTCTGCACCTTCCCTTTGTGCATCATTTTGAGACGAGTTTTGGAAGGGAGTACGACCGGACCTTCCTCATTCTGCGTGCCTGCGCAGACGGGGTGACGGGTTACGGGGAGGTCGTGGCCGCCGCAGCCCCTCTCTACAGCTATGAGACAACGGAAACCGCCTGGCATGTGCTTCAGGATTTTTTCATTCCTCTGGTGTTTAAAAAGAACTTGAAGGATCCCGCCGATGTCGCCCGGGAGCTCAACCGGTACCGCGGACACCCCATGGCCCGGGCCGGGCTGGAACTGGCTCTCTGGGACCTCAAGGCTAAAAAAGAAGGCGTCTCTCTCTCCCGGCTTTATGGCGGGACGCGGTCCGCCATCGAGGCCGGGGTCAGCATCGGTGTGCAGGACACGCCGGAGGAACTGGTGGAGCGCATCGGCCTCTTTCTGGATGAAGGATATCGGCGGGTCAAAATCAAGATCAAACCGGGGTGGGATGTTCGGATCTGTGAATCAATTCGAACGGCCTATCCTCATTTACTCCTTCAGGCCGATGCCAACGGCGCTTATACCATGGCGGATGGGGACCACCTCCGGCAGCTGGACGCGTTTTCCCTCCTTATGCTGGAGCAGGTTTTCCCTCCTTACGATCTTCTGGACCACAGCCGCCTGCAGGAGACAATAAAAACACCCCTCTGCCTCGACGAGAGCATCACGTCTGCGACTACCGCCCGGCAGGCCCTGGAACTCAAGAGCTGCCGTATCGTCAACATCAAAGTGGGGCGCGTGGGCGGGATTGTCGAAGCGCGCCGGATTCACGATCTCTGTGAAGCTGAGAACATCCCCGTCTGGTGCGGCGGCATGCTGGAATCCGGTGTGGGGCGCGCCCACAATGTCCATCTGGCGGCCCTGCCCAATTTTGTGTTTCCGCATGACATCAGTGCCAGCCGGCGTTACTACAGGGAAGATATTGTCGAGCCTCCTTTCGACATCACGGAGAACGGTATGATTTCCGTGCCGGACGGTCCGGGGATCGGAGTCGAGGTCCTTGAAGACAGGATTCAAAAGGCGACACACAGGCATCAGGTATTCAAACCGGCTTGAGCAAAGCGGCTTTAGCAAATCCCTTTTTCCCCCGTTCCCCTTCTCCTTTTGACGGACAAAATTTGTGATTCAGAAAATATTATTTCCGTGAAAAGGGGTTGCGGTTATCTATATATTCAGATATTATAATATGGCTTAATTCTATTATTATTCATTCCCGAACGTATGGAGGCTGAAATGGCGAGAATCGGCAGGAAATCGAAACAGTGGCTCTCGGAGAATTTTTCGGAGCGTGCCAACTTTAACCCGACAGAAAGAATGCTTTACGGTCATGACATCGCCGCCATCCCCGGATTGTTCAAACCCCTCATCGGCCGGACGACACCCGATGTGGTCGTTCAGCCTGAAAACAGAGATGAGCTGGTCCGGTTGGTGCAGTGGGCGGCGAAAAAAAGGATCCCCCTTGTCCCGAGAGGAAAAGGTTCATCCGGGTACGGCGGCATCATTCCGACCCGGAGGGGTATCGTCGTGGATTTTTACCGAATGAAAGACGTGATCGACGTCGACACAAAAGGAAAAACGGTCACCGTCGAGCCCGGCATCACTTGGGAGCAGCTGGATAAAAAGCTTGCTCCTCACGGCCTGGTCATCCGTCTTTACCCCACCAGCTATCCCTCCTCATCGGCCGGCGGCTGGCTGGCCCAGGGCGGGGCCGGAATCGGATCCTACCGCTATGGCTGGTTCAAGGACAATGTGGTTTCGGCTGAAGTTGTCCAGCCCGACGGGCAAGTGAAGGAAATGACCGGGGAGGATCTGGACCTCATATCAGACGCAGAAGGTACGACCGGGATCATCAGCCGGATGACCATCCACGTCATGGACAAGACCGAGATGGGCGTTTTGGCGTTCGCCTGTCCCGATTCCCGTCTGCTGACGAAAGTCTATGAGCGGTTTGTCGAAGAGGACTTTCCCATCTGGTCCCTCATCTTCATCAATCCCCGGATGGCGGAAATGAAGAACAGGGCGCCTGTGCTCACTCATCACGGAAAACCGATTGAGGAAAGAGTCATCCTTCCAGCAGCCTATATCACGACCGTGGCATTCAAAGAATCCGACCGGAAGGAAATAATAAATAGAATGGCCGACGTGATCAAGGCGTGTGATGCGGAGATCCTGAGTGACCGCATCGCCAATCATGAATGGGAAAACCGGTTCAAACTCATGGTCGTCAAGCGGCTCGGCCCCTCTCTCGTTCCCGCCGAGGTGGTCGTTCCCCTGGCCAGGCTTGGGGATGTGATGGAAGAGATCGAAAACAAAGTCAACCAGCCCGTGGTCAAGGAAGGCGTCATCATCCGTGAAGGACGTGACGGTAAACCCGAGGCCGTCATCCTCGGCTTTATTCCCAGCGACCAGAGGAAGTTTTCCTATAATTTCGTCTTTGGTCTTGTTCTGACCATCATCAAGATCGCTGAAAAATTCGGGGGCCGACCCTACTCGACAGGACTCTACTTCACCCAGAAGATCAAATCCATCCTGGGAGAAGAGCGGGCCGCCCGTATGAAAAAATACAAAAAAACCGTTGACCGGCGCCGGATCCTCAATCCGGGCAAGGTGTACAGCGGAACGCTTGTGGGCCGTGCGCTGGGATTTATGAGTCTTTTCGAGCCCCTCATCCGCCCCTTCGGCAACAGTGTCGTCACCCGCGTCGGCGAACGCCCGAGCCAACCGGTCCGCGGCATTCCCGCCGATGTGGCCTGGTACGCCTACGGCTGCTCCCAGTGCGGTTACTGCCTGGACGAGTGCGATCAGTTTTTCTCCCGCGGTTGGGAAAGCCAGTCCCCGCGCGGCAAGTGGTACTGGCTCCGTCAGTACATGGAGGGCAAGGTCAAGTGGGACCAGTTCATGGTGGACACCATGCTGGTGTGCACGACCTGTGAGTTCTGCAATCTTCGCTGTTCGGCGGCTCTGCCCATCGAACCGTCCTGGATGAAGCTCCGAGGCAAGCTCATCGATGAGGACAAAAGGATGACGTTCCCGCCCTTCGAGATGATGTCCGCCGCCCTTCAATCCCAGGGAAACATCTGGGCCGGCTACCGCAAAAACAGGACCGATTGGTTCCCCAAGGAGCTCTGGGAGAAACACGGCGTGGAGAAAAAGAGCAAGGCCGTCTATTTCGCCGGGTGCACGGTTTCCTATGTGGAACATGACATCGGAAAGGCGGCCGTCACACTACTGGATGCGGCCGGAGTGGATTTCTCCTTCCTGGGGAATGTGGAGAACTGCTGCGGAACGCCTATGCTCGTCGCCGGCAAATGGGATGTCTTTGCCGAGACCATCAAGAAAAACATCGCCGCGGTCAAGGCCGCCGGTGCGGATACCGTCATCACCTCGTGTCCCGCCTGCGACATGATGTGGCGCCACACCTACAAAGACTGGGCCGAAAAGCTGGGCATTGAATATGATATCAAGGCCAAGAATTACAGCGAGGTTATTTCCGAGAAAATCAAGAGCGGTGAGTTCAAATTCACCCATTCCGTGAACAAAAAAGTGACCTGGCATGACTCCTGCCATATCGGCCGGGTGAGCCATGTTTACGAGGAGCCGCGGGAGATCATCAAGGCCATCCCCGGTGTTCAATTCGAGGAAATGGCCCACAACCGGGACGAAGGACACTGCTGCGGCAGCGTCCTGACCCTGATCAAGGATCCGCCCGTGGCGGCCGAGATCGGTAAGTCCCGATTGGACGAGGCCATCTACATCAACGCCGATGCCGTCCTGGCACTCTGTCCCTGCTGCGAGTTTCAACTGAGGGTGACCAAGGATAAAAAGGATCTCCCGGTCGAAATCCACGATCTGGCGGCTTTTGCCTGCAAAGGCCTCGGCAAGGAGTTCGAGGATCCCAGCCCCGAGGTCATGCGCCAGTGGGCCGTCTTTGAAAATATGATCGCTCTCATGACGCCGAAAGGATTCGCCGAGCTCATGGACACCATGTGGCCCGAGATGCTCAAAGCCATGCCCCTCGGCATGGGCGGCATGATGAAATTCATCGGCAAGCTGGGCCCTATCGGCGGCTTTATGTTCACCCTGATGAAGCCCGTCTTCCCCATCCTCTTTCCCAAGCTGCTGCCGGGAATGATGCCCAAGGTCATGCCCGCCATGCTGGACCGGGTGGCGAAAATTGTTCCCATGCCGGACTACATGGAAGAGCAGATGCCGGAGCTCATGCCCAAGGTGATGGACAACCTGATGCCCCATATGCTGCCCGACCTGGTTCCCCTGGTCGTTCCCAAAATGATCCGGTACCTCCGGGGCAAAGAAGACAAGGCGGCCTGAGGAGATGCGAAAAAAGATTTCTGAAAAAAAGATGCCTGTCCCCAAAAAAAAGGGCCGGCCTTTGAGGCCGGCCCGGGTGTCTGAATAGAGATGGATTATTTAGCCTTGCGGATCATGATGTCCCCGTTGTAGTTTTTGAACTGGTAGACAGGGCCTCCGCCGTTGACTTTGGCGTAGATGGACTTGTCGAAGGAGATCACATTCGCTCCGGAACCCTGATAGCGTGCCAGAGCTCTGGCGAGGACTCTTTCCGTTCTTTCCAAAACGACGCGTGTCGACACGACCGGAGTTGGAATTTCGGTCGGGGAGAGAACCTCGACCGAAGTGTCAGGGATTATAATGTCGAGAGCGTTATCGTCCCCCCGCTTCTTGAGGGGCAGCCGGCGAAGGGCTTCCTGCAC
Organism: Acidobacteriota bacterium; assembly: GCA_018894615.1. Lineage (GTDB taxonomy): Bacteria > Acidobacteriota > Aminicenantia > Aminicenantales > Aminicenantaceae > JAHIPL01. The sequence goes on along the minus strand of JAHIPL010000109.1, from coordinate 7,135 downwards.
GAGGGCCGCGTCCTGTTTCTGTTCATAGAATTCACCGGGCGATCGATCCTCCGTTTTCGTTTCCTCGAACTGATCATCGATCGGGAAAGTGCTCTTCTGCTTGCGCAGGTTATCGATGTGAGCGTTCCGGGCGATCTGGTAAAGCCAGACGCTGAACTTGCTCTGGCCCTGGTAGGTCGACCGGTATTTTAGGATGCGGAGGAACACCTCCTGAACCAGGTCCTCGCTGATGGCGGCGGAGCCCGTCAGGCGAAGAAAAAAATTGAACATTCGGACATGGTGCCGTTCGAAGAGGATGGCCGTCCGTTCGATCCGGCCGTCCCGAACCTGCTCCATGATGTCGTTGTCCGTCAGAGATTTCACGTGTTTGTCCTTTGTGATGTCGAGTATATAGACTTATTGTAGCAGAAAAGGTTACACGTGTTCCCCATGAGGGCCGGCCTTCCTGGTCAGACGACCCATCTCAGAATGAAATTCTCCTCGTCGGTAAGAATGCCCGCTGAATTTTTTTCGATCGTCAGGGGATTGATGAAATCAGGGGGCCCCGATCCGAAATCGAGACGATGAGCCGGAAGCCGCGATAAATTCGTCACCAGACAGCCCCTGTCGGGATCGAAAGGTCTCAGTTGAGAGATGTGCCCCCGAGAGATGATGTCTTCCAGGTGTTCTAGATAGGCGAGGTAACTTTCTTTTGTCACAGCGGGCATGGCTTCCCTGATTTTGACGGCGAGCTCCGGCAGGCTCGATTCGGCCAATTCCGCCTTTTCAAAATCGACGGGGTGCAGCCAAATCCCGTTGCCGAAAAATTTAGGGCCGTACTCTTTGATATATCGGCGCACGTCGATGGGAATGGTCATTTGTATATTGTCCCCAAAACGATCGTTTTGAACCGAGAGCAGCTTTTTTACGAACATCGCGGATAACACATCGTTGGTGGACACCTTTTTTTCAGACTGCGAGGCGATCTCCTTGATCATCCGCCGGACATCCGCCCGCGGAATTTTTTCATTGGAGGGGATGAATGGATTCTCCTGTCCGGCCGGCTTGAATCCTGTCCCTTCGAACCGAAATTCTTTCAGGACCGTTCTGTTGTGATGGGGTTTGTAAAGACGGCGGACAAGGTCCTTTTTGAACGGGAGGGGACCTGCCTTGGATACGGAGGCCATGGCCGACAGCAGAAAAAAATAACTGTAGCCGTCTCCCGCCAGATGATTCAGTTTGGCGATGAGGACGGTTCCGTTATCGTGCTGGATCATCTTCAGGAAAAACAGCCCCTTCCCTCCGGATGGAATAGACCGGTGATAGGCGTGGAAGATTTCTTCGGCCGGCTGGTTCCGATCGAAATCCCCTTCGATCCTAGCTTCCTTGAAGTGTTCGTCCTCCCTATATCCCTCGAACTGAATAAGGCCGTCCCTGTAGTTCCCGAAGACAGGCCAGAAATCGGAGGATAGTTTTTTTAATGCCGCCCGTACGGTTTTTGACCCGACCGGGTTTGAGTAGTACAACAAAAACTCGATCGGATAGAGCCCGCCGGCGAAGACGCTATCGACCTGGGAAATGGGGATTTCTTTCATTGGAGTGTGTCCGTTTCTTTTTTGGTCGTTATTCCCTCCATATTTAATAGAATCGGAGGGATTCCGTCAATTTCTTCTTGGGGGGCCCGCTGACGAGTTCACCGACAAGGGCTGGGTTGCCATGGGCAACTATCCCTGGAATTGGTGCCCCGTCCCTCTTGTGGAATAACCCTTCGGAATGATATAAAAAGACGTTCCGGTTTGGTATTCCAGCACGGCAGGAGATGTGACACATGATGGAAAAATTTGAATTTCTACTGGGGGATTGGAATCTGGAATACCGCATTCCGAAAAGCCCGCTCAGCGAGGCGGCGACTGGGAGCGGTTCGGGGATATTCCGCAGAGCGCTCGACGGCCGGTTTGTGTATTTTGATTATGTCTCCTTGGTCAACGAGGAGAGGGGGAGTGCGCACGGTGTGTTCGGCTGGGACGGGAAGTCTGAGATCCATCGATACTGGTGGTTCGAGAATTCCGGCTCTTTTCTGACGGCCACCACTCTCTGGTTATTGCTGTGGGGGGTGTGATATAAAAAGCATGCGCCGTTACGGGAGTGAACCGTGACAAGAATGACATACAAGAAAGCCGGCGTTAATTAGGTGACGGCTGAGAAAGGAAGAGAGTCAGACCCAAAAAAGCATTCCGCTTTTTTCATCTTATCAAGTATGCAGGCCTGACCCTCCTTTGAAGTTATGATTTCGTACTACTTTTTACAGCAACAGCCCTTCTTCATGGTCTTTTCTCGGCATGCACTTTTGTCCGCACCATGATTCATGTGTTCGCTTTTTGTGCCGCATCCCATGCTTGAGCTGCATCCGCCCTTGTTAAACAACGCTTTTTGCTCCTCGGTGAGAAGGCCTTTGATCTGATTGCTGTGGGCCATCTTTTTCTTCATAATCTCGGCTTTGATTTTTGCCAACTCATCGATTTTAGCATTGATTTTTGAAAGGTCGGCATTCTCTTGAAGAAGAGTTTTCATATCCAGAGACTTTGCTTTCAAATCGCTCTGAAAAGGCAAAATCTCTTTCTGGAAATCCAGGCACACCTTCTGCATCTTCTCTTTCTGTTCCGGCGTCAATTTGAGCGCAGGATCACATTCATCGATACTGCCCGCTATAACGAGCGAGGATACAAAAGCCAGGCCTACAATCAGGACAAGAATCACTGTGTTTTTCTTCATTCAATAACCTCCATTGTATTTATTTATCAAACCAATCTCTCAATCCCGGGCTGATTTTTTTCAAATTTATTTCTAGTTGATTCAACGTTTATCGGTTTTTTCCTTCCGGGGAGCAATCTCTGTCTCTTCTTCCGACATGATGCTCAAACATATCAAAGAATCTCTCTTGTTGATGGGGGCTCAGGACTGTTTTGTCCTCAAGAATCCGTCGGACTGCCTTTTTTTGAATTTCGCTTTCCAACTGGATGATCTCATCAATGAGTTTATCAATTTCCGATAAATCAGGGTCACTCGTTTTCATCGCCTCGATAAGCTGCAGTCTTTTCTCTTGCATTTTCTGCTGAATCGGATCGGTCTCCTGGACAAATACCATCCTGCATCTTCTCATATGGAGACTCTGGGTATTTTCCAGATCCAAGGTTTTCTGAAGCACCAGTTGGGAAGATTCAGAGCCTGTCCTTCCTTCGGGAAAAGCGGGTCTAAACCACCGGTTGTATGCCAGGGTGGAAAGTGCCGATATATTGATAATCAGCAAAAAAAACAAGATAAAAACAGCCCGTTTATTTCTCATGGCGAATCCTCTTTCGGAACCACATTGAAGTTGAGAAGGAAATCAGTGGCTGAACCCAGAGAATAATCATTAAGAACAGAAAGATCCCCTGAGGAGTACTCCACATAGCCTGCTTCCTTTATATCATTCGGGCCCATTGAAGCAGGTCCCTCCTTAGAAATATTACCCAGGTGATAACCAAAGAAAAGGGCGATAAAGAGTCCGGCTGTGAGCATAACCGGCCGGAGCACTTTCAAAAGTCCAGCCCTGGTTTCACCAATGATGCTGCCCTTATGGCATTCTTGGATTTTTCTCAGAAGAGAACTTTCGAATGAAGGTGACGCCTCGATTCTCTCCGGGGATTCCAGCATTTCCCAGGTCATTTGAAACTTCTTAACAAGGATTGCACATTTTGAACAGACGCGGAGATGCCCCTCTATATAGCGGCTGGATTCCTCGGTGGTTATCGATCCTTCAACAACTTCGATGAGATGTTTCTTTATCCATGAACATTCGCTGTGCATTGTTGAACCTTTTCCACTTCATTAGACGCACCCGTAGGGAAAAAACATGTGATTTTATTAATTCCTTGGCGGATGAAAATAATTCCATCATGAACCAGAGAGCAGGTGGGACAGTTTTTTTTTGAGGTTTATTTTGGCCCGATGGATCCTGGCTTCCGCTGAAGAAAGAGATATGTTAAGAATTTGAGCAATTTCTTTGGAAGACAGACCCTCCATTTTATGGAGGATAATGACGCTCCTTTGTTTCTCAGGCAGGGAATCCAGAGCATTGTGGAAGATTTTCCTGATTTCTTTTGCCTCCAGTCGAGAATCCGGCGAATCTGCCTTCGAGGCTTCTAAATATACCAGATCAGCCGAGACTTTTTGTTGTATAATCTCACTTTTCTTGGAAAGCCGATCGCGACGCCTGGCGCTGATGGCATGATTGACAGCTATCCGGTATATCCATGTAGACAGCTTGCTTTTTCCCTGGAACTCTCCCGCTTTTTTGTATATCTGGAGAAAAACATCCTGAGCCGTTTCCTCTGCTTTTTCACGGTCATTCAGCAGACTGTAGCAGACATTGATCACCATATTCCGGTTTGTCCGGACAACGTCACAGAAGGCGTCCTCGTCCCCGGCAGCAACCTTCTGGATGAGTTTTATCTCGTTCATTTCCCTCTGTCCAGCATATTTCCAGAGGGGCACCGGCCTGCATACTTGATAATGGAATTAAGACTATATGTATTCTCGTTCATCTGTCAAACTCAAATATCTCCACTCATTCTTTTTTCCGGATTGAAAGTGGTTTTTTAAAACGGGCATTTCCATCCTTCTGGTCTTTGGGGAGGGGTTGTGTTATAAAAAATGTGGAATTTTGGGAGAAGACCATGGCACGGATGACTTATAAAAAAGCCGGGGTCAATATCGACGCGGCCGACAGATTCATCGAGCGCATCAAACCCCTTATCGAGCGTACGAAACGGCCCGAGGTGCTGGGCGGAATCGGCGGCTTCGGCGGCTTGTTCCGTCCTCAATTCAAGAATATGGAGGATCCAATCCTCGTGTCCTCGACCGACGGCGTGGGGACCAAGCTTCTTGTGGCCGGAATACGGGACCGCTATGACACGGTGGGCATCGATCTCGTCGCCATGTGTGTCAACGACATCGTGGTCTGCGGGGCCGAGCCCCTCTTTTTTCTGGACTACATCGCCGTCGGCCGGCTGGATGAAAACAAACTGTATGAAATCATGACGGGCATCGCCGAGGGCTGCCGGCAGGCGAACTGCGCCCTCCTCGGCGGCGAGACGGCCGAGCTCCCCGATATGTACGAGGGCGGCGATTTTGACTTGGCCGGATTCTGTGTCGGCCTGGTCGACGGGAAGCGAATCGTAGACGGACGGAAGGTGAAGCCGGGAGACCGCATCATCGGGCTTGCTTCCAACGGGCTTCACAGCAACGGGTTCTCCCTTGTCCGGAAGATTTATTCAAAAAAGGAACTGCAGGGGGAAGCCGGCCGGGAGATCATCAAGCCCACCCGCATCTATGTCCGCCCGCTGCTCGAAGCCATGGGACAGATGGAGATCAAGGCCGCGGCCCACATCACGGGAGGCGGCTTTCTGGACAATATTCCCCGCGTTCTTCCTGAAGGCTGCTCAGCCCGTATTCACAAGGGAACGTGGGCCGTTCCCGCCGTCTTTCGCGACATCCAGGTCAGGGGGGAGATGGAAGACGCGGAGATCTACCGCACCCTCAATATGGGAATCGGCATGATGGTTGTCTGCTCAAAGGAGATAGCCGAGGACGCCGCCGGTCTGTTCAGCCGCCTGGGAGAAAAAGCCGCTCTCATCGGTGAGGTGATCGAGGGGAGCGGGGAGGTTGAGATCGTCTGACGGCGCTCGATCCCGGGTTGTCCGCCCGCATCCTCCCGGCACAGGTCCTGGGGGATGACGCGATACGGTGAAGCTTAATCCCACTCAAAGGGGTCGTCGAAGAGATTGCCGAGGGACTCATCCATGGGAATCGGGGGTTTTCGGCTTTCGTCCACAAAGGGCTTCCAGGGAAAAAGATCGGGAATTATTTCGTGACGATGCAGAGCGCGGCTGATGTCGGGAGAACGGGAAAAAAGCCATTCTCCAAGCGAGGACACCGTCTCCTCCGGAATGGGCACCATGGAAATGATCCTGGTCTCGATATCCGTTCTTTCAAATCGACCCCTCACGGAGGGACGGTCAAAAATGTGAGTCATTCCACTGTTGGGATTGATAAATCCCGCCACGTCCACCCCCATTCCGGAAAATGCGTTTTGCCACAGTTCCAGGGCGTATCCGTAATGGGTGCAGCCAAAACAAACATAAAGGGGGGATGTGTGTCCGCCCAGCTTTTGAAGGGCCTCGTCCACATAGGCCAGAATCAGCATTTCCGTTTCGTCTCCGCTATGGTCTTTTTCGATGTAGGGGACGAGATCGGGACAGGCCTGTGTGATAATGCGGTCCGGCAGAAATCCCATCTGCGTCAGCTTCAATGTGTGCGTGTTTTCCGTGATGGTGGTCTGTGTCCCGAACAGGATGAGACGGGCTTCCGGGTTTGGTTTGAGCCGTTCGGCCATCATCTCGACCCCGGTGTCCACGATGCCCATAACGGGGATGGAGGCGGATTGGGCAAAGGTGGTCCTGGGGTATAGGATGGAGAGGGTGTTGCAGGCGATGAGAATGAGATCGGGTTGATAAAGTTCCTCCATCCGGTGAAGAGCGCTGTCCAGAATCCGGTGTTTTTCCTCCGGGGTTCTCAGGCTGTTGTACCCGCCCTCGGTAGAAAAAAGAGCGTTGACGAACACCAGTCGGACGGATTTATAGGCGTTGAGCGTCCGCAGTTTCTCCACTGTATCGGCCATCACGGATAGACCGCCCAGCCCAGAGTCCGTCATCACAATGGTGAGTTCTTTTTGTTCGAGCCGTTCGAAGAGGGTGTCCTCCCGGGCGAAGGAGGGGCTGTCCGCACAGGAAATGAGAAAAAACAGGCTGATGCCGATGACGGCAAGTGTAAAGAAAAAATGTGCGCGTTTCATTCGGCCTGTCCGGATCCGTCCGTCTTGTGATGTAAGGAAGGAAGGAATATAGCATTCACCTGATAGCAAGTCAATATTGTTTAAATATTGTTTAAATAATTTAACACTTTTACACATTTGCTGAAATCCGCCCGATTTCCCACCCTGATACCTTATGGCATGATTTTTGCTTCTAATGAAAGTTCAGTATAATATCCTATAGCTCTATTTGATCAATAAATTAGAGGAACTGCATTTGGTGAAGTATGTGACCGGGCTCCTTGC
>JAHIPL010000108.1 GCA_018894615.1 Acidobacteriota bacterium | reverse complement strand
TAAATGGCTTTCATAACCAGTGGATTGAAGAAAATAAACAGCTCAGCTTATTCAATCCATAAATTTTTGGGGGAACTCCAGGATAAGAATAGAGAGGGACAGAGTCCCGGAACTGTGTTATAATCCCACCGAACGGAAGGATGTCAGGATAATTTGATGAAACTTAAAGAAAGATACGAGCCTAAGTCGTTCTGGAAGAAGAAAAAGAAGGACAGCAAGGACAATGCCGTTGCGGACAGCAAACCCGTTAAAAAGAAATCCAAAGGCGGCAAGAAAAAACCCCAACCCAAGCTCAACTTTCCATCCAAAAGAGGGGCCCGAAAGAAATAAAGCCGCGCGTCCGTCAGTCTTTACTTTAGCCCGATTCCGAGAATGTCTCTCCGTCCCCTATGATCAAATGTGATTAAAAGCCCATGTCGTCAAGGCCGGTCAAAGCGTCCGTATAACGGTTCGGAATTCAATCCCAAGTACTCTTCATGCCTTCCGGGACCTCGTTTTTGGCCTTGTTTATTAATTCTAGTCGTTCTTATGGCGTCAGGACCTTCTCTGCGGGCGAACCTGCGGGCACCCATTCAGATGGACGGCACTTTCAGCGGCGTTCTGAGGCTTCTGGATATCCAGGCGCTGGAAGTGGCCTTAAACGGGCTGTCTCTTCCCATCGAATTCGGGACCGAAGACGCGGCCAGGGATGCGACTGCCCCATTTTCGAGTCGATCGTGCCTAATCTCTCAGAATTTTGATCAGACTGAGCCGGAATTCCCTGTCGCCTAAAGCCCTGGTGCCGCACACCAAAAGCCCGCCGTCCACTTCCAGGAGGGACGCGGGAAGGTAATCCAGCCCGGGCTGTCTGAAAAGTTTTTCCCATTCCAGGGTTCCGGCGGCGTTGATGCCGACCACGTAAATCCCTGATCCGGATTGGCCTTCCACTCTCGATTCACTGACCGCGAAGATCCGTCCGTCCGCCGTCTCAACGATCTGCACCCCGGATTCGGATGCGGACGTGCCGCAGGAGAGGGTCCAAACGGACTCGCCCCGCTCATCGGTCCGGACGATGTAGAGATCGCCGTTTTCGTCCTCTCCCGATTCGGTCACGCCCACGGCGGCAAACCCGCCGTCCTGCAGCTCGACCACATAGGATCCGCTCTCCTTTTTGGGCCCGCCGAAAATCCTTTCCCACACCTTCGTCCCTCTTGCGTCGAACCGGACCATCAAAAGTTCCTTAAATCCGATCCCTGCGTTCATCGCCTCCCCGGTCAGGATGTATCCGCCGCTGCGAACAGGTGCGACCCAGAACGTCTCGCTCTCTTCACGGGAATAAAAGGGCAACGGCGTCGTCTCGCCTGTTTTTGTACCGTTCCGATCGATCCGGACAATCGAAAAGGTGCCGTCCGTCACGACCGGAAGCTCGAATCCCCCGTCTTCGGTCTCCCGGGCTGAAAATACCTGCTCGTTGGCTGTCCGGCTTTCGTAGACCATATCCCAGAGTTCCTCGCCGTTCGAACCGATCCGGACGAGATAGATATCCACACTTTCGTCGAGGAATCGGGCGGCCGTCCGCTCCCTTTCACCGATCAGCAGCCATCCGCCGTCCGAAGTCGGGCATATGGATCTCAGCTGATCAGGCAGATCGGTGCCCCAGGTGCGTTCCCAAAGCGGAGTCCCGGAATCGTCCGTTCGGATGACATAAAAGTCGAAGTCGAATACCATATCCGACTTGAAAGCGTTCGAGTAGCCGGCCGCCAGAAACCCGCCGTCCGAGGTTCCGGCCGCTGCCGCGACAAAACTGTACCCGCCTTCCTCCCCGCCGCCGAAGTCCTGTTCCCAAACGACTTCCGCGTTCGGGACGGCCCGGATGTCTTCAACGATTTCCTTCACCTCATCCGTCCGGCTCGATACGGGAGAGGAGGTGGTGGCGTCCAGCCAGGCCGCCGCAGCCAGGAGGAGCAGCGGAATCACCCAGACTAAGATGAACATTCTCTTCCGGCGCGATTGACGGGAATTCTCTTTCCGGCCTTCCCCGTATCTCATGCCGATGGATTTGATGATTCTGGGCTCTTTTTTCATCAGGATACCGGCTTTTGCCAGGGCGGATGGAATGTTTTCGGCCCGCTTCAGCGCTTGACTTCCCATCTGATCGGAAATCCACAAGTACCGGGTCGTTCCATCCTTGAGCCCGATGTTCAGCCCATGGTAGGCCGTCCCGCTCAGAATCATGGCCCGGCCCAGCCCTCCTACTCCGGAGGATCCACGTCCTGACAGGGCGCCCAGCCAGCTCAGGATCACCAGCCATTTGGGCGGTTTGGCGACCAGAGGCTGATAAAAGGAGATGCCGTCGAAGGGGAGTGACTCCCGTCCGTCGATTGTCTGAAGGTCCAGCCCGGTGGGCCGGATCATGAGGGAAAATTCACCATACCAGCCATTGTACCATAGAATCCACAATCCCAGCCCGCCCAAAAGATACAAAACAGG
>JAHIPL010000107.1 GCA_018894615.1 Acidobacteriota bacterium | reverse complement strand
TTCCGCCAGATTCATAGCGGCCAGGGACCGGTGGGATTTTTCACCGAGATCGTTGTAGGCGGACAGCTTATAAAATGAGGGGACGGCCAGGATGAGGAGGGCGACACTCACAAAAAGAACCAGAATGATGACCACTCCCTTTTCTCTCTCAGGAAAGCGATGTCCGGAACCACAATTTTGACCGGGAATAGAATCTTGTTTGATGGTCAAAACAGCCCCTTGTTCCTCATAATATAATCGGTGGTGAGGCGCCCGGAAAAATCACGTTTGATACCTAAATACTTGGAATCCAGGGCGATGCGGATTTGGTAGATGTCCGCAGTCGCTTCCGTGGTGTTTCCATCAGCGTCAAAAAATGTCAGATCGAATCCGTCGCAGCTCTGAATCATCGCCCGGGACTGCTCATAACGTGAGCTGCTCTCATCGGCATCGACAACACGAACCAGGCGGTCGGAATACTGTTGATGCCTGTAATAAATGACAGTATCGAAGACACTGTCGATGTCGATGATGAAACCGTTCGCGTCAACGGAAGGGAGCTTCAAAATAACGCTGCTGCCGGATGTGGTGTAGGTTCGATCGTCAATGACAATGGGTCCGGGAAGAACCTCCAGCGCCTCGCGGATGTCGCGGCCGATCCAGACGAGAGGCGATCGGCTGTCGAGAACGGCATCCGCCTTTTGGCTCTGATTGAAAAAAAATGTCTGGCTGACGGAATAGAGGATCATCACAGCCGTCATCAGAATGCTCATGAGGGTCAGGGCCATGATCACCTCGATGACGGTCAATCCGCAGGACATCGGACGTTCCGACGGATCTCCGTTCCTTATCGTTCCCCGATCCCTCATTTTTTATCCACTCCCCCCCGCGTCACCAGGGTCAAAACATCCCGACGCATTTGCCTTCCCCGGAAAGTCCAGAGGACGCTGAGGATCACTTTTTTTATATCCTCTCCCGAATCATTGACGACCAGGCACAAACCCTGCGCATTCTGAAGGCGGGCGAAGTCATCATCGGTGAACGATGTGTTCAGAAGGCTGACGTCGTTAAAACTTTTTAATCGGACATCTTCCATCCGTTTTTCCAGGATGTGAGAGGCGATGGATACCTGTTCCGTTCTGAGCAGCAGATTGGATCCGTAAACAATGAATCCGGCCATGGAAAGAAGCACCGCCGACAGAAGCCCCATGGATACCAGAACCTCGATCAGGGTGAAGCCCCGGGGGCGGAAACCCGGTTGACTGATCAGAGATGGCATGACAGATTTCATCAAATAGCTGGCTCCTCAATATCTATTTAACGCCGTGAAAGAAAGAAAACCATCCCCTTTTCCGGTGATATTTTTAAGGAGAAAACAATAAACATCTCACCCATTCTCAAGAATCCATCTCACCTCCCTCTTTGACTTGACAGAATCAAACCGAAAGTACATATTGAACAGTTGTGCGATGATGCCCAGTGATAAAGGCCCTTTATCCAATTCTGATCCCAACCGGGATGAACCCATTTCTCCGGTCTCGCTTCCAGATCCCAAGGAATTAAAAGCTGTTCAGACCATTCTCTCCTTCACAGAAAAAACCTTCAATCAGCTCAAGATCTTCCCTTTCAGGCATGACAACGTTCTCAATTTTTTCAGGCGGACACACAGCGAAATCACCGCCTTTCTGAGGAACCATCCCCAGATCGATCTGGAGATTAAGGAAACAGCCTTCACTTACAAGGACGAAATCGTTCTCAGCGAACCCGACATCAAAAAAAGCATCCCCTTTCTTCTCTTCAAGGACGGCATGCAGAGTCTTGTTTTTTCCATCGGCCTCCAGGAAAAGGAGCTGGAAGATTTTTTCCTGATTCTGCACGAGTGCTCCCAACTTCCCCCTGAGGAGAGTGACACCGTCTATTCGATCTGGGAAAAAAATTTCGCCCACATTCACCACACAGCCACTGACTTGATGCTTCTGATGAGAGTGAAATCGGAGGTCCAGCCCTATGAACCGGACCCGGCCGACATGTTCATGGGTTCCGTGAACTGGGAGGAAGGGGATGGCAGCCAAGAAGGCAAAAAAGATCCACCTCCCGGAGATTTGGATCATCAGGAGGAAAACCCGGAGAATAAACTGCAGCGGGAATCGGAGCAACTGACAAAAAAAAGCGCCCTCTCCAAAGAGGAACAAAGCACCCTTCAGCGCATGATTCTTGCCAGCCGGAAGATCAATCCGGACGATGAGCTGACGGCCCTTTATCTGGAAATTCTGTACATGGCGGAGAATGAAGAGGGATTCACAACCTCGATAAATTCGATCGCCGAGCATCTCCGTTCCATTATCAAAAAAAACGATTTTGCCGGCGCCGCCTATCTGGTGGGATCCATCAGAGAAATGGAACATGAGTACATTCACCAAAATCCGGCGCGGCTCCCTCCCCTTCAAGGCTGCATCAAAAGTCTTTCCGATCCACTCTTTCTGGACCACGTCAGGAAGACGGTGACATCTGATCCGGTGTCCGCACAAAATGATGAATTTCTCCTGCTTCTTAATTTTTTAGGTCCGGCCTCGTTCTCCCTGATCCGGGATCTCTATAACGCGAAAAAAAGTGACGCTTTTTATCTCAAGGCCTATCATTTCTTTCTCAAGGCTCTGCAGTCCGATCCCTCTTCCCTCCTCATGCAGCTCTCCATCGGAGAGGACGATATCAGCCGTGCCGTCATCACGGCGCTGGGGGATTCCCGGCTTCCCAAAACCGTGGAAACATTGTCCTGTCTCCTCCGGAACAAAAACTACATTTATTTGGAAGACGTCATCCACGCTCTGGGGAAAATCGATCACGTGGATGCCGTCCGGGCCATCCTGTCGCTGATCGGTGACTCCCGACCCAATATTCGTTTTGCGGCGCTCAAAAACATCGTCTTCCATAATTCCCCGTCTCTCCAAAAAGATCTGGAAGCTCACATCCGTTATCCGGGCTTTCAAACACGTTCTCCTAAGGAAAAGATCCTCCTTCTTCGTCTATTAGGAAAATTCAACAACGAAAGGGCCTCAACACTCATCGGCCGATTCATCCGGAAACCCGGGTGGATTCACAGAAAAAAGAATTTGGAACTGGCCCTTATTTCGATCTCCGTGCTTGAAAAGATGACAATTCCCGTAGCGAAGCGGGAACTGGAACGGAAGCGGAAACTGAAAAACAATAAAATTCGAAGAGCCTGCCGGAAAGCCACAGCTGCTGAAACGGGCCAACCGGTCTTAAAGGACTAGTGATGGATCGGTCAATCAAGCCAAAAGATCCCGGCAAGAGTGAACTGGAATCCCAAGCCATCCGGTACGGCATTCAAATTCTTAACAAGGCCCATTCCATCAGCAAATCCCTCAAGATCTATGACTCCAACAACTCCCTTGTCCAGGGATTGATCCAGAGCATGCAAGACACTCTTCAACAGGTTTTTCAAACAGAGGGGGCAGCGTCTTTCCTTCTCCACCAGGATCAAATCTTTTTTAATCAGTCCAAACTCAAGTTCAGCTATTCCTCCTATCCCATCTACAAATATTTTATGGAGGAATGCCTGAAACGGGAAATCGGTTCCCTTCAATTCAAATCCGATATTCAAAAAAAAGACCTGGAATCCTTCCTCAATGCCTTCTCCAAAAAAATGGAGGGCACACCGGAGGAAGTCAAACAATTTCATGACACCCTCCGCCGGTCCGGCACTCCATCCATCTCTCTCACAAAACTCTCCATCGAAGAGAAAAAGAAAAGAAAACAGTTAGGGGCGAAAAAAATCTATTTTCTCAGCATGTCCCACCTCAAAGATGTCTTCAAAATGGACGAAGCGGATAAAAAAAGCCGGATGATCACGACCAAACGGCTGATCATGGCCATCTACGACAACATCCTGGACGACAGCACCTTCCTTCTCGGGTTGACCACACTGAAAAACTATGATGACTACACCCTCAACCACTGCGTCAATGTTTCCATCCTGGCGCTGGGCCTGGGAAAAAGACTGGGTCTGGATAAAAAGGAACTGGTCGAACTGGGAATCAGCTCCTTTTTTCATGATATCGGCAAGGTGTCTCTCCCCATCGAAATCCTGAACAAACCGGGAAAACTGGATGAGGAGGAGAGGAAAATCATCGAAACCCATCCATTGAGGGGTGCCGAGCAGCTGGTGTCCATGCTGCAGGAGGGGATCGTAACACCCAAAGCGATTAACGTGGCGATGGAGCATCATGCCGTCAGCGGAAGCCGCGGTTATCCCCGGTACGTCAAGAAAAAGAATATCGACATCTTCAGTAAAATCGTTAAAATCGTGGATGTTTTTGACGCCCTGACGACCAAACGTCCCTACAGGAAAAAAGACTTCACCCGGGAAGAAGCGCTCAATATTCTTCTCGACAGCGACCCGGAAGATTATGATCCCCTCATCCTGAAGATGTTCGCCGGCATGATTGGAATCTGTCCGGTCGGGACTCTGGTCCTGCTCAACACGGACGAACTGGCCATAGTCTTTGAAGCATCCCCCACTTCGGCGGAGATGCTCCGTCCCCGCGTCAAACTGATCACCGACAGCGATAAACGGAAGATCGATGGGGACATTGTGGATCTAACCGAAAAAACCCCCGAGGGTCGGGCCAAACGCTCCATTGTCAAATCCCTCGACCCGGCCGATTACGACATCCGCATCGCGGACTATTTTATGGAGCACATCTCCTAGCGTCCCCTTCCATCCATCACATCTTCGATTCGGTTGTTTTTTTCAGAGGAGTGTGGCATAACAATTCCCATGTCGACAACAGTGGAAAAGAAAACAGCCGCGCGGATCCTGATCGTCGTTTTTTTCTTTTCCCTGGGAGCCGCCCTGTTCGTCAACATCCTGGAAATCCAGAAAAGCTTTCTTTTCGCCGACGAGGCAGTCTACTATTTCATCACCCAGAGCATCGCTTTCGACGGAGACCTGGAGTACACGAAGAAGGACATTTACCGCTACCGCCGGAATATCGACGCCGGTCCCCTGGGAATCTTCCTCAAAAAAGGGAAAAACGACCGAATCTTTTTCGCCAAATCATTCGTCTACCCCCTTTTCGCCGCTCCCTTTGTCCGGATTTTCGGGATCAACGGGTTTCTCGTCTTTCACGCCGTCCTTCTGGGAATGCTTCTCTGGATGGGCTGGACCTATCTGAGCGCGGCCAACCGCCCCCTGATTTCACTGGCGGCCGTTCTGACCTTTCTCTTCGCCTCGGTGGCCATCGTCTACTTTATCTGGATTCATCCGGATTTTTTCAACCTGTTCCTGATTTTTTCCGTCCTCTTTCTCTGGCTCTACAAACACCGGGCATCGATCGGCGGTGAACCGGGTGACGCGACCCGGCTCAGGCGCTTTCTTCTGTCCGATGCGTCCGACTACGCGGCCGCCGTCCTGGCCGGAATCGCCATTTTCGCCAAACCGCCCAACGTGGCCGTGCTGGGGCCGATTGTTCTCTTCTATCTTTTAAAGAAACGGTTTCGCAAGGCCGCTCTCATCGTTTTTTTCTGCCTGCTGGCGGCAGGCCTCTTTTTCGGTCTGAACGCCCTTCATACGGGCGACTGGAACTATCAGGGGGGAGAGCGAAAAGCCTTTTACGGAAAAGGCGGATTCCCGCTGGAAAAGCCGAATCTGACTTTTGAGAAGGCCAAAGGAAACGCTATGAGCACGGAGGGATATGCCGATGCCCACCTCCTTCCGTTCAAGGCCGCCGTTTCCAATCTGTTCTACTATTTTTTCGGCCGTTTCACGGGAGTCACCTGGTATTTTTTTCCGGCCGTCCTTTTTCTTATTTTGTTTCTGATTCGAAAAAAGCAGCTTTATCAGTGGCTGATCTTCATCGCCATCTTCGGTGAAATCCTCATTTACATCATCATGATGCCCGACAACTACGGCGGCGGCGCCTGCGTGGGAAACCGCTACTTTCTCAGCATCTATCCCTTCTTTTTCTTCCTGGCCCCCATGAAAGTGGATGTGAAACGTATCGCCGCCTGCTGGATCGCCGCCTCCCTGTTCATCGCCCCCATTCTGGTCAATCCTTTTTTTCACTCCCACTATCCCGACACCCATGCCAAAAAACCGCCCTTCACCTGGCTTCCTCCGGAGCTCACCCTGCACAACAATTTTCCCACCAACACCAACCCCTGGGCCTTCCGCCAGCAGGTTTACACCCACAGCGATAAGAACTGGATCCATTTTCTGGACGACAATTTTTTACCCCGCTTCCCCGAACTCAACGAAAAGGGATTCTGGACGCGCGGATCCCACAGGGCGGATATGCTGCTCAAGACCTACTATCCGGTCAAGGAAGTACGGGTCAGGCTCATGAACAACCGCCGCATCAGCAACACAATCACGGTCCGGGTCGGAGGGCGGCGGCAGAGCGTCGTTCTCGGGCAGAAACAGTGGGGAGAACTCATATTTTTTCCGAAGCCGTGGAAGATGGAATCGTGGCACCTCTACAGGGTCAAAATCAAGGCGGCCAAGGGCTCGCTCCCCTATCTGGAAGAGGAAGCCTCCATGGAGCGGCGGAACCTGGGCGTCTATTTCGAGCTGGAGCTTTTCCCCGAAGAGAGTGGACCGGACCGGGAGGAGTAAAACAGGGTGTGCGGCATCTGCGGAATCTTCCATTCCCGAACGAACGAACCGGTTTCGAGGGACCTCATCACAGCCATGTGCCGGGTCATCACCCACCGCGGGCCGGATGACGAGGGCCTCTACATCGACGGGCCGGTCGGTCTCGGTGTGCGAAGGCTGAGCATCATCGATGTCGCCGGGGGCCACCAGCCTCTCGACAACGAAGACGGCTCAATGTGGGCCGCCCACAACGGGGAGGTTTACAATTTCCCGGAACTGCGGGAGGAACTGAAAGGCCTCGGACACCGGTTCAAGACCCGGACGGACACGGAAACCGTCCTTCATGCCTACGAGGAGTGGGGACTGGAGTTCGCCTCCCGGCTCCGGGGCATGTACGCCACAGCTATCTGGGATGGGCGGAAAGAGAGGCTTGTCATCGTCCGCGACCGGCTGGGCATCAAGCCGCTTTACTACTCACTGTCCGCAGACGGGACCCTTGTCTTCGGTTCGGAGCTTAAGACCATTCTCGAACATCCGGAGATCGAGCGCCGCGTCGACGCCCAGGCCCTTGATTTTTTCCTGACCCTGGAGTATATCCCCGCACCCCGCTCCATTTTTGAGGGCATTCACAAACTCCCCGCCGGACACATGCTGATCTGCAGCCGGAATGAATTCAAAGTGCAGCGCTACTGGGATCTGGCGGACATCATTGAGAATTCGAACGACACACCGCCGGCTTCCATCCCGGCCGTGAAGGAGGAGCTCCGGGGCCGGCTCATGGAAGCGGTCAGGCTGAGGCTTCTGAGCGACGTGCCGCTCGGGTCATTTCTGAGCGGCGGACTCGACTCCTCCTCCATCGTCGCCCTGATGCACGAATTGGGCGTCTCTCCCATCAAAACCTTCAGCATCGGTTTTGAGGACCAATCCTACAACGAATCCCATCATGCCCGAAGGGTGGCCGAGCGTTTCGGAACGGACCACGAAGAATTCATCATTCAACCCAAAGCGCTGGAACTCACGGAAAAACTCATCCGCCATCTCGACGAACCCTTCGGAGATTTTTCCATTTTTCCGACGTACCTCGTCTCCGCCATGGCCAGGGAACACGTCAAGGTCATTCTCTCGGGGGACGGCGGCGACGAGGTGTTCGCCGGATACGAACACTACCAGGCCCAGAAACTGTCCCGCCTCCCGCTTCTTTCGCCTCTCCTGCGGCTGGCCTCCCCCGTCCTTCTGGCCTTTCCTCCCACGGACAAAAAAAAGGGGGCCTGGAACAAACTGCGGCGCTTTGTCCAGGGACTGGAGAACGGCCCCTCCCACAGGCACCTGCGCTGGATGATGTTTCTCTCCGGCAGTGGAAAAAGAAAACTGTACGCCCCGGACTACATCCGTGCCCTGGGAGGCATTCAGCCTGTAAGCGGAAGACAACCCTTCTCCGATATTTACGGCGCTCTTCACAAATTCGACGCCGTCAACGGAGAGCTGTTCCTGGATCTCCACTCCTATCTCGTCGACAATATTCTGGTCAAGGTCGACCGGATGAGCATGGCCGCCTCCATCGAAACCCGGGTGCCGCTTCTCGATCACCGTCTCGTCGAGTTCGCTTTCTCGCTGCCGGGACGGCTGAAACTCCGGGGCGGCACCACCAAGTGGATCTTCAAAAAAACGATGGAGGGGCTGGTGCCTGATGAAAACATTTACCGGCCAAAAGAAGGATTCTCCATCCCCATCAAGCACTGGCTGAAAACAGACCTCCGGGAACTTCTCCTCGACCAGCTGTCCGAAGACCGGCTGCGGAGGGACGCACGGTTCAAACCGGAGGCCGTGAGGTCAATGATCACCGCCCACTTCGACGGCCGCGAGAATTACAGCCACCAGCTCTGGGCCCTTCTGGTCTATTTCATCTGGAAAGACACCTACCTCTGATCCGGAAGAAACGCAGAGGACAGAAATCGGTTTTCAGCAGGATTTTTCCTTCTCAAGTGTGATCAGAAGCGCGCTCCGCGTGTCGGCCCGGATTTTAAATTTTTCGGCCACCGGCAGGCCGTAAATCCAGGCTATTTCGCCGCCCGATTCAAAGACGGGATAAAGATCCCTGTCGGCCGGGGAAATCCCTCTTGTCCTGAAAATCTCCTTGACCTTCCGGCTGCCGGGTGCTCCGAGGGGGCGATAGCGGTCCCCGTCGCGGCGGTTCCGGACGGTCAGAGGAAAATCCAGGCGG
>JAHIPL010000106.1 GCA_018894615.1 Acidobacteriota bacterium | reverse complement strand
TCCGGCCGCTGCTCGGTAATATCGACCGGTTTCTTGTTCAGACCGCCCCGGACGGCAGCCGTCTTCAGGCTGTCGGCATCAGCGGCGACAGGATTCGCGTTGTGGGGAATTTAAAGGCGGACATTCAGCTGCCTCCGATGAACGGCGAGAACGCGGCCGTCCTGCGATCCGAGTTGAACTGCCCGCCGGTGGCTGTGGTTCTTCTGGCCGGAAGTGTGCATGTAGGAGAAGATGTGACGGTCCTCAAAGCCTACGCCGAATCAAGAGATAAGCGGCCGGAACTGCGGCTGATCATCGCTCCCCGTCATTTGGATCGAGTGGAGGTGATCGATTCCCTCTGCATTCAGATGGGATTCAGGGTCGTCCGGAGAACGGGAGAAGAGCCCGCACGGGACTGGGATGTTTTTATCATCGATACTATCGGTGAACTGGCCCGGTTTTACGCCGTCTGCGATATCGCTTTTCTCGGGGGAAGCCTCATTCCATGGGGAGGCCAGAATTTCCTGGAGCCGGCTTTTTATGGGAAGCCGATTGTTTTCGGACCGCATATGAAAAATTTTGCCGTTCTGGCGGCTCGGTTTATCGAAAATGACGCGGCTGTGGTTGTACAAGACGGTGCCGCTCTTTCCAGGGTCTGGTCGGAAGGCACAAAATCGGAATGGAAAAAAACAGGGGAGAGAGCTCGAATGACCCTTGATTCGCTTAGGGGGGCAACGGAAAGAACAGTGGAGGAGATCGAAGCCCTCATCGAAAACAACCTCTGACATTTCGCCTTATTAATCCCGCTAAAGTCTGGACATTTGAATGAATATCATTATTATGTTTTTTGAAAGGTTGAGGGCCAAATGAGAAGAACTCTATCGCGAAGGGCGTTTTTGAAAACGACATCCGCGGCTGCGGTTTCTGGAATTGGAGGCTGCGGCCTGCTCCTGAAGGGATGCAGCATGGGAAAAAATTATGCCGTCGTGATAAAAGACGGCCTCCTTTATGACGGACGGGGCGGCGAGCCCTTCAAGGCGGACATCGCCATCAGCGGAAGGACCATTCAGGACATAGGCCGGATTCCCGCAGCACGTGGGAAAACGGTGATCGATGCTTCCGAGATGTCCGTCTGTCCCGGCTTTATCGATGTGCACGATCACAGTGATGTCGGGCTCCTGATCAATCCCAAGGCCGAAAGCGCTATCCGCCAGGGAATCACGACGCTCATCAGTGGAAACTGCGGTTCCTCACCTTTTCCCATTGCCGAAAAAATACTTGAAGAGGTCAGATCCGACTACAAGGAATTGTATGGGCTCGATCTGACCTGGTCCGATCTCAAGGGGTTTTTCTCACGTCTGGAGGAAAAGGGTGCGGCTGTCAATTTCGGAACCCTCGTCGGGCACGGTTCCGTCCGCGGCGCGGTTGTCGGATTCAATGACCGGCCGTCCAAAAGGGATGAACTCCTGCAGATGAAGTCCGTCGTGGCGGAAAATCTCAAAGACGGCGCCCTGGGCCTTTCAACCGGGCTTGAGTACGCCCCCGGCAGTTATGCTCCTGCCGAGGAGATCGAGCAGCTCTGTTATGATGTGGCCCAGGCCGGCGGTGTTTACGCCACCCACATGCGGAGCGAAGGTGCCTATCTCCTTGAATCCCTGGACGAATCCATCGAAGTGTCGCGAAAGACCGGCGTCAGTCTCCAGATATCCCATTTCAAGGCCGCCTATCCGGAAAACTGGAGCAAGGTGGATGATGCCATCGCCAGGGTTGAACAGGCCGCTGTTTCAGGGATTTCCATTTTTTGTGACCGCTATCCCTATATCGCCGGCTCGACCGGATTGAGTTTCTATATGCCTCTCTGGGCGAAACAGGGAACGACGGATGAATTTCTTTCCCGGCTCAAGGATCCGACCCTGGAAACCCGCCTTCGGGAGCATGTGAAGGAGCAGGAACGAAAGCTTCAGTCCTGGGACCGGGTGGTCATCACGGATGTTGTCACCGAGGCCAACAAACCGTTCATCGGAAAAAGCATTCTCGAAGCCCTGAAGGAGACGGGCAAGGACGCCTTCGAATTTATCAGGGATATCCTTATCGCCGAACGGGCCCGGGTGGGAATGGTGATTTTTATGATGAACGAGGACAATCTGAAAAAAATACTGGCCCACCCGCTGGTGGGCGTCGGCTGTGACGGATCCGCCCTGGCGCCGTACGGGCTTCTCGGTCAGGGGAAGCCTCATCCGCGCAGCTACGGCACCTTTCCCCGTGTGCTCGGGAAATATGTCCGGGATGAAAAAATTCTTTCCATGGAACGAATGATTCGAAAAATCACGTCGCTTCCGGCTGCCAAGTTCGGATTGGGGCGCCGGGGAATTCTGTCGCCTGAATATGCGGCGGACATCGTCGTTTTTGATGAAAAAACCGTTCAGGATGTGGCCACTTTTGAGGATCCTCACCGTTATCCAAGAGGGATTGTCCATGTCCTTGTCAACGGTCAACCGACGGTTTCAAACGGAAATCACACGGGCGCGCTGGCCGGGCGTGTGCTGCGGAAGAAGGCCTGAAACCCGGGGGATTGTGTGAGGGAGCCCAAGGGAAGGCGAATAAAAAAACTTACAGAGGCGTGGATCCCTTTCTCCCTCAACGCCGTGTTTCTTCCTTTTCTGCTCGGATTCGTTGTCCTCTCATTCGCCTCCGCTTCCCTTCAGGACGAGCCGGAAACCGCTGTCCATTTCGACTTCCGATCCCTTCATCCCGGGGAGGTGCTTAAGGTTTCCTTAAAGGATCCCCAACGTTATCAAACGGCCTTCGTGCGGGTGTTTGAAAGGAAGTTTTCATTTGCAGCGGCTGTCGATACCGATGAACTCATCACCCTCGTCGGAATAGATCTGGATCAGAAAGAAGGGGAATATCCGCTTCAGGTCACCGTCCAGCATGCGGACGGCCGGACGGAAGTGATCCGCCGCCGTCTTTTCGTCGAAGCCAGAGAATTTCCGGAAGACAGGTTGTGGGTGGATGAGCGGTATGTCACGCCTCCCTCTTCCGTGCTTGATCGCATTCAACGGGAATCCGTCATTCTATCCTCCCTTTTTTCGCTCCTGTCTCCGGTTTGGATGGCCGAAGGCCCTTTTATCGTCCCCGTTGAGGGCAAAGCCGCCAACAATTTCGGCGAGAGGCGTTTCTTCAACAACAAACCGCGCTCGCCGCACACCGGAGAAGATATCTCCGCTCCCGCCGGAACGGCTGTCAAGGCCTCCAATTCAGGCCGTGTTGTTCTTGCCTCCGAACTGTATTATTCCGGAAACACGGTGATCATCGATCACGGTCTGGGCGTGTACACCTTCACCTGCCACTTCTCCCGAATCCTGGCGAAGCGGGGTCAAACCGTCAAAAAGGGCGATGTCATCGGAGAGGTGGGCGCCACCGGCCGGGTGACGGGCCCGCATCTTCACTGGTCCGTCCGCGTTAACGGCGGCCGTGTGGATCCTTATTCCCTTCTTTATCTCAAATTCTGAGCCCTCCCATGAATCCTGCAAGGACAATCCATCCGATTCTTTCCGTCTTCATGAAGAACCTCCCTCTCAAAAATAGATCATTTGCCAGGCGGACGTTTCAAATAGGTCTCGAACCACTCAAAAATGGTTGCCCACCACAGTTCGGTGTTCCGGGGTTTGTTGATGAAATGGAATTCGTCCGGAAAATAAAGGAGTTTGGATGGCACGTTCATCTGCTGAAGGGACGTGAACAGCTGGAATCCCTGCGACACCGGAACGCGGAAGTCATACTGGCCGTGAATGACCAAGCATGGTGTTTTGAACCGCGAAACAAAATTGGAGGGTGACCACCGTTCATACTGCTCCCGGCTGGTCCAGGGGGTTCCCTTGAATTCCCACTCCGGAAACCAGATTTCCTCGGTCTCTCCGTACATGGAACGAAGGTCGAAGACGCCGGCATGGGAAACGAGGCAGTTGAACCGGTCGGTGTGTCCCTCAATCCAGTTGATCATGTAGCCGCCGTAAGAGGCGCCCGCGGCGGCCAGCCGTGAACCGTCGAGATAGGGGTATTCCTTCAACAGATAATCCAGTCCCGTCATGATGTCCCGGTAGGGCTTTCCGCCCCAGTCCCCGCTGATGGAGTCGGTGAATGCCTGTCCGTATCCCGTGCTTCCGTGGAAGTTGATCATCGCCACCACATATCCGGGAGCGGCGAACATCTGAGCGTTCCAGCGGAAGTGGAACTGGTCCATCCAGGCGCCCTGCGGGCCTCCGTGGATCAGCAAAACAAGAGGATAGGTTTTTTCAGGATCGAAAAAGGGAGGTTTGAGAAGAAATCCGTGAATCGAATCACCGGCGGCCCCTTTGAACCGGAACTCTTCGGCGGGATTCATCTCCAGGTCAGCCAGACGTTCTGCATTGATATCGGTCAGCCAACTCGTTTGTCTGGTTTCAAAGTCGTGTGCGGCCAGATCGGACGGACGGTTGAGTGTCTGCTGAAGAAAATACAGCCGCTTTCCGTCCGGGGAAAGCGAGAGATCTCCCAGTGTCAGCCCGGATAAGACCGGTTCCGGTTTTCCGTTTTCGACCGGGACGGCGTAAACGTCCATCCGACCTTCCGCCTGACAGCTGAAATAGAGACCGGATCCGTCGGGTTTCCAGACCAGCTCTTCCACGGAGCGGTCGAGCCCGGCCGTCAGATTTTTTCTTTCGCGGCTGTTTGTGTCGTACAGAATCAGGGAATATTTGTCAGCCTCGAAACCGGGCCGGTCCATGGCCTTGTAGGCGATCTGACGTCCATCCGGAGAATAAACCGGACTGTTGTCGTTGGCCCGGCTGTCGGTCAGCTGCACAATTGTCCCGTCTTCCAGAGGTCGGACAAAAAGATCATTGTTCGTGCCGCGCCCGGCTCGGAGTTCGGGATCGATGTTCCGGACAAAGCAGATGTTTGTCCCGTCGGGCGAGAAGGTGTAGTCCCGGCTGCCTCCCAGGGAGATGGGGGGGGTGTCGAAGTCCCCTGGGGTCATATCCACGGCCTTTCCTCCTTCGGATGGAATGATAAACAGATGGCTGCGTTTTCCTTCCCGCCAGGCGTTCCAGTGCCGGAAGAGAAGCTCGCTGAAGAGCCCTGCCTTGACGGGGTCGTTCTCCTTTTCTTCAAGCTTTTTGGCGCTGCAGTCCAGGTCCTCGCATTCGGGAAATATTTCGGAAAGAAAGGCCAGGTGTTTTCCATCGGGAGACCAGATAACACCGGAAGCGCCTGTCGCGATGGAAGTCAACTGTATGGATTCACCCCCGTCCGGCCCAATGGTCCAGATCTGAGGGGACCCGCTTCGCGTGGAGATGAAAGCGATCGTTTTTCCATCCGGCGACCAGCGCGGATTAACATCCGACGCTTTGTGAGAGGTCAGCCGCCGCTGGGAATTGTCGACAAGGGAAATGATCCAGATATCCCGTTCGCTGCCGTTTGTCTCCCTGTTCATCTCCGTCACCACAAACGCCGCCCGCGTACCGTCCGGTGAGATTTGAAGATCGCTTATCCGTTTGATTTGAATAAAGTCATTAAAAGTCAGGGCCCGTTTAGACGCCAGCCCCTGCAGTGATACGACGAGCAGGAAACAAATGAGCAGTGTGATCGTTTTTTTTGCCATGTCTTCTCCTTTTCTCCTTTTTAATTTTAATCCGTTCAATTCCCTTTGGTGTGGGATTACTATCTCTAACTAATCTAAACTGTCGATTCCTGCTCGTCAAGAGTTGTCGGAAGAGGCATTGACAAAAAAGCGGCTGATCTCTATAGTTTGCCCCTTCCGGTTTCAATCCAAAACGAAAGGAATCTCATGGAAACCGCCATCGTCAAAGCCGTCAAAGACGCCTATCGCTCCGGACAGGAAGATGAAGCTCTTCTTCCCATCGTTGCCGTGGACAGGGACGGTCGGCCTATCGGCCGCCTGCAGAATGGAGAGCACGTCATTTTTTATGATATTCGGGGGGAAAGGGAAGTTGAGTTGACTCAAACCCTGACCGAAAGGGAATTCTCCCACTTCGAACGGAAACCCGACACCCTTCTCAACTTCGCGACCATGATCGAGTATCACTCCGAACTGAACACGGATGTGGCCTTTCCACCGGAAGGACGGATTCAAAACACGCTGGGAGAGGTGCTGTCGAAGAACGGAATTCGATCCCTCAAGATCGCCGAATCGGAAAAGGCCATTCACATCACCTATTTCATGAACGGAAAGAACGAGCGGCCCTTTCCCGGAGAGGAAAGAATCGTGGTCCCCACCCCGGAGGGACTCGACTCGTACGCGGACAGACCGGAGTTGAGCGCGGAGGGGGTGACGGACGAACTCGTGAAACATCTGCCCGATCCCTCCTACAGGCTCTTTGTCGTCAATCTGGCCAATGTGGATGTCATCGGCCACATCGAGAACGGAGAGGCCGTCTGTGTGGCGGTGCGGACGGTCGACGCGCAGCTGGGGCGTATAGCCGAGGCGTGTCAAAAAAACAATGTCACTCTGATGGTGACCGCGGATCACGGGACGGTGGAGGACTGGCTCTATCCCGACGGCACCGTCAACACCGGACACACCAAAAGCCCCGTCCCTTTTATTCTGGAAGATTTTTCAGCCTCGGATGCCTCCGGTTTGAGACTTCGGGATGAAGGGGAACTGTCCGATATCGCCCCCACCATTCTGGAGCTGCTGGACGTGAAAAAACCCGAAGAGATGACCGGCCGGAGCCTTCTTGTCCGTCCCCCTATCGGCGGACATGGAAACAGAAGGATCTGCCTTCTTATCCTCGACGGATGGGGAGTCGGTGAGGAAAACGAAGGAAATATGATCTGCAGGGCCGGTTCTCCCCATTTCGACAAACAGCTGCGGGACTTTCCCCACGCGCTGCTTCAGGCTTCCGGAGAGGCGGTCGGCATGCCGGAGGGAACCGTCGGGAACAGCGAAGCCGGCCATCTGCACATCGGTGCCGGCCGCCGCATTCTGCTCGACCGGGTCAAAATCGACAGGGCCATCGCCGACGGCGGTTTTTTCAGGAATACGGCTTTCACACGCATCATGGACAGAGCCCGGTCCGAGGACAAGGCCCTCCACCTGATGGGCATTGTGTCCTTTTACAGCTCTCACGGCACCCTGGACCACCTCTTCGCCCTGATGCGTATGGCGGCCGAGCGGGGATTACGGAAGGTCTTCATCCATTCTCTCATCGGCCGGCGGGGGGAAAGGCCGGAGAGCGGTTCCATCTATGTCTCCAAAGTCGAGGACATGTGCCGGAAACTGGGAGTCGGTCAGGTGGTCACGGTCATGGGGCGCTACTGGGCTCTGGACCGGGAAGAGAACTGGGATCTTGTCGAAAAGGCCTACCGAGCTCTCGTCTTCGGCGACGGTACGCCGGTCCTGGTCTGAGGATAAATCAAGGACATCCCGTTATGAGAGTCTTCGACGTGATATCACTCTGAAGCGTCTCCCGGAGGGTCCGAAATCGCGTTGAATTATTATTCATTCTGTGTCAATTTATATCAGCAGCCGGAGATACGGAAAATATTGGGAACTTTTTAATGTTTAAATCGTATTTTTGAAATGATGCCTATCATGGAATCGAGTATCTATGAGCATTGAAGTCAATAATATCAAATTCAGCTACGGCCGGATTCAGGCCCTGGACGGAGTCGACCTGTCTCTTCCCGGCGGGGCAGTCGGACTGCTGGGACCGAACGGCGCCGGAAAAAGCACCCTCATCCGCATTCTTCTCGGATTTCTCGTCCCTGATGAGGGGGATGGGGACATCTTCGGCTTTGACATCCGAACCCGTCAGACGGACATACGTCGGCTCATCGGGTACATGCCGGAGGACGACTGCCTCATTCCCGGGATGGACGCCGTCTCCTTCACATCCTATCTGGGGGAGCTGAGCGGAATGCCCCGGCAGGAGGCGATGAAGCGGGCCCATGAAGTCCTCTATTATGTGGGATTGGAAGAGAGCCGCTACCGTCTGCTTCAGACATACTCGAGCGGGATGAAACAGCGGCTGAAACTGGCTCAGGCTCTGGTCCACGATCCGCAGCTCCTCTTTCTCGATGAGCCGACCAGCGGCCTCGATCCCCAGGGAAGAAAGGAGATTCTGGAGCTCATTCTTGATATTTCATCCAAAAAGAACATCCAGATCCTCATCTCGTCCCATATCCTCAGCGACATCGAACTGACCTGCAGCTACGTGGTCATCCTCGACAAGGGGCGGATCGCATCCCGGGGCGAGATCGACGCTCTTCGCCGGATGGACTACAGTCTCTACGAGCTCCGGATCAAGGGCGGGAAAGAGACTTTTCTGCAGGACCTGAACGGATTCGGCTATCAAATCGAGGAAATGGAGGATGGTCTGATCCGGATCTATGTGCCGTCGGACAGAACACCGCGGGATATTCTGGAGACGGCGGTCGGGAGGGATGTGCAGATCCGGCATTTCGTCAGAAGCCGGAGTTCTCTGGAGGACCTGTTTGCAAAAGTTGTGGGAGCGGACTGATGTCGATCAAGGAAAAAGGATACACCCACTGGGACGGTGAACTGGAATCGCGCCGGTTCCCCTGGTCACCCATCATGCGGAGCGGTATCCGCCTGACATTCAAAAAAAAGTTTTTCAAGCTGTTTTTCTTTCTGAATCTGATACCCGCCGTCGTGTATCTGGCCGGAATCTACATCTCGGAGCGTCTGGAAGACTTCGAGTTCATGATTCGGGAGGCCTCCATGCCCTTTAAGGTGAATCCGGCCTACTTCAATTCCTTTCTGTCCGGCGACTACCTGCTCTTCATGATTGTGATGATTCTTGTTTTTGCCGGGGCCGGACTGATTGCCGATGATCTGAAACACAATTCGCTGCAGCTCTATTTTTCCCGTCCCCTCAAAAAAAGGGACTACTTCATGGGAAAAACATCCATCGTGTTTTTCTTCCTTCTGATCGTCACCCTTGTTCCCGGTCTGGTTTTATTCCTGATGAAACTCATTTTTGCTGGGAATTTCAAATTTATTCAGGACTATCCCTGGCTGCCCCTTTCCATCATCGGGTATTCCGTTCTGCTGACGGCGTTTTTTGCCTGTTATGCGCTGTTCCTGTCCGCCCTCAGCCGCAACAGCCGTTATGTCGCGGTGATGACCTTCGGTATGTACCTGTTCAGCGATATCCTGTACGCCATCTTCAACGGCATCTTTCGAAAACCGGCCTTCGCCCTGATGTCCATCAAAGCCAACCTGCAGCAGATTGGAGCCGCCTTTTTCGGCGTCAAACTTCCCTATGACGTTCCCTGGATGTATTCGTTCGTGCTCCTGGTTCTTTTCTGCGGAGTGGCGGTGATCTTTCTGTCCAGACGGGTTCGGGGCGTGGAGGTGGTCCGATGAGCGCTGTCATCTCCGTCGAAAAATTATCCAAATGGTACGGAAATGTTTTGGGGCTCAGCGATGTCACCCTGGACATCGAAGCCGGAATCACCGGAATCCTCGGTCCAAACGGCGCCGGGAAATCCACCTTTCTCAAACTGATCACCGGGCAGATCAAATCCAATATCGGTACGGTTCGCCTCCAGGGTGAAACCGTCTGGAACAATCCGTCGCTGTTCGCCCGGATCGGATTCTGCCCGGAACAGGACGCTTTTTTTGAGGAATTGAGCGGAAAATGCTTCCTTCTCCATATGCTGAAGCTCAGTGGATTCTCCGGCGAGGAATGTGAGAGAAGGGCGGTGAGGGCGCTGGAAACGGTCGATCTGACCGGGGCCGGGGGGAGAGTGATCCGTTCCTACAGCCGGGGGATGCGCCAAAGGATCAAGATCGCCCAGTCCATCGCCCACGATCCCGATGTCCTGATAATGGATGAACCGCTCAACGGGCTCGACCCTCTGGGCCGGCGCAAGATCATCCGTCTCATCAAGGAGTTCAAATCCGAAGGGCGGACGGTGATCGTCTCCAGTCACGTGCTCCCGGAAATCGAGGCCATGACCAACCAGATTGTTCTTATCCATCAAGGGAAGATTTTCGCCCAGGGAGATATCCACTACATCAGGGATCTCATCGAATCCCATCCCCATATGATTTCCATCAAATGCAGCCGTCCGCGACTGCTGGCGGCCCGTTTTATCGAAGAGAAAGATGTGATCGACGTGCGGTTCCACGAAGACGGAGAAATGATCGTCGAGACGAATGACAGGGACTCGTTTTTCGGCCGTCTGCCTTCTCTTCTGCTGAAAAATGACATCGATATTCATGAAATCTCATCGCCCGACGACAATCTGCAGGCCGTGTTCGATTATCTGATAGGAAGTTAAGAATGGCTCAACCGGAAAACACCTCCTCCATGGGTTTTGTTTCCTCGGTTAAAAATGTGTTTTCCTTTTATTTTCTGCTGGGAAGGAAGGCGCGCCGGACCAAAGTGTTTTATTTTATCAGCCTTATTCCGCTGATGATCGCCGCGTTCGCCAAATTCGCGGAGCTGGTTCTTCAGACCCATCATTTGGAAGGAATCTATATCTTCTCCAATATCATCGTCGCCTTTTATCTCCAGTTCCTGGTGCTTATCCTGGCATTATTTTTCGGCACATCCATCTGTTCCGAGGAGCTGGAGGGAAAAACACTGACCTATCTGACAACCCGCCCCGTGCCCAAAGCAGCCCTTCTCCTCGGCAAATACGCCGCCTACACGCTTCTGATCATACTGATGATGGCCGCAGGGGTGATCCTGTCCTTCCTGATTCTGAATGCGGACGGCCTGACGGATCCGTCCCGATGGCGCATCCTCTTTCGTTATTTGGGTGTGCTGACGCTGGGGCTGGTCTGCTATACGGCCTTTTTCACCTTCATCGGAACCTTCCTGAAAAGATCCATTCTCTTCGGCCTGATTTTCAGCTTCGGGTGGGAAAACGTCATTCAGTATTTTCCGGGGTCTACGCAGCGGTTCGTCATCGCCCACTACATCAAATCCCTGCTTCCGTCGCCGACAACAGGACGATTCTCGTTTCTGCTCTTTCAGCTGGAGCCGACGCCGCCCGGGCGAGCGGTCGTCGTGCTTCTGGTCCTGACGGCCGTTTTCCTGGCCTTGGCCTGTCTGGTCTTTTCGAAAAAGGAATACATTCTGGAGGACTGATCCTTCAGAACTTGATGTCCTCGCTCGTTTCTTCCTTTGCCTTCTTCTTGGCTTCTTCCTTTTCGATCATGGTGTTGATGAGCTCTTCGGGAATGACGGCCGAGATGGTCACTTCATCCGTTCCGGATGTGATCTGGATCTTGTTCAGGATCTCACCGAGTTCCGGGCTCTCTCCGGTCATGGCCGCGCCGAATCCCTTTATTCCCGTCAGAAAGTTGGCGATCTGCTGAATCTGGGAGGAGTCGCCGCTGATGACCTTGATTTCGGCCGTGATGTTGGCGTTGGCGAAATCAAAGGACAGGGCGGCGGCATTGACGCCCTTCAGCCCGCCGAGCATGGGATTTTCTTCGGCCATACTGTCCGTTGCGCCGGCCGGGATAAGAAAAGCGCCCCAGAACATGGCCTTTTTGTTGGCCCGCTTGGACAGGTCCATCAGTTCCTTGTTGGTCGTGAGGCTGTCTTTGGTCTTTTTGGCGACGTCGAGGCAGGCCATCACGACCGTTTCATTTCCGACGATGATGGTGGAGCTGTCGAAAAAGACGAAGGAGCCGTCTTCCTTTTCCGATTCCATACTGTAGATTTTGTAGCCCTCGTAGTCTTTTTCCTGGAAGGTGGTTTCCTCTTCCTCGGCCTTGGCCTTGATCATGACCAGCATGGTTTCGGGATTGTACATCAGGTTGATGATGCCCACGCCCGGGGTGTCCTTGCCGCCCATGTCCCCCTGGATACCGATGGCGGCCATGTAAACATCCTTCTCCAGATCGATTCCCGAGGCGGCCACGAACATTTTGAAGTCATCATCCTCGGCGGCCTTGGCCAGAGCTTTTTTGGCCAGCCCTGTTTCCATGGCTTTGTTGATGTTGATAAAAAGGACGCCCTGCATGTCGTGAGGGAGCATCTTCATCATGTTATCGGCTGAGGCGGCGCCGGACTTTGTGGAAGGTCCGGTGGGACCGCATGAGACCATAAAAAAGAGAGCGATGATAAATACCGTAAAAATTGTTATTGTTTTCCGCATGAGTTCCTCCTTTATGTCGGTAGATGGACTATATCAGAATATGAACCCATTCGCAATATGAAAGACTTCCTGGAGTTCCCCCAAAAATTTATGGATTGAATAAGCTGAGCTGTTTATTTTCTTCAATCCACTGGTTATGAAAGCCATTTAAGCCACTCTGCCGGCCGAAAAGGTACTCACGAATACCATCGGCTAGGGCATAGAAGTGAAAATCGGGTATCCCAAATAGCCTTCTTGCAGCTCCCATGACATGTCGGGCTAACACTCTCATTTTCGTCCTCAGTCCCAGGTATACCATCGCAAAGTAAGACACTGCTGTCAGAATCGCCATCATATTCTGAAGACGCTGATAGGTCAGAAGTCGAATGTCTTCTACCTGGTAGCTCTGTTTTAGAAACCGGATTGTCTCTTCAATGCGCCATCTCGTCAGATACGATTCGACCACCCACCATATGCTTTTCCGGCTCTTGGTGACTGGAAGGTCGGTTAAAAGCATCAT
>JAHIPL010000105.1 GCA_018894615.1 Acidobacteriota bacterium | reverse complement strand
TTCATGGAGGAGAATCTGGGCCTGTCTGAATTCGGGATTTTCGCCAACAAGTGCTGGCCCTCCTTTGAGCCCTATTTCGGATTTGTCCCCTGCTACGTTAACTCCCGTCTGGCGGCCAGAGGCATTCCCGTTTCCTGTGAGGTGGATATTTACGGCGCCCTGAGCGAGTATTTAGCCGTTTGCGCCACCGAGGTGCCGGCGACCCTTCTCGACATCAACAACACCGTGCCGAAGGACATGTTTGAGGAGTCATTGTCCGAAGTCCGCTGCTACAAGCCCACCGATCTGTTTATGGGATTTCACTGCGGCAACACGGCGGCGCCCTGTATGATGAACCCGGAGATGCGCTACCAGCTGATCATGAAGCGCCTGATGGAGCCGGACGGTGAGCCTGATATCACCAGGGGGACCCTGGAGGGGCGCATCCGGCCCGGGGAGATCACCATTTTCCGTCTCCAGTCCACGGCCGACACACGCCTTCGATCCTATGTGGCGGAGGGGGAAGTGCTGGACATCGACCCCAAATCCTTCGGCGGGATCGGCGTCTTCGCCGTCAAGGAGATGGGCCGTTTCTACCGGCATGTCCTGATTGAAAAGCGCTATCCCCACCACACGGCCGTGGCCTTCCGCCATGCCGGGAAGGCGCTTTTTGCCGCCATCCGTTTGCTGGGGGTGGAGGACATCGATTTCAACCGCCCTGCGGGAGTGCCCTATTCATCGGAAAACCCCTTCGACTGATCAACGGCTGATCATCCGGTTTTCAATGGGTGTTTATTTATCCGCCTGCAAACATTCGGCCAGGTTTTCCCGCATCTGGCGCAGACGTTTTGAGATGACGGAAGAGATCTGCATCATGACTCTATACCCGATGTGATTATTGGTTTTGAACAAATTTTTCAGATACTGGCCGTTGATCGATATCACTCGGGTCGGTTCTGTTGTCCAGGCTGCGGCGGTAAAGGTGTTCGGTTCCGTGACGGCTGACCAGCCGAAAATCTGTCCGGGCCGAGCCGTATCGATGATGATATCCCCTTTTCCCGCGTTGCCGCTCGTGCGGATTTCGACATGTCCTTCAAGGACGCCGTAAAGATTGGTCGCGTTTGCTTTTTCCGCAAATATCCTTTTCCCTGAATCATACTGTTCCAGCTTTGAAAAACTGAGAAGACTTTCCAGTTCGGAATCAGTCAGGTCCCTAAAAATATGGATGTGTTTCAAATCGTCGATTGTCTTCCTTTTTTTCCTCCTTCAATAATTTTAATATATACGATGGATTACATAGAGTCAATAAACTTAGAAAAGCATGATCCCATTCTCTGAGATCCTCTCTTTCTTGCATACTTTTTGTTGACTGGATATGCTGGTTCTTTGTATTATGAGGGCGAAAATATGAAAAAAATGAGAGAAAATCGGCGAAAACAAAAAAAGAAATTCCTGCCGCGTAACGATCGAGAGGAAGGCACGACGGAAACGATCGAGGACTTCGTCAAGACGCTGAAAGAGGAAGGCGTTCAGTCCGGGCGGGAAGAAGCGGCTCGGATCAAAGCCGAGGCCGAAGCCGAGGCCGAGAAGATCCTTGCGGATAAAAAAGAAGAAGGCGAGCGGATCGTTGCCGAGGCGCGCAAACAGGCCGAGCGCATCGCCGCGCAACAGGAGCACGAACTGAAGCTCGCCGCCAGGGATGCGATTCTCCGGCTTCAGGAAGGGCTGTCCAAATCCGTGAACGAGCTTCTGAAAAAAGAAACGGAAAAGGCTTTTTCCCACGAAGGTTTCTTCAAGGAGCTTCTTAGCAAAACCGTTTTGACCTACGCCGCCGAGGACGCCAAGGGCGGTTCCCGGGTGACGATCAACCTCGCCTCCGAAACCGCAGCTCGCCTGCGCGATTGGGTTGCCGCGGAAATCGCCGGCTCGGCCGCCAACGTCAAGGGACTCGAGTTCGACCTGGAAAACACGCTCAAGTCCCAGGGGTTCGAATACCGGCTGGCCGACGGTACCGTCGAGGTCACCGGTGAGTCGATCGCCGAGGCGCTGGAAGGTTTCGCATCCGAAGCGGTGCGACAGGTTCTTGCGAAGGCGCTGGATTAAAGAAGGGAAAGAAGGCCCAATCCATGAGCGAACTGCTTTACCTGCTCACCAGCCTGCCGAGCCTGCCCGATATCGGTGAAAAACCGCCCATGTCTCTGCATGCTTTTGCCGAGCTGGTTTCGGAAACACCGACCGCCCGTCAGGTCGTCGATGCGATCTTTCTCGAAAGAGACCTGCTCATGCGGCAGAGCATCCTTGTCGGCGCGATCAAATCGGCCGAACCGCTGGTGCTGACCGAGAAGCAGATCTCGGGCCAGGACGATCTCCCGTTGTTCTTGCAGCCCGAGGGCAAATCCGGTCGCGACGACGACTCGATCTGGGGCTCGTACTACATGTACGTGCACGAGCTGGGAAGGTCTCTTTCTTGCGAGTTCCTGCAGGCCTGGGCAGGGTTTGAGGTCGCCCTTCGCAACACCATCTCACACGAACGGGTCAAGAAGCTCCACCTGGCTCCCGAGGAGTACCTGGTTGCCGAATCGATCGCCATCCACTCGGACATGGTCGACGCGGCGCTCGACCGCTGGGCCACGGCCAAGGACCCTCATTCAGCGGCATTGGAGCTGGACCTGGTGTGTTGGGAAATGCTGACCCAGCTTGGCGCCTGGTTCTCGTTTTCGATCGATGAAATTGCGGCCTACGCGCGGGGCCTTTTGATGCTGCATCGCTGGAAAAAGTTGGGAGAGGGGTCCACCGAGGAAAGTCGCGGACTACTAACTTATGCGGTGAGCACCTCACCTTAGATTTAAGAGAGTCAACATGGATGGAAAAATCGTAGGAGTTACCGGAAATCTCATCACAGCACAGACAGACGGTGCCGTCGTGCTCAACTCAGTGGCCTACTGCTGCCGGTCGGACGGTGCCCGGCTGATGGCTGAGATCATCCGGATCCGTGGAAGCGAGCTGGACCTTCAGATCTTCGAGGACGCTCGGGGCTTAAAGATCGGCGACACAATCGAGTTTTCCGGGGAACTGATCCAGGTGACGCTGGGGCCGGGGTTGCTCGGCCGCATCTACGACGGGCTGCAAAACCCGCTGCCGGAGCTGGCCGAAAAGATAGGGACCCACCTAAAAGAGGGCAATTACCTCCCGGCCTTGGACGAGCGGGTCATGTGGTCCTTCACCCCGGTCGTGGAGCCGGATGCGGTCTTGACCGCGGGCGAGAAGCTCGGCTCAGTACCGGAGGGGATCTTCGATCATGCGATCATGATCCCGTTCGGGCTTGCCGGTGATTGGACGGTCAAAAAAATCGCGCCTGCCGGAGAATATACGATCGCGGACGAAATCGCCGTGATTCAATCCAGGGACGGGGAAGAAAGATCAGTTTCCATGACACAGAAATGGCCGGTGAAGATCCCGCTCAATGTCTCGATCAGGCGGCTTTTGCCGACCGAGCCTCTCACCACCAAGGTGCGTATCATTGACACCATGTTCCCGATCGTTCGCGGCGGAACCATGTGCATCCCGGGACCGTTCGGCGCAGGGAAGACCGTTCTGCAGCACATCATATCGCGCCACGCGGAAGTCGACGTGGTGATCGTAGCGGCCTGCGGCGAGCGCGCCGGCGAGGTTGTCGAGCTGCTTAAGGAATTTCCCGAACTGATCGACCCGCGTACCGGGAAGAGCTTGATGGAGCGGACGATCATCATCTGCAACACCTCCTCCATGCCGGTTGCAGCTCGCGAGGCTTCGGTCTACACGGCGGTGACCCTCGGCGAGTACTACCGTCAGATGGGCCTGGACGTGATGCTCTTGGCAGACAGCACCAGCCGCTGGGCCCAAGCCCTCCGGGAACTGTCCGGCCGCCTCGAGGAGATCCCCGGGGAGGAGGCGTTTCCGGCCTATCTCAATAGCCGGATCGCCAACTTCTATGAACGTGCCGGGCTCCTGTTGTTGAAGGACGGCAAAAAAGGCTCAATCACCATCGCCGGGACGGTTTCCCCGGCCGGCGGCAACTTCGAGGAACCGGTCACGCAGGGAACCCTCAAAGTTGTCGGCGCGTTTCACGGGCTTTCCCGGGCGCGCTCCGACGCCCGCCGCTACCCGGCCATCGACCCTCTCGACTCCTGGTCGACCTACCCCGGTATCATGGACACCGAGTCGGTCGAAGAGCTGCGTGCGTACCTCAGGGAAGGCAATGAAATCAAGCAGATGATGGCCGTGGTCGGGGAGGAAGGCACCAGCGTCGAGGACTTCGTCACAATGCTCAAGGCCGAGTTCTTCGATGCGGTCTATCTCCAGCAGAACGCCTTCGACGAAGTCGACGCCGCCACCACGGCCGAAAGGCAGCAGCTTGTGTTTATGACGATCCTCGATCTAGTCCGTATGGAGCTGGAAGTCGAATCCAAAGACGAGGTGCGCGACACCATGGTCCGAGCCTCAGAACTTTTCCGCAACTGGAACTATCAGGCGCAGGATTCGGAACACTTCAGAAAGACGCAGGACGAGATAAAAGAGTTCATCACGCGGAAGGGGGTTGCGTTATGAGAAAGTTCCGCGAGCGCATCACCCGAATCTCCGGCGCGGTGGTCGAGGTCAACGCCACTGGCGTGGCCTACGACGAGCTGGCGGTCCTCAGCACCAGCTTCGGTTCGTCGCTGGCCCAGGTCATCAAGCTCGAAGGCGACCGGGTTTCGCTCCAGGTGTTCACAGGGACCCAGGGTGTTTCCACCGGCGACCGCATTCGGTTTCTCGGCCGGTCGATGGGCGTCCCCTTTTCCGAGAACCTGCTCGGCCGCATCTTCGACGGCTCCGGTAGTCCCCGCGACGGCAGGGCCCCTCTTCAGGACGAGGAGATCGAAGTCGGCGGCCCGCCGGTCAACCCGGTCGTGCGGCGCGCGCCGGACGAAATGGTCCGCACCGGGATTCCGATGATCGACGTTTTCAACACCCTTGTGGTGTCTCAAAAGCTGCCGATCTTCGCCCCGGCCGGCGAGCCCTACAACAAGCTCCTGGCACGCATCGGGCTCCAGGCCGATGCCGACGTCATCATCCTCGGCGGCATCGGCCTGCGCCATGACGACTATCTGATGTTCCGTAATACGTTCGAGGAACGCGGTGTTCTCCACCGGACCATTATGTTCGTCCACACCGCAGCCGAGCCTGCCATTGAGGCGCTATTGGTTCCCGACATGGCCCTGGCGGTCGGCGAAACCTTTGCGATGCAGGGAAAGAAGGTCCTTGTGCTGCTGACCGACATGACTTCTTTTGCCGACGCGCTCAAGGAAGTCGCGATCACCATGGAGCAGATCCCTTCGAACCGCGGCTACCCCGGGGACCTGTACTCGCAGCTTGCCAAACGGTACGAAAAAGCCGTGGACTTCGAGGAGAGGGGGAGCGTCACGATCCTGGCCGTGACGACCATGCCCGGCGACGACGTCACCCACCCGGTCCCGGACAACACCGGGTACATCACTGAGGGTCAGTTCTACCTGCGTAACGGGCGCATCGAGCCCTTCGGCAGCCTGAGCCGTCTCAAGCAGCGGGTCAACGGCGACACCCGCGACGACCACCGTGCCATCATGGACGGCTGCCTCCAGCTCTATGCCGGAAGCCAGGAGTCCCGCGAAAAGCGGTCCATGGGCTTCGAGATGAGCAAGTGGGACGTAAAGCTCCTCAAGTACGGGGATATGTTCGAAGAC
>JAHIPL010000014.1 GCA_018894615.1 Acidobacteriota bacterium | reverse complement strand
TACCGGGCTCAAAACCTGGGGCATTTTCTGATTCCGGATGACTCGCGGATTTGCAATGATTTCCGGCTGGAAGGGAATGGCCGTATTCTGGTCGTCACCGGGCCCAACATGGCCGGAAAAAGCACCTTTCTCAAGACGGTGGGGGTCAACCTGGTCCTGGGTCTGGCCGGAGCGCCGGTGTGCGCCCATTCCTGCACACTTTCCCCGCTGAAGCTTTACAGCAGCATGAAAGTCAGCGATTCCCTGGACAAGAACCTGTCTCTGTTTTACGCCGAGCTGCAGCGTCTTAAAAATATTCTGGACGGGATCCGTGAAGGGGAGAGGATTCTGTTTCTCCTGGACGAGATCCTCAAGGGCACAAATGTTCTCGACCGGCAGGCAGGGGCGGTGGCGCTTATGCGGCAGTTAACCCGCTACAACGCCATGGGGGTTGTCGCCACGCACGATCTGGAACTGACCAAGCTCGAGAAGGAAATACCGGACAAAATTAAAAACGCCCACTTTGACGGGAAGGTCGAAGGCGACCGCCTGATTTTCGACTATAAGCTCCGTGACGGCCGCTGCGAAAGCTTTAACGCCCTTGTCCTCATGCGTAAAATCGGCATCGACATTTAGCCCGTTTGACAGCCTCACTATTATGGAGTATATTCCATAATAGTTAAACTATTCAGGAAATTAGTCCTCAAATGCAAAAAGTGAAAAGAATTCTCGACATCGATCTTCCCCCTAAGCAGTCGGCATTTTTATGGGGTCCTAGAAAAATCGGCAAATCATTTTACCTCAAAGACACCTTCCCAGACAGCCTCCTCTTTGATTTTTTAAAAACAGATCTGGTTTTGGAATTCACCAAACGGCCTTCCTTGTTGAGGGAGCAAATTCTGGCTAAAAGTGAAAACCTCCTGAAGTTTCCGATCATCCTGGATGAAGTGCAGAAGGTCCCACCCATAATGGATGAAGTGCATTGGTTGATTGAAAACAAAGGGCTGAGTTTTATTCTCTGCGGATCCAGTGCCAGGAAACTCAAGAGGGGAAAGGCGAATTTATTAGGGGGGCGTGCCTGGAGATATGAGATGTTCCCGCTGGTGACAAGAGAGTTGGGAGATGTCGATTTGTTGAGGATTTTGAATCAAGGCATGATTCCCGATCATTATTTACAGGATCATTACCAAAAATCACTCCGTGGTTATATCCGGGATTATCTGAAGGAAGAGGTGTTCGATGAAGGACTGACACGCAACATCCCGGCTTTTGCCCGTTTCTTCGATGCCGTGGGATATTCTCATGGAGAATTGATCAATTATTCTAATATCGCTCGGGACTGCGGCGTTGATGCCAAGACCGTCAAGGAATATTATCAGATACTGATTGATACGCTGCTGGGACGGATGGTGGAGCCCTTCAAGAGGAAACAATCCCGCCAGATCATCACTAAGGCACCAAAATTTTATCTGTTTGATGTCGGTGTCGCCGGAAATATGGTGAAGCGGCACCTATTGGAGGAAAAAGGTGAATTGTTCGGAAAAGCCTTCGAGCATTTTATTTTCACAGAGCTGGCGGCTCATTCTTCCTATAGTGATCTGCATTACACCATCAATTTTTGGAGGACTCGATCAGGCCAGGAGGTGGATTTTATATTGGATGAAGGCAGAATCGCTGTTGAGATCAAAGGCAAAAGTCATATTGATAGCAAAGATATGAAGGGCCTTGTCGCATTTATTGACGAATATTCACCCCAAAAAGCTTTGATCGTTTGCAATGAAAAAATGGAACGCCTGCACGGAGAGATCAGGATTTACCCCTGGCGGAAATTTCTGAATGATCTTTGGGAAGGACGGATTATCTAATATCTCGAAAAATATCATGCTCCGGATTGACGCATTTGTCGCCCCACCAGTCGAACATGTATTTAAGATTCGGACTGTCTTCAGGGTACTGACCCTTGTCACCGGTTTCCCGGATCCAGTCGTCCAGATGGGGGGGTCGGATTGGCTTCATACCCGCAGCAGCTCATCAGGGGGGAGATGTCCTCCACGGTGATCCAGAGGATATTCGGGCGCTGTTTTGGATTCACGGAGGAAGAACAGCTGTTGGACAATGTGAGAAAAGGAAGCGTCATGGACACGCATCCGGCTGTCGTCAAAAATTCTCATCTTTTCATATGAATTCCTTTGCTTGAAATTATATGCCTTTATTGATATCAGGTAACAGTCCTGAGATGAACTGAAAATTATTTCATATTGTTGCTAAAAACAACAACCTAATGAAATATGATTGAAAAAAAAGCGGATGTCAAATCCAGAACCGTAATGACGGAAGTCCACGTAATTGGATTCTGAGTCCCTGGTTCTTGAGTTAATCCGAGATCCAAGCTCTTTTGAGAATCCGGGAGCGATGTTTATCGGATAGTGATGTTTCTGTGAACCGAGTGGAGGGGGGTGTCGTTTTCCTTTGCTTCGATGGTGAGACGGTAGTTTCCGGGAGGGAGTTCCGGTAGGGCGACTTCCATCAAGACGATATCCGTGCCGGAATCGAGTTCCCGGACATCCAGAATGACGCCGTCAACATCAAATGCCTCCCCTTCGGTCTCCGACTGGATGAAAACGTTGAAGTCGATAAGCGGCGCCTCCTCCGTTCGGATGGAGATGGGCAGGACCACAAGCAGGGTCCGTTCGTCGAGGCTGAGGGTGCGGATGACCAGACGTTTGTCTTTCGGGAAAAATTGGTAAATCTCCTTCAACGAGGCAGTTTGATCGGTTTCGTGTGTATCGGCCCGTGACGACAACCGGAACAGCAGACATTCCGGTCCCATGGAAAAAAGAAGCGGCGACGATAAGCGGACGGTTGTATCGGTCTCACCCGGGCAGTGAAATTGAATCCGCCCCTCGGCTGCCTGCCCGGATTCAGGATTCCGGGCCACGATCCGGCATTTATATTCCCCTTCCGGGAGTGTTTCCAGGAAGTAGAGCCCCAACTCCTTCTGATCCAGGGGCGTGAGGTCCATGTCGCCTTTATCGAGCTTGACCGTTTCCCCCTTATCATTTTTGAGGAACACATAAAACTCCACGGGTCCCGGCGGGAGGCTGGTTTTGGCGTCGACGGCGAAGGAGAAGAGGAGGGCGACATTGGCCTCCTTACCGCCGTAAAAATGGAGCGCTCCGCCGGTGATGTCCCGTGTTTCGGGGGCCGAGGGGTGTTCTGAGAACAAAAGGTCGGAGAGATGCAGCTCTTTCTCGAAGTCCGAATACGCGCTGTAAGGTTTGGGATTAAAATAGCCGTCCTGGGCATACACCTCCAAATCCGGTTTGTGGACCTTGACCTCGATCCGATGATAAGCTCCGTCCCAGTTTTCCCGGACGTAATAACCGAGGACGTAATAATTGCCGGTGAGGTTTTGGATCTCCTCCGAGATGGTGTCGATTTGTTCGATATCGGCGAAGTATTTTCCTCCCGAGGCCAGGGCCAGATCTTTCAGGGGATGGTCCTCATAGATATGTTTTTTCTTGACCGACAAACTAATGATGCCCTGACGGATCCAGTTTTTGGTGTTAACAGTGTAAACTGGGGTGCCGGCGTCAGCGAATTCCTTTCCCAGCCGGCTGGTGACGGGAGAGCCCACACTTCGCCCGCTGAACAGGATGATGTTTTTGGTCCCCGGGATGTGTTTCAGCGCCCCCGCCAAATCGGACATGCGGGGAATAAAATCCTGCTTCTGGAAGAAACGTGTGCCC
>JAHIPL010000104.1 GCA_018894615.1 Acidobacteriota bacterium | reverse complement strand
TCACGCCGCCGGAAAGTTTCTCTTTATGCATTCGGACGGCTGGATCACGGACATCATTCCGGATCTCATCAAGGCGGGAGTGGATGCGTTGAATGCGCAGGTTTTCTGTATGGGGGTGGAAAACCTGGGACGCCTCTTCAAAGGGCGCATCACGTTCTGGGGAGAGATGGACCGCCAGCACCTTCTTCCCAACGGGTCCGAAGACGAGATCGCGGCCGCCGTCCATCAGATGCATGCGTCCCTCTTCGATCGGGGAGGGGTGATCGCCCAGTGTGAGTTCGGACTTCAGGCCAAGCCCGAGAACATCATGTTCACCCAAAAAACCTGGAGCAGGCTCTGACCGATATCATCGAGTTGCAAACGAGGCATAAAACAGCTATACAAAAGAATCCTTTGCAGGTGGACGGAGTGAGGATGTTTATGACTGAACCCTTTGTAGTGGGAGTGGATCTGGGCGGCACCAAGGTGGAAGCCTGCCTTCTGGATGCGGACAGGCGCATTCTGGAGCGCGTGCGCTTACCCTCCGAAGCGGAGAAGGGAGCGGACAGGGTTATCGAAAACATTCGCCGGGTCATCGACGCCGTCTCCGCCGGACGGGACTATGCGGCCGTGGGAATGGGGACTCCGGCGACCTACATGGAAGACGAGGACCGCCTTTTTGGCGCCCCTCACACCCCTCTTTATGAGAAGCCTGGATTCATCAGGCGTTTCAGGGACAGCCTTCCTGTGCCGCTCCTGATCGAAAACGATGCCAACTGCCTGGCCCTGGCCGAGTTTTTTGCCGGCTGTTCCGGAACATATCGATCCGTCATGGCCGTCATTCTGGGAACGGGCATGGGATCCGGCCTCATTCTGGAGAACAAGCTCTACCGGGGAGCCGCCGGAGGGGCCGGGGAAATCGGCCATACGAGTGTGAATGTTGACGGACGTCTTTGTGGGTGCGGGCGGAAGGGATGTGCCGAAGCCTATCTGTCCGGACCCAGCCATACGCGGCTTTTTTTTGAACGGACGGGGAAAAGACTTGCGCTTCAGGAGATCTATTCCCTGTATGAACAGGGCGATCGGCAGGCCGTGGAATTGTTGAATGAAAGCTGCCGGGTGATGGCCGCCGTTTTTGCCGATGCCGTCAACATTCTGGACCTGGAAGCGATCATTCTCGGAGGCGGAGTGTCCAATCTCTCCCTCTGGTATTCCAGGGTTCCTCCGCTGATGAAGGATTCCTTTTTTGGAATCCCCCGTCCCGAATTTCCCCTGATCAGTGCGAAACTGGGAGATTCGGCGGGAGTCGTCGGTGCGGCCTATCTGGCCCTCCGCCACCTCGGGCTGATGGATTTTTGACGAGAGATCCTATTTTTTGATCCGGATCTCCACCCGCCGGTTTTTCTGCCGCCCCTCTGGATTGTCCGAGCCGTCGGGATGGGTGTTTGGTGCGACCGGTTGACCTTCTCCCCTGCCGTCCGTTTCGATCAGCGATGCGTCGACACCGGCCCGGGCGACCAGCCAGTCCTTGACGGATCGGGCCCGTTTCCGGGACAGATCGAGGTTGTATTCATCCGTTCCCAGTGCGTCCGTATGGCCGGTGAGGGTCACGGGGTGATTGTAGGATTTGATAATCTCTCCTACTTTGAGAAGGGTGTCCTCGGCGTCCTTCCGGATGGTCCACTCGTCGAGGTCGAAAAGCACATCGCCCGGCAGTTCGATCACATAGTCCGTATCGGATTCCTTTGCTCCCAGATCATCGAGCGCCTTTTTCAGCTTTTCCATTCGGGCGCTGACACCGCGAATAACACCCTCGACGGCGAGGACCTTGCTGCTGAGAATGAGGGCACCTCTTTCCGGACCGAGACGCGCCAGGGCGGCAACGGCTTTGTCGTGGGCGTCGGGTGGAATGAGGATGTTTTCTTCATCCGGTACAGGTGCTCCGGGAGAATCGAACGGGAAGGTGAACAAACCGATCAGAAACAGGAGGAGGAATATAACTTTTATCACTGAGGTGATTTTCGCCATTATTGGAGAGAAACCTCTTCAAACGGAAAAAATCCGGGGACGGAGATGGAAATCGGGTCCGGATTGTCGGCCGGAACCGGGAATTTCATCCAGAGGCCCTTTGAACCGTCCGCCTCGACGATGTAGCTGAATCGGCCGCCCTCCCAGTCTTTGTCCTTCGGGCCGCCGATAAACTGGCCCTCCGAATCCTTGAGAAGGAAGTATTTTTTCTGGTTGGATTCGTCGACGATATAGCAGTC
Source organism: Acidobacteriota bacterium (assembly GCA_018894615.1). Lineage (GTDB taxonomy): Bacteria > Acidobacteriota > Aminicenantia > Aminicenantales > Aminicenantaceae > JAHIPL01. Next base: position 1,810 of record JAHIPL010000104.1, on the reverse strand, counting down.
TCTGTAGAGGAATTCGATTCTCGGGCTTTCGCTTCCCGTGTTGCGGATTTTGAAGCGCAGGGTCAAGACATCGTTTCTGAGGCTGATCTGGGTCAGGTCGGCGGCGACACCGTCCCAGGTGTCGCTGTCCTGGGTTTGGATCACGTCCGCCGCGGTGAGGACAACCGCAGCCGCCAGGATCATGATGCTCATGGTCAGTTTTTGAATGTTTGTCATTCTGCCTCCTTGTACCGGCATTTTATCTTATAATTACCGTAGATGAGGGTGCCGGGTCAAGAATGAAATCCATGACGGGGGTGAGGTGGAATTCATCGCTGAGGGTTATTTACAACCCATTGATATTGCTATACATTTTACCTCGGAAATGAACAGAAATCGGATGAGGGCGGACAAAACGGTACTTGTGGGATTAGTCGCTTCCGGATCCCGTCCATCACAAAACGAAAGAGAGTTTTCGAATGCAAATGATCGACCTTCTTAAAAAACTTGGGGAGATGAAAGGTTCGGATCTTCACATCATGGCTGGGCTTCATCCGGCGTTCCGCATTCACGGAAAGCTGGTTCCCATGACGGAATACGATCGTTTCACGCCTCAGTCGGCCAAAGAACTGATTTACTCGGTTCTAAATGACTACCAGAAGCAGACCTTTGAAAGGGATCCCGTTCACCGGGGGGAATTGGATTTTGCTCTAGGAGTTTCCGGTTTGGGACGGTTTCGCTTCAACATTCATCTGCAGCGTGGAAGCGTTGCCGCGGCTGTAAGGTCTCTGTCCAAGGATATTCCCAGACTGGAAGATCTTGGTCTGCACGACTCCATCAACAAATTCGCTTTATTAAGAAAAGGCCTGGTGTTGGTGACCGGCCCGAGCGGGAGCGGAAAATCGACGACCCTGGCCGCCCTCATCGACATCATCAACCGATCCAGAGAAGATCATATCATCACCGTCGAGGATCCCATCGAATACCTCCACAATTCGAAAAAATCCTATGTGACCCAGAGGGAGGTGGGCATATCCGGTGATACCCTGTCTTTTAAGAACGCTCTCAAATACGCGCTCCGGCAGGATCCGGACGTCATCCTGATCGGGGAAATGCGGGATTACGAAACCATCAGAATCGCCATCACCTCGGCGGAAACAGGGCAACTCGTTTTTGGAACGCTTCACACGGCCAGCGCGGCCAAAACCATCAGCCGGATCATCGATGTCTTTCCGGCCGAACAGCAGCCCCAGGTCCGGTCACAGATGGCATCAAATCTTGTCGGAGTCGTGTCCCAGATTCTTCTTCCCCGAGCCGATCGTCCCGGTCGCGTGGCGGCCAACGAGGTTATGTTCGCCAATGCCGCCGTCCGCAACAATATCCGATCCGGAAAAACGGAGGCCATCTACCAGACCCTTCAGACATCGGGAGGCGAAGGCATGATTTCCATGGACCAGTCCCTGACCCAGCTTGTTAAAAGCGGCCAGGTCGACTTTGATGCGGCCCGTCCCTTTATGTATGACAAAATTACAATTGAGAATCTCAAGGCCTATCGAAAGACACCCGTTTCGATGCCTCAAAAAAGTCCGGTGTCCGCCGCCGCGGACTCTGTTTCTAAGATTCCCCCCTGGGAAAGGAACCCTGGAGAGTAAAGGAGAGAGGAGCCGGCATGAGTATCAAATGGCGGTTATCCACCATCATCATCCTGATCGGATTCATGCTGTTTCTCATCACCGGTTTCATGCTGTGGACACAGTTTGTCAGCCTCGACCAGGGTGCCGTTCCCGCTGTCTTGACCCCTTCGTCCTTGGCGGACAGCCTCGCCGAAACG
>JAHIPL010000103.1 GCA_018894615.1 Acidobacteriota bacterium | reverse complement strand
GGACGGGGGCGACGTTTTCCCTGATGATGGAGAAGGTCGTGTAGAGCTCCCGCTCCTCCTTCTCTTCGAACAGTTCGGAATCGATCCGGTGGCGGGGATGCCCTTTGAGGATGTTGTTGACACGCTTCGCGATAAGAATCATCGGCTCGAACTGCGGGCTGTCCTTCAATCCGTCGAGGGCTCTGAGGCGCAGGCTGCAGTCATACGGGAACTCGATTCCTGGTTCCAGGGCCGCATCCACCAGATCGTAACGGTATCCCTGGGATGAAAAAATATAGGAGAGCCGGTTTCTGAAAAAATCAAGGCAGTACGCTTTGATCTCCTCTTTCGGCTGCTGAAGCGTATCGCCGTAAAGGACAATGCTTTTGTCGATAAGGCGCCCCAGGTCGACCCGCAGCTTTTTCTCCAGAATCATGCGGCAGATACTCTGTGCATTGCGGCGCAGCCCGAACGGGTCTCTGGAGCCGGTGACTTTGATCCCCACACCCACGGCCCCAACAATGGAATCCAGCTTGTCGGCGATGGACAGGACCAGGCCGTTGCGGGTGGAGGGAACGTCATCATCCATACTGGCCGGCAGATAGTGCTCATAAATGGTTTTCCACACCGCCGCCGGATATTTTTCTTCCCGTGCACACAGCCCCCCGAAAACGCCCTGAAGAGAGGAAAACTCCCGGACCATGTCGGTCAGCAGATCGACTTTGCACAACTCCGCCGCCGCGGTCAGAGATTGGCTCTGATCCTTCATGTCCATTTTTCCGGCCAGGTAGCGGACGATTTTTTTAAGACGCAACACCTTATCCGCGTAGCTGCCCAGCTGCTCCTGGTAAATGACATTATCGAGGCCCTTCAGCCGTTGACTCAGGGGGATGCGGAGATCCTGCTCCCAGAAAAACCGGGCATCTTCCAGACGGGCACGGAGCACGCGTTCGTTTCCCATTCGAATGAGCCCCTTGCGGTCGCTGACGGCATCGGCCACTCCGATAAAATGGGGCCGTTGTTTTTTCCCGCTGACGACGGAAAAAAGGTTCTGTCCTTTTTTCATGGCCGTGCTGAGAATCTCCAGAGGAAGTTTCAGAAATTCTTCGGGAAACGTTCCCAGAAAAACAAGCGGCCACTCCACGTCATACACCAGCTTGTTCAAAAGTTCCGGATCCGGAAAAACGGCCGCATCGATGGATTTCAGTTTTTCTTCCATCTGCTCGAGAATACGCTGCATCCGCGTCTCGGGTGAAACAATCACTTTGTGTTTGAAAAGGGCCTTTTTATATTCCTTGAAAGAGGAAATGGCCAGCCGCTCGGGCGCCAGCAGAAAATGACCGAATGTATGGGACGCAGATGTCCGGCCGGCCGCGCTCAACGGAAGATGATCCCCGTCCAGAAGAGCGAAAATGTGCTTGACGGGCCGGGAAAAACGGAAAGGATTGGAGCCCCATCTCATCATTTTGGGAAAGGAGATGCGGCCGATCACCCTCTCCAGCAGGATTGGGAGGACATCCTTGGAAAGCCTTCCCTCAACAATCGTTTTAATGCCCGCGTATTCACCCCGGTCGGTTTGAATAAGGCAGAGGTCCTTCACGGCCGCTCCCCTGGATCGGGCAAATCCTTCGGCCGCCCGCGTTGGCCGGCCGGCTTCGTCATAGGCGGCCGCTCTGGGAGGCCCCACGATTTCCTCTTCACTGTCCTTCTGCCTGGCTCTCACCTCGGCCAACACAATCAACCTCCGGGCGGTTCCGTATATTTGCAGAGAAGAGGAGGCGGCTCCTCCGTCCATCAGATCGGCATCGGTCATTTCCTTGGCCAGCATGTCGTTCAGCTGAGTCATGGCCGCCTGAATGTGGGACGGCGGCATTTCTTCGGTTTGGATTTCAAGAAGCAGTTCCATCAGCCCTCCCCCTCCGTCCGCGTGTACTTCCCGGCAATCCGGATAACGAGATTCCGAATCTGGGAAATCATTTTGACCCGCTCGGTGACGCTGATGGCCCCGCGCGAATCGAGTAGATTGAAGAGATGGGAGCACTTCAGGCAGACATCATAGGCGGGGAGAAGAAGATCAACATCGATCAGATGGCGGGCTTCCTTTTCCCGCCCGACAAACGAACAGCGAAGAAGCTCGACATCGGCCTCATTAAAATTGTACTCGGAAAATTCCTTTTCTTCCCGGAACCGAAGGTCGCGGTAGGTGACGTCGTCGGACCACATCAGATCGTAGATATCATCCTTCCCTTCCAGGAACATCTCCAGCCTTTCCAGGCCGTAGGTGATCTCAACCGGGATGGGAAAGAGGTCGATGCCGCCGGCCTGCTGGAAATAGGTGAACTGAGTGATCTCCAGTCCGTCCAGAAGCACCTGCCATCCGACGCCCCAGGCGCCGATGGTGGGAGACTCCCAGTTGTCCTCGTCAAAACGGAGATCATGGTCACTCAGGTCGATCCCCAGCCGGGTCAGGCTCTCGATGTAAAGTTTCTGGATATCGTCCGGTGAAGGCTTGATGATGACCTGGTACTGGTGATGCTTCTGAACCCGGTTCGGATTTTCACCGTAGCGGCCGTCGTCGGGTCGGCGTGAAGGCTGGACGTAGGCCACTTTCCAGTCCCGGTCGTCCAGCACCCGAAAAAACGTGTCCGGCGTCATGGTTCCGGCGCCGACCTCCACATCATAGGGCTGAGCCAGATAGCAGCCCTGGTCGGCCCAGTATTTCTGCAGATTCATGATCAAATTCTGAATGCTCATTGTTTCATGTGCACCTATTCGAAAAAAATGGACACGTCTTCACGATCTATGGAAGAGTGCCTGCTATTCTATCAGGTCCGATCGCCGTTCGTCCATTTTAAAATGGGCTGACGGGCCGCCGCTGTCTCATCCAGCCGACGGACATACGTGTGATGCGGAGCCTGTTTCAGCAGATTCGGGTTTTCTTCCGCTTCACGGGCGATGGCTGTCATGGCTTCGATGAAAAAATCGAGATCGCGTCGGCTTTCCGTTTCGGTGGGTTCAATCATAAGAGCGCCGGGAACGATCAAAGGAAAGGACATGGTGGGCGGATGCACGTCGTAGTCGATCAACCGTTTGGCGATGTCCAGATTGCTGATTCCGTGTTTTTTCTGCAGGGCGTCGGAAAACACGCATTCGTGCATGGAGGGCGAGGCGTACTTGAGATGGTAGAGCCCTTCGAGAGATTTGCGGATGTAATTGGAGTTCAGAACCGCGATATCCGCAATTTCCCGGAGCCCTTTCGGACCATGGGTCAAAATATAAGCCAGGGCCTTGAGGATGACCAGGAAGTTCCCATAGAATCCCCGGACTCGGCCGATACTTTTGGGCCTGTCCTCATCGAGCCGGAACGCTCCATCCACTTTCCTAATAAGCGGAACGGGGAGATAGGGCTCCAGAGTCCGGCTGACACCCACCGGACCCGCACCCGGCCCGCCGCCGCCATGGGGCGTTGAAAAGGTCTTGTGCAGATTGAGATGGATGACGTCCACCCCCATGTCTCCCGGCCGGCAGCGTCCCACCAACGCGTTCATGTTGGCGCCGTCCATGTAGACAAATCCGCCCTTTGAATGCACGATGTCCGCGATTTTTTTGATGTCCCATTCAAAGATTCCCAGCGTGTTGGGATTGGTGACCATAAGGGCCGCCACATCCTCGCTCATGGCTTCTGTCAGGCTGTCGATATCCACCGTGCCGAATTGATTGGATTTGATTTCACGGACCTTGAATCCGCAGAGATGCGCGCTGGAGGGATTGGTTCCGTGGGCGGAATCGGGGATGAGAACGGTTGTTCTTTTCTCTCCTCTGTCTTCCAGGCAGGCTTTCACCAGCATTATCCCGACCATTTCACCCTGGGCTCCGGCCGATGGCTGAAGAGAGACGGCATCCATCCCTGTGATTTCGGCCAGGAGTTGCTCGGTGGTAAACAGGGCTTCCAGATTCCCCTGCACCGTGGACACGGGAGACAGAGGATGACTGTTGCGGAATTCCGCCAGACCGGCCACAACCTCATTGATCTTGGGATTGTATTTCATCGTGCAGGAGCCGAGCGGATAGATTCCTTCATCCACACAGTAGTTGGTTTTGGACAACCGGGTGAAATGCCGGACCACTTCAATTTCCGCCACTTTCGGAAAACCGTGAATTTCCTTACGCAGCCGGACATTTTGTTCGATGCCGTCGTTGTCGGGAACATCCGGTTTGGGGAAAGTGAAGGCTTTTTTCCCTTCTTCGCTGATTTCAAAGATGAGTGGTTCGCGTATCATCGTTCCTTCCTTCCGGATTTCACCGGGCGGCCGTACGCAGAGCAGCCGCCAGGGCGTCGATGTCATCCCGCGTATGAATTTCGGTCACATTCACCAGCAGACAGTTTTTAAATCCCGGCATCCAGGTATCGAGCGCGAGACCGCCGATAATGCGGTGGCCTTCCAGAACGGACTGGATTTCACTCAAGGGCCTTTCGAGCTGCAGGACAAATTCGTTGAACACCGGCCCGCTGAAACGAGCTTCGACTCCAGAAATATCCGTCAGCCGGTCCAGCGCGTAACGGGCCTTCTGCATGTTCTGCCGGGCCATTTCGCGCATGCCTTCCGCTCCCAGAGTTTCCATGAAAATGGCGGCCCGAACGGCGCACCAGGCTTGATTGGTGCAGATATTGGATGTGGCCCTCTCCCGCCGGATGTGCTGCTCCCGCGTGGAAAGGGTTAGAACAAATCCCCTTTTTCCGTCCACATCCTTTGTTTCGCCGGCGATGCGGCCCGGAAACTGCCTCAGGTACTGTTCGGCGCAGGCCATAAATCCGAGATAGGGGCCGCCGAAGCTCAGAGGCATGCCGAAGGACTGCGCTTCTCCCGTGACGATGTCCGCTCCCTGACTTCCCGGCGAGGCCAGAATCCCCATCGAGACCGCCTCGGCGATAAGAAAAACGGAAAGGGCGTTCGTCTCGTGGGCTCTCCGGGACAAGGCCTCTCCGTCCTCGATGACGCCGAAAAAGTTGGGCGACTGGAAGACAAACGCAGCCGTTTTTTCATCGAGACGGCTCTGCAGTTCGCTTTCATTCACCCGGCCGCTGTCGTCATATCCGATTTCGATGATTTCAAGCTCAAGATTCTTCACGTAGGCCTCGATGACCCCCCGGTACTGAGGGTGGACGGATGCGGCCACAAGCACTTTTGATTTGCGGGTCAGGCGATTGGCCATCAGGACCGCCTCCGCCGCCCCGGACGCGCCGTCATAGAGGGACGCATTGGCGATATCCATTTCCGTCAACTGCGCGATGAGCGTCTGGAATTCAAAGATGATCTGGAGCGTCCCCTGACTGAGTTCCGGCTGATAGGGCGTGTAGGGGCTGATGAACTCCCCTCTCATGCTGAGATAGTCGACGATGGCAGGGATGGTGTGACGGTAAGCGCCGGCGCCGAGAAAACAGCGGTAGGAATCGGCGGTGTTTTTTTTGGCGACGGTATCAAAATACCGGAACAGTTCGGTTTCGGTCAGCGCCTGAGGCACTTCCAGATCGCGGTCGAGCTTGAGATCGGCCGGAATGCATGAATAGAGATCATCCAGAGACTTGATCCCGATCCTGGCCAGCATCTCTTTTTTGTCTTTGTCGCTGAGAGATATGTAACTCATAAATTTCACTTCTTGTGTTTGATGGAAAAAGAAAAAGTGAGACTAATCTTCGAGCCCCTCCAGATATTTCTCATACTCGTTCACGGGCATGAGCTTTTCCAGTTCGGCGCCGGACTTGACCTTGATTTTGATGATCCAGCCCTTGTCGTGGGGGCTCTCATTGAGCAGTTCAGGAGCATCGTTGAGTTCCTCGTTCACGGCCGTCACTTCGCCGGAAACGGGAGCGTACACATCGGAAACGGCCTTGACCGATTCGATGACACCGAAGGACTGATGATATTCCAGCTTGGTTCCGACTTCAGGCAGTTCCACATACACCACGTCACCGAGCTGTTTCTGAGCGAAATCCGTGATACCGATGGTTCCGATATCTCCCTCCACATGAACCCATTCATGATCTTTGCTGTAACTGAAAGAATCCGGATACATGTTGACCTCCTTTTCCGATTTTAACCATGGAAAGGCAATCAGACATCGGTCTTTTTTGCCTTCAATATTTCAAGCCTATGACTCCCGTTTGTAAAAAGGAGTGGGAACAACGACGGCATCCGTCCGTTTTCCCCTGATTTCAATCTGAATGTCCGTCCCCTCCGACGTCGAGCCGATGGGAAAATACGCCAGTCCGATGCTCTTTTTCAGAGAGGGGGAATACGTACCGGATGTCACTTCCGACACCTTTTGACCGCCGACAAAAACGGAATAATGGGAGCGGGCGATGCCCCTGCCCACAATTTCAAATCCGGCGATCCGGCGGGGCACCCCCTCTTCTTTCTGTTTCAAGAGCGCATCCCGGCCCAAAAAATCCCCCTTTTTGAATTTGATGACCCAGCTCAAACCCGCTTCCAGCACCGTTGTCGTGTCGTCGATGTCGTTGCCGTAGAGCATCAGGCAGGATTCGAGACGCAGCGTGTCTCTGGCGCCGAGACCGATGGGAAGGCAGTCCACGGATTTCCCCTCCTCCAGAAGGGCCTCCCAGATGACATCCGGTTTCGGAACCCGGGTGTAGATTTCGAAACCATCTTCACCGGTGTATCCCGTGCGGGAAACCAGGGCCTCCGCTCCGGCCACACGGCCCGCGGCAAAATGGAAGGAAAATAATTCCTCCAGCTTCATGTCGGTCAGGCGGGACAGAATGCCCTGCGCTTCCGGTCCCTGAACGGCGATCTGAGTGTATTCTTCGCTCACATCGGTCACGCCCACATCGAAGGCCTCCGCATGAGAGAGAATCCACTTAAAATCCTTTGCCGTGTTTGCGGCATTGACGACCAGAAGGTACTCGTCCACGTTCTGGTAGTAGACGAGCAGATCGTCAACAAACGTCCCTTTCGGAGTGGTGAGAGCCGAATATTGAGCTTTTCCCGGCCCGAGCCGTGCCGCGTTGTTGGGCGTAAGGTATTGGACGAAATCCAGCGCTCCGGGGCCCTTGATACGAATCTCTCCCATATGGCTGACATCGAACAGACCGGCCCGTTCGCGAACGGCCGTGTGCTCAGGAATGATGCCGGAGAATTCGACAGGCATATCCCATCCGAAAAATTCGATCATTTTTCCGTTATGTTTTAAATGGCT
>JAHIPL010000102.1 GCA_018894615.1 Acidobacteriota bacterium | reverse complement strand
GGCACCGTCGATCCAGGCCGCGTGATTCCCGGAAAATGTGGTCGTGGCCAGGACGTCATTGATGGGATCGACGTGCATGTAGTACTGCTCCGAGTTCATGGAGAAGTCCTTGAGCCCCCTGGTGATGATGTGGTCGTGGTCGATGATCCGGACATCGTAGGGAATGACGCCGCCCGGGTGGGCCACCCACTGCCCGCCCACCATGAACTGATACTCGGTGTTGCTGCGGAAGGAGTCGGCCAGCCCGCCGTGCCAGCCGGCGATGCCGATCCCGCTCCTGACGGCATCAAGAAGCCCCTTCTCCTGCTCACCGGTGATCTGAGCCATGGTGTAGACCTGGACGATGAGATCCAGAGAGGACATGAGGGTTTTATCCGTGTAGGAATCGAGACTGTTGGAGACGGTGACCTCAAATCCCTGCTTTTCCAGCCAAGGAGCAAAGATGTCCACACACTGCCTGGGCTCGTGCCCGTCCCATCCGCCCCAGACGACAAGGGCTTTTTTCTTCTGCTGCTCCGATTGGGATAGAACTGCGGTTGCTAGAAAAATCAGAAAGCCGATTCCAATAATCGTAGAAATTTTTTTAATTCTCAGGTTCATGATGTCACCTCATAATTCTTTAAAACGGATGGGTGGCCGGTGCTGACAGGACCCATCACACCGGATAAATGGTCGTGGCCAATCCCTTCATTTTTCCAGATCCCGGATCCAGATGTTTCGATAGCGGACGGGATTGCCGTGGTCCTGAAACGAAATGGGGAGGCGGTCGGAATGGGCCTTGTACTTCTCGCGGACCTTCCAGGCTGTCGGCCCGAGAAGCTCGACATCATGCTGCACCAGGACGCCGTTATGAAAGACCGTCATCCGGGCCGGGGAGACGACACGGCCCTCTTCATCGAAACGGGGGCGGACAAAGATGATGTCAAAGCTCTGCCATTCACCCGGAGGACGGCAGGCGTTGACGGCGGGAGGATACTGACCGTAGACGGCCGCCGCCATGCCGTCGGCATAGGTTTTGTTGTCGTAACAGTCGAGGACCTGAACCTCATAGGTGTTCATGAGAAAAACCCCGCTGTTGCCCCGGCCCTGGCTCTCTCCCTTGACTTCCTCCGGAGACGCCCACTCGACGTGAAGCTGGCAGTCTCCGAACTCCTGTCCGGACAGGATGGAGCCCGTTTTGCCGACGACCTCCATATAACCGTTTTCCACCTTCCACCGGGGCGTATTCCCTTTGCCGTCCACCCAACCGGACAGATCCGTTCCGTCAAAGAGGATGACGGCATCGGAAGGCGCGGGTAGAAGGGGGCCCGCCGGTCCCGGATCGACCACGGGCGGGAGAGGGCGGTCCGGGTCATGAATTTTCCATTTTTCTTGAGGAGTCATGGTGTCATTCTCCTGCATGCAGGTCTGGAGCAGAGGGCAGAACAAAACCAGAAAAAAGACAGCTATTATGGATTTTCTCATCGAAGACTCCTTGCGGCGGCTGATTAGAGCGACCAACCGAGCCTGTATTCCTTGTGGATGAGAGCGTTGGCTTCGGGCAGATTCGGGAATTCCATTTTTTCGCTGTCCCACTGAAGGACGACTTTGTACTCCGCCGTCTTGGCCGCAATGTTGGCCAGAAGCATGACTTCGGTCAGCGGGCCGGAATAGGAAAAATCCGTCGTCGATTTTTTCCCGGATTTGATGGCTTCCACCCACTCTGCGTGGATTCCGGGCGAGCGGGGGATTGTTTTTTCCGGACGGGTGAAGGCTTTCATCTTGTCTTCAGGGATGATACGGGGATTCTCGCCATAGGTGCTGCACATCAATTTTCCTTTGTCCCCGACAAAGAGGACACCGCCGCCGGAATCCCCCATCATCCGTCCCGGCTCTAGCTCGGCGGGCCTGGGCGGCATCACTCCGCCGTCGTACCATTTCAGGGTAACGGGCGGCATGTCCTTCCGGGCCGGGAACTCGTAGGTTACGACCTCCGCCACCGGATACATGTCTTTTGTGAACCGGGTGGAACTGGCCTGGACAGTGGACGGGCTTCCCAGTTTCAGGGCCCAGAAGGGTTGGTCGAGAATGTGAGCTCCCATGTCGCCGAGCGCGCCCGTTCCGAAATCCCAGTACCCGCGCCAGGAGAAAGGATGGATGGTGGGGTGGTAAGGACGGAAGGGGGCAGGCCCCAGCCACAGGTTCCAGTCGAGGGTGGAGGGAACGGAGGGGATCTCCGTGGGCGCATCCGCACCCTGAAGCCAGATGGGGCGGTTGGTCCAGGCGTGGACTTCCCGCACCTCCCCGATGGCGCCGGTCCAGACCCATTCGTTGATCAGGCGGGCGCCTTCACCGGCATGCCCCTGATTTCCCATCTGTGTCACGAGGTTTTTCTCTTTCGCTGTTTGAGCCAGAAGCCGTGCCTCCTTGATGGTGTGGGTGAGGGGCTTCTGAACAAAAACATGCTTACCCATCTGCATGGCGGTCATGGCCGCAACGGCATGGGTGTGATCAGGAGTCGAGACGGTGACGGCATCGATTTCGGGGTGTTTGTCCAGCATGACCCGAAAATCCCTGTATGTTTTTGCCTTCTGATACATTTCACTGTGTTCTTCAGGCGTTCGTTCGTGCTTTAAAAAGTCGTCGATTTTGGTGTCATCTACATCACATAAAGCGATAATGTTTTCCGAACTGACACCCCAGATGTCCGAAGTCCCCTTCCCTCCGACCCCGATGCAGCCGATGTTGAGCCTGTCGCTGGGCGCCGTTTGCCCTTTCCCGCCGAGAACATGGCGGGGAACGATCATAAATGCCGCGGCAGCCGTTGCGCTGTTCCCGAGAAAGCGGCGCCGGGTCATGGAGGCGACGGACGTCATCGGTACACCTGTTTTGTTCTTCATTTGATTATCCTTCCCTCGAATGATTCATTGAATTTATTTTACTATATACCCACATTCCGACCGGAGTCAACCATAAATGAGCGTGCGAGAAACCGCTCTTATTCGTCAAGGTCTGTCGGATGAGTGGGCCGATTATTACTCCGATTCTTCGGCCTGGATGTGAAAAATCCGATGAAAAAACCGGTCATCAGAAAAAATTTTCAGGCATAAACAGCCCCATGGTCCGGGCCATCCGGGAACAGCACAAAGTCGAAGCAATTTGTATAATGTCGAGGCCTGTCCCCGGATTTTTACACTATAGCCATTTTTTGCGTTTGAAGAACCAGAGCATGGAGAGGGAGACGATGATGATGACGCCCCAGACCATAAAATAGCCGCCTTTCCACTTGAGCTCCGGCATGAATGCAAAGTTCATCCCGTAGATTCCCGCGATGAATGTCAATGGAATAAAAATGGTGGCGATAATGGTCAGAACCTTCATGACCTCATTCATCCGGTTGCTTATGCTGGAGAGATAGGTGTCGTGGATGCCGGCCAGCATGTCCCGGAAGGTGTCGACGGTTTCCATCACCTGAATGGTGTGATCGTAAACATCCCTCAAAAACATGTCCGTCATTTTTTTCAGAAGCGGGGATTCCGACCTCAGAACCCCGTTGAGAACCTCCCGCAGGGGCCAGGCCGACCTCCTCATATAAAGGACATCTCTTTTAATGGAATGCACAATCTGAAGAATGTTCGGATTCGGGCTTTCGACGATCGCGTCATCCAAATCTTCGATTAAATCCCCGTATTTTTCCAGGATCAGGAAGTAATGATCGACCACCGCATCGAGGAGGACGTAGAGGAGATAATCGGCTCCCATCTTGCGAATACGCCCCTTGTTGCCGCGAATCCGCTCCCGGACGAAATCAAAGATGTCCCCTTCCCTTTCCTGAAAAGAGATGACACAGCTGTCCTTCAGAATGAGGCTGATCTGTTCCCCCTCGATGGATTTTTTTTCTTGGTTGTAAGAGAGCATCTTGACTACGACAAACAGATAATCTCCAAAATCCTCAAATTTGGGACGCTGCTCGGTGAAGACGATCTCCTCGAGGATGAGGGGATGGAGTTCAAAAGCCTTGCCGATTTCTTCGATGACAGTCACATCGTGAACACCGCTGACGTTGATCCAGGAGACGGAAGGATGGCTGGACAGCGAGAGACAATCCTCGATGCTGCAGCCGGCCTTTTCCTCCAGGTGGTCGGGGTGATAGTCCATGTAGGAGATCTTCACCTCTTTCGTTTTTTTCTCACCGACAAAAACGACGGTTCCGGGAGACTGGCCGATTTTTGTGCTGCGGTTACGCAGGGCCCGGCTGAGTGAAGAGGCGGAGTTTTTCTTTTTTCTTTTGAACGGCAGCAGCCCATTCTTTCGGCTCACTTTTTCACCTCCTTCCCAAACAAACACGATCGTCACCTAAAGGACGGCTCATTCCTGCTCCCCGGGTCCCTCCTGAAGTTTCCCGGAGGAGGGATAATTGGGGGATGGATTTGTCCCGTCGCCGAACCAGACCGTCCGCTGAGGAAAAGCGATTTCAATGCTGTTTTCCTCCAGCGTCTTTTTGATCTCCCACAAAAGCTTCATTTTAAGGGAGTACCACTCCGTCACGGGCGCCCATGGCCGGACCATGATTTCGACGGCATTGTCGCCGAGTTTGTGTACGAACACCTGGGCCGCCGGCGAATGAAGCACAAATGGCTCCGCATCGAGCACCGACCGTATAATGGAAATCGCCCTGTCGGCGTCATCGCTGTAGCGGATACCGACATTGTAGCTGAACCGGCGCACCTGGTTGAAGACATAATTGACCATTTTGGTGGTGAACACGGTTTGATTGGGTATGCGGACATACATGCCGTCATAGGTCCGAATGGACGTGGACAGGATGCGGATATCCTCGACAAATCCCCTGACATCGTCGATCTCGACTTGATCTCCGATCTTGAGGGGTCTTTCCACCACAAGAAACAGCCCGGCCATCATATTGCCGACAACATTCTGGCTGGCGATACCCACAACCACACCGGCAAAAGTTCCGGCGAAGAGCAGTCCTTTGAGGTCGATGCCGATAAGGGCAAAGACTGCGATCAACCCGATGCCTATAATGGAGTAGGACACTACCTTGACCAGAATGCTGAGATGATCCAGCTGGATCTTGTCCTTGAAAATCCTTTTGAGATACAGGGACACACCCTTGGCGACAAGGGCCGTGGCCAGCAGAATAATCATCGAAACGATCAAATCGAACAGGGTGACCCTTCCCCAGATGATGGTATCAAACATCAGATGCCGTCCCTCATCATCACATGAGTGGTGGAGATGATCTGTTTTCTCAGGGAGAAGAGCTCGATTGATTTATTCATGGCCCGGCTAAAGGGAGAAACGAGGAGGTCTGTCTCCGCCGATCTCGGCCCGACTATCTTCATATGCGCCGACTGGACCACCCGCTTTTTATCATAATATATTTTCATTCCAAAGGCGTTCAGCACCACTTTCCTGATCTCCACCCAGTCCGCCGTCGTATTCTTGATGGTGAGGTGAATGATCCCCTCGCGCAGCGGAAAAAGTTCTGGCTCTTGGGAAAATACCGCGCTTTTCCAGTACCGGCAGACAAGCCCGCTTTTCGGCTCTCCGTAAAGCGTGTATTTCTGGGTCGCGAGGGAAAAAATATCGATCACTTCATAGGGTTTTCGCGCGGAAATGAAAACACCGATTTCATAGGGGAAACTCACATAGACCGTCTCTTCGATTTTTGATCCCAGAAAAATCGGGCGGTCGAATTCGATCATCAGAAAAGGCGTGATGTTTTTTGGAAGGTTGACCGGTTCCACGGGAAGGATGTGAATCGGCTTTCCATGATGCAGAAGATTCTTTTCTAGGACTCCGCTCTCTCCCTGCCGCCGGTAAATGAGGTGCCCGTTCTCCGGCTGAACGGATACGACGGCACCCTCGAATTCCAAGACGAAGGGGACGGTGTGTTTGCCGAACATTCCTAAAATATTATATCACACGCCTTCAGGAAATTTCCTATTTTTTTAATAGTGCGGGAATGTAAACTATATTTACAAATCCGGAAGCTTCCTTTTCACCGGCGGGCCTCACCACCGAAATTGACGGCCCTTTCCCCCTGTTGCCGCTCCTTTTGTGCCGAAACATAATGGTCTGTTTCTTGCATGCCAGTTGACAGTGATAAAAAGATGCCGGACGATGAGAACATCGTCTTTTTGCTTCGTCAACTTGGAGTGGAGAAGAACATGAAAAAGACAGTTTTGTTTATTTCCCTGTGTGCTCTGACCCTTTTTCCAGGCGCGCAGCAGGTTCGGCAGGATTCCTCCTTTGTCCCCCAGTCCCTGGTCATCAATGTGGAGGTTCCTGTGCGGGTGTTCCAGTCAGACCGCTTTGTCGAAAATCTGACCATCAATGATTTTGATGTTTTTGAAAACGGCATTCGGCAGGACCTGGATGCTGTCTACCTGGTGAAAAAAAACGCCATCACACGCAGCGATGAAAACCGTCGCTTTCTCCCTCAGACCCAGCGGCATTTTTATCTGTTTTTCCAGATTACGGAATATGATCCCCGGCTCGAACAAGGACTCCGGTTTTTCTTTGAAAACATCATCGTCCCCGGAGACAATGTTTTCATCGTCACCCCGCTCAAGACCTACCGCATGCGCGAAAAGACCCTGGAGGTCAAATCGAGAAAGGATATTATTGAAGAGGTGAGAGGGTTGTTGAGGAAAGACACGATGATCGGCTATTCCGATTATCGGAATGCCGTCAATGACCTTGCCGTTCTGAGCAGCGCCATGTCCGCAAAAATCCAGGCCGATGTCAACCAGGCCAACAGCAACATCACCTCAGGCGATTTGTTCACCCAGACGTTCACGCAGGGTTTATCTGGACTGAGAACGGACGGTTTCAGCGGCGCTGAATACTCGCGGCAGAGCCTGGATGAGATGCTCATCTTTTATGAGGGACTGCTCAGCAAACTCAATGTCCTGAGAGAGATCAACAGCGTTAAAATCGTCGATTTCGCCAAGCACCTGAAAGAGAAGGACGGGCAGAAATATGTCTTTCTCTTCTACGAGAGGGAATTTATCCCCACCATCAATGAAACCATCATCAATCAGTACATGACCCTTTACCAGGACAATCCCTACATTCAGCAGACCCTGGCCAGCATCAACAATTTTTTCAAAAGGGACATCCCTTTTGATATCAACAACGTCAAGCAGATCTATTCCGACTCCGCCTCCTCCATTCATTTCCTGTTCGTGACCCGGCCGCGGCAGCTCCTTCCCGGAGTGACCTTCACCGAACAGAGCGAGGATGTCTACAGCGCGTTCCGTGAAATGGCCCTGGCGACAGGCGGATACTTCGAAAGCGCCTTCAATCCGGCCAAGTCCTTCAGCAACGCCCTCAACGCCGCCGAAAACTACTATCTCCTGTACTACACACCCAAAAATTATTTGAGCGACGGCTCCTTTCGCAACATCGAAGTCAAACTTAAAAGTGAAATATCATCCAGATTCAGAGTCGTTCACAAGGCCGGATATTTCCGGGACTGATGAACACATAAACTCGGCAAAAGGAGAAAAATGATGAAAAAACGAGTGGCTGTGCTCAGCCTGATTCTAGCGCCCTTTTTGTTTGCGGCGGCCAAGCCCCAGCAGCATGACGTGACCGTTCGAAACATCACCGTTCCCGTCCGGGTCTTCGACGACAATATTTTTGTGGATACGCTCACGCTTGATGATTTTGAAATCTTGGAAAACGGGATTCCACAGAAGCCCGAAGCCCTCTATCTCGTGCGTCAGGGCAACATTCAAAGAAAAGAGGAAAATGTCGGCTTTTTTCCCTCGGTCGGCCGCCAGTTTTTTTTGCTTTTTCAGCTGATCGATTACAATCCGAAGCTGGCGGACGCCATGAAGTATTTTTTTACCGAAATTCTCCAAGAGGACGACCTGCTGACCATTCAAACGCCCTTGAAAAACTACAACCTCCCGCCCGGCGTCCTAAAAAGCCGTCCCCGGGAAGTCATCGCCAAGGACCTGGTCGATATCATTCGAAAAGACACATCCATCGGCAGCTCCAACTACAAGAACCAGATGCGCGAATTGAAACGCATCATCCGAAGCATCCAGTCATCCGGCACGGGACTGGGACGTACGTTGGTCGGCGAGGAGACGGATTCGACAAACGTCGGTTATTCCCTTGATTTTCTTCTTCCCCGCTATAAGGAAACCATGGAGAGAATGGAAAATCTGCGCATGGTCGAAGAAAAACGGTTTCTCCAGTTCGCCGAAGCCCTCAAGCAGTCGGAAGGAGAAAAAACGGTGTTTTTGTTTTATCAGCGGGAATACCGACCGGAGATCAACCAGAATTATCTCAGCACCCTGATGAGCATGGTGCAGGACCAGCCCAATGTCCTGTCGGACCTCCAGGACATTTTTTCCTATCACCGCGACATCAGCATCGATGGGAAAAAGCTCCAGCAGGCGTTTTCTGACGCCTCCATCCATTTCAATTTCATTTTTATGAACAGTGAACCGGATAACATCACCGGCATCACCATGATCGAGCAGTCCGAGGACATATTCCGAGCGTTTTCAGATGTCGCCAAAGCCACCGGCGGGATGACCGACACCTCTCAGAATCCCTTCACCGGCATAAAAAACGCCTCCGCTCTAACGGATCAGCACTATCTTCTTTATTACTCTCCCGCGAATTATTCGAATGACGGGGAATTTAAAACCATTCAGATTAAGATTAAGGACAAATCGTACAAGGTCTTTCATCGGCAGGGATATATCGCCAAATAATCACCGCAATAATCACTGCACCGTGTTTTGATGTCAAATGCGTAGTGCTCTTATCAAAAAAGAGGGGGAGGGGAAGGTGCTGGCTGTTGGGTATGGGAAATAAGCAAAAGGGGATAATGAAGGAGGGTAATTACTTTGTCGCATCCAGCCAGCGAAAATGCAACTTAGTTGTATTATAACATATATCGCAAATAATTCAACTTATTTTTTCTTATTTGTTCATAAAATCCGACGCCGGTTTCAAAGCTCCTCTCATAACCACTATTGACCTGGCCTGTTCATTAAATTATGATTATTTCGTTCGGTTCAATAGGATTTCATCCGCCGAACGCCGGTTCAAACGATTCGAGCCAAGAAAAAAAACAATGATCGAGGGGCATCTTCCCGAGAAAAAAAACAGTCCGATAATCTGGACGATCGGCGGCGGAAAAGGCGGATCAGGCAAAACGTTTGTCTGCAGTGCCTTTGCCACCCTTCTGGCCCGGCTTGATTACACAGTCATCCTGATCGATCTCGACATCGGTGCCCCCAATCTGCACAATTTCCTCGGAATTCAGGACCCCAAAAAATCCCTCACCCTCTTCTTTGAGAGGAAAAAGGAATTGGAGGAACTGCCCATGCCGACGGTGGTTCCAAACCTCCGCTTCATCGCCGGCGACGTCCACTCCCTCTCTACGGAAGGCACCCGTCTTTATCACAGGAGAAAACTGTACAATCACATTCCCCGTCTGAAGTCCGACTATATTCTGATCGACATCGGCGCCGGAAGCGACACTCACGTCCTCGATACTTTTCTTCTGGCGGACAAAAAAATCGCCGTTATCAATCCGGAAACCATCTCCATGGAAAATTTTTATCAGTTCATCAAAAACGCCCTGTTCCGAAAATTGACCCTCGCGTTTCGGCCTTACGGATTCCGCGATCTGATCGATCAGGTCTGGAAATTCAGAGAACACTACAAGCTGAAAAACATCTGGGACCTGATGAACTGGCTCAAGACCAATTTCCCCTTCAGTCAAAGCATCATCGAGTCCGAAATCGCCTCTTTCCGGATCGATTTCCTGCTGAACCAGATCAGAACCCGCCAGGACATTGAACTCGGCCACATCATCAAGAGCGCCTTCATCAAATTTCTTGATCTGGATGTCCGGTACGCCGGGCATATCGAATATAAAACAGAGGTTGCCAATTCCATCGCCCGCGGCTATCCCTTTATGGTCCATTACGCCAACTCCCCGTCCGCGCAGGAAATCGAAACCTGTCTCTACAATCTCATCCGGGAAAAGGAGGCCTTATGAGCAGCGAGATCAAACACCACCTGGAAATCCTGGAATTAAGGCCCGGAGCGACCTACCCTCAAATCAATCAGGCTTATCATCGACTTAAAAATATCTATTCCACCGAATCCTCCATCCTGTCCCCTCTGACCAAAGAGTTTTCCAAGAAAAAATCCAATGATATCCTGCGCAGGATTGAAAAAGCGCACAAATTTCTGACATCCCACATTGAATCGGTGAAGACGAACGGCGAAAACCATGAAGAACCGCCGACGGATACGGACCCGGAAAAGTCCCCCCAAAAAATATTGCCGTTTTCGGGGCGGAACCTGAGAAAGATCCGCACCGCGCTGGGAATATCCCTGAGCGATATCTCCCTGGAGACCAAAATCCGGATCGAACTGCTGAAAGACATCGAAAACGATCATTACGACGCCCTTCCCGACGAAATATACCTGCGGGCCCATATTCGTTACCTGGCCAAAATTCTCGGTCTTAATCCCCACAAGGCGGCCGAGGACTATCTTCAGCTGTTTCGTATGCACAAAGAAGCAGTCGGGGAAAAACGGTAAGGAGAAAAGATGTTCGCCGTGGGTGTCGATTCGGGAACACAGAGCACCAAAGTTTACATCATCGATTTTGAAGGAAACCTGCTGGGACGGGGAACCGCTCCCCATGCCATGCTCCCCAAAACGTCTCCGGGAGCAAGCGAGCAGGATCCAGGCGTCTGGATCGAAGCCTTTGACACGGCCTTTCGGCAAGCGCTCATGGACGCGTCGGAAAAACACGGTTTTCATTCAAAAGACATCGTCTGCCTGGGTGTATCCGGCCAGCAGCACGGCTGTGTTCCCCTGGATAAAGAGGGGGTTCCCATTCGGCCGGCTAAACTTTGGAACGACACATCAACGGTCGGGGAAACGGAAGAACTCGTTCAAAAGTTGGGGGGGCCGGAGGAATTTATCAACAAACTCGGCATCGGGTTGGCCGTCGGATTCACGGCCTCCAAGATTTTGTGGCTGAAAAAAAACGAACCGGAAAATTACAGACATCTCCACACCGTTCTCCTTCCCCATAACTACCTGAACTTCGTTCTGACTGGTAAGCGTCATATGGAGTACGGCGATGCCTCGGGTACCGGACTGATGGACATCCGTTCCCGACGGTGGAGCGAGGAGGCTGTCGGGGCGATCGGAGATGAGCTTTTTGACAGGCTGCCCCCTCTCGCCCACCCCCGCGAACCGGTTGGATTTATGAAAAAGGACATCGCCGAAAAGTTCGGTTTGAAAAATGTGCTTGTCGCCTCCGGCGGCGGGGACAACATGATGGGGGCCATCGGGACCGGCAATACGCATCCCGGTGTCTGCACGCTGAGCCTCGGCACGTCGGGAACGGTCTATTCCTATTTTGATGAGGCGTTCTCCGATCCGGATGGGGAAATCGCGGCCTTCTGCGACAGCACGGGCGGCTGGCTGCCCCTTCTCTGCACCATGAACGTCACCAACACGACGGAGCACTTAAAATCCCTCCTGATGCTGTCGAATGAAGATCTGGAAAAGGAGGCATCTTTGTCTCCTCCCGGGGCTGATGGGCTTGTCTTTCTTCCCTTTTTTAACGGCGAGCGGGTGCCGGTCCTTCCGGATGCCCAGGGTGTTCTTTTCGGGATGACCGCGCACAACATGACGGCCTCCCACTTGTCCCGCGCTTTCATGGAGGGGACGATTTTGAATCTCGGATACGGTTTCAACCGCATGAGATCCATGGGGCTTCATCCGACGGAAATCCGGGCTACGGGCGGAGGTGCCAACAGCCGGACATGGCTTCAGATCACGGCCGACATCTTTCAGACATCGGTCGTCACCCTGAAGGAGGGTGAAGCGGCCGCCTTTGGCGCCGCCATTCAGAGCATCTGGAATTGGTATCACACAAACGGGGAAACGATAGACATCTCCGATCTGACCGACCGCTGCGTGAAACTCAATCCCAAGAGAATCGAACCGGATCCGGGAACGGAATCCCTCTACGTCAAACTACAGGACCGCTTCAACGCCCTGTGGCAAACCCTCAAGCCCGAATTCAATAAAAAACTTGATCCTTAATCCGCAATATATCCCCGCCGGTGGACGATGCGGTATCCGCCTTCCTTGATCTTGAGTTTGATGTCGTGATACTTCCCGTCGGCCCGGTAGTTGTTTGGGGTGTAGTAGAGAAGATAATAATTTTCCACAGCTTCAACCGCTTTCTGGAAAGAGATGCGGGCGTTGTAGGATGAATCTGTGATCCCGCCCGTCGTGTCGGCGATATCCTTGAAGACGGAAAAGAGGTCCTGTTTGAATTCGATAAAGTCTATATTCATGGATTCAAACGACAACTGCCTCGTGATATCCAGCATTTGATTTTCTCTGCGGGTGATATAGGAGAAGTGAAAATGGATGGAGGATTCAGAGAAATAATTGCGGATTTCTTCAATATTTAAAGTGGACTCCTGACCAAGCCAAATTCTTGATATGTCATCCAAACTTTTCGAAACAGGCATCAGCTCATTTTGAAAGAGGAGGATGACATGTTTCTGCCCTTTCAAATTATTTAAATAAGAGGAAAATTTTTTAACGCTGTTTGGATCGAGATAAATATGATCTTTCATCCGCCGAAGAAGGTTTGTTGTAAGAAATGAATTGTCTCCGGATTCAATTTTTGAGCTGTAGAGATCCATCAAATGTCTTAAAAGACTGCGATATTCAAAACTGTAGTCAAGAATGTCCTTCTTCAACTTTGCCTTCAATTGATCCGCGAATCCGACAAGCAGTGCTTTTTGAAAGTCCTCCTTTTTAAACTGATAGGTTTTTAAGGGAGATACGACGACAAGGGAATCGTCTTTTTGGAGAACATCGGTAAAAAAATAATCAAGGGCTTCGCCGACCTCAGGCAGATATTTCATCATCTGGAAAATGAGGACGAAGTGCCGTTGGGTGTCGGGCTGAATAACGGGCAAATTATCCGGCAGTTCCTCCCGGCTCTCCATTCGAGTGATCTCAGAATGCTTCAGAAAATACAGGGCGTCGATCTTCTGAAGAACGCCGTCATCATAGAGCTCGAAGTCCTCAATTTTGAGATTGTCGATGACTTCTCCCTTGGAATAAACTCTGACCAGCACTTCGATATTGACGGCGACGGCTTCGTGTTGGATTTCCTGGGCTAAGATAAAAGCGGCACAAATGATAAGGCTGAATAAATAAAAGGCTTTT
>JAHIPL010000101.1 GCA_018894615.1 Acidobacteriota bacterium | reverse complement strand
TCTCTCCTTTTTGATATCGTCCGGAACGGGATCACCCGCCGAAAAGCAGGCGGTCCCCTCCTCGGGCGAATAGGGGAACACGCCCAGATGATCGAAACGGGCGTCACGTACAAATTGCAGAAGATGGCGGAATTCTTTCTCGCCCTCCGTCGGAAATCCCGTGATGAGGGAGGTCCGGATGACGGCGGCCGGAACAGAGGACCTTATTTGATCCAGAAGCCGCAAGGACCGCTCACCGTCAAGTCCGCGCTTCATCTCTTTCAATACGGCGGGGTGGGAGTGCTGAAAGGGGATGTCGAAATACGGGCAAATCCGCGAATCATTCATGACTTCCAGAAGCGGTTCGGTGACTTCGCCCGGATATCCGTAGAGGACACGGATCCAGACGGCCTCCGTCCTTTCGAGAAGCGTTTGCAGCAGGTAGGCCAGGCCGTTCCGTTTCCCTCTGTCCCTGCCGAAAAATGTCGAATCCTGGGAGACCAGGTTGATCTCCTTGATGCCGAGGGAAACGAGCCGGGAGACTTCCGCCTGAATGGAGGATACGGGTCTTGAACGATAGGGTCCTTTGATGGAGGGAATGGCGCAGAATCCGCACCGGTGGGAGCAGCCCTCCGATATTTTAACATAGGCCCAGTAGGGTGAGGTGGAGACGAAACGGGGGGAGATGTGGCTGTAGAGAAATGTTCTCCTTGAGCGGGGGAGAGGACTGCCATTGATCGCCTCCGCAATCCGGCCAAAATCCCTCACTCCCAGCCAGATATCGACCTCCGGGTAGTTGGCCTGCAGCCGCTTCCGGTCCTTCTGAACATAACATCCGGCGACGATCACCTTTTTCGGCTTCGGCCCCTGTTCCTTAAGGAGAAGGATCCGCTCCACCTCGCGGTCTGCTTCATCCCGGGCGGGTTGAATGAAACCGCAGGTGTTGATAAGGATGATGTCGGCGTCTTCAGGACGGGAGGTGAATCCGAAGCCGGCCTGTTTGAGTACTCCCATCATGACCTCGCTGTCGACCAGGTTTTTGGCGCATCCAAGGCTGATAAGGGCGATGGTTTTCATGATTTTCCATTTTAGGGGATGTGGGGCGTTCAATCAACTGGGCAATCAGGGATAGATCCGGTAGAGAAGCCGTGGGAAGGGGATGGTCTCCCTTATATGCTTCGTGCCGCAGATCCAGCCCAGCGTCCGCTCCACGCCCAGTCCGAAACCGCTGTGAGGGAAGGTGCCGTACTTGCGGAGGTCGATGTACCACTCATAGGCCTCGCGGGGCAGCTTGTGTTCCTTGAGGCGCTGCTCGAGGAGCTTCAGGTCGTGGATCCGCTGGCCGCCGCCGATGAGCTCCCCGTAGCCCTCATCGGCGAAAAAGTCGACCCCAAGCACCGTGTCCGGACGTTTCTCGTCGGGCTGCATGTAGAAGGCCTTGATTTCGGCGGGGAAGTGGGTGATGCAGCAGGGGTGGTGAAAGATCTCCCCGAACATGGTTTCCTCTGGAGCGCCGAAGTCGCCTCCCCACTTGATGTCCGATCCCTTTTCATTCAGCTTGGGCAGGATCTCCTCATAGGTCATCCGAGGAAAGGGCTTCTTGATCCGCTCAAGAGGTGCGGTGTCCCGTTCCAGGATCTCCAGTTCGTTCCGGCGCCTGGTCAGAACGCGGTCCATGATAAAAACAATCAGATCCTCTCCCAGCTCGATGATGTCCTCGAGAACGGCGAAGGCTACTTCAGGCTCCACCATCCAGAACTCGATGAGATGCTTTCTCGTCTTTGACTTCTCCGCCCGAAAGGCCGGCCCGAAGCAGTACACCTTTCCGAAAGCGGCCGCCGTAGCCTCGTTGTAGAGCTGGCCGCTCTGGCTGAGAAAGGCTTTCTGATCGAAGTACTCCGTCTCAAACAGAGTGCTCGTTCCCTCGCATGCGCTTGGCGTCAGAAAAGGGGTGTCCATGTTGCGGAAACCGCGGCCATCGAAAAAATCGCGGATGGCGCGGATGACGTCCACCCGGATCTGAAGCACGGCGTTCTGCCGGCGGGAGCGCAGCCACAGATGGCGGTGCTCCATCAGGAACTGGGTGCCGTGCTCCTTGGGCGTGATGGGGTATTCATCGGCGATCTGGACGATGTCGATGTCGCTCGTTTCAATCTCGAAACCTCCCGGCGCCCGCGGGTCTTCCTTGACCTTTCCGAAAACGATAAGAGAGGACTCCTGCGTCAGAGAGTCTATTTTTTTAAAAAGCGGATTGTCCTTATCCGGATTGAAAGCGGTGCACTGGATGAGGCCCGTCCCGTCCCTGAGTTGAAGAAACCGGATCTTGCCGCTGGAGCGCTTGTTGTACAGCCACCCGCGCAGCTCGATGTCCTTGTCCCTGTAACCGGCGATGTCTTCGATGTAGACCCACGTCATAATGCCCCTGATTATAGAAAAAACAGAAGGAAATGTCCATGAAGATGGAAGGGCAAAATGAGGAAAGCCGCTTGACATGAGGAGGAACCTCCGGTTTACTTGAACTGACATCGATTTCGGGTGAAAAAAATCGGTTCAGCCCTCACCCGAAATCAAAAATGACTCAATTCCGTTTGTTGGGTGAGGAGAGACATGCCGGTTCGATCAACAGCCGATACGGCGCCCGGTTTTTCGTCCGCGGACGCGGAACAATTTGCACTCAAGCTCTTCGGACGGGAAGGACGGGCGAAGGCGCTTCCGTCGGAGAGGGATCAGAATTTCCTGATCGAAATCGGGAAAGACCGGCGTTTTGTTCTAAAAATATCCAACTCACGGGAAACAAGGGGCCATCTGGAGTTTCAGAACCGGGTCATCGATCATGTCTCCGGATATTCGGCCCGCAAAATCTGCCCCCGGCTGGTCCCCTCTGTTGACGGGAACCAAATCGAAAAGGTCGAAAGCGGAGGCGGTAGGATTAACATGATTCGCCTGCAGGAGTACCTGGAAGGAAAACCCCTTGGGAATGTCAGGCCTCATTCGGAGGAGCTTCTCATTGATCTCGGGTGTTTCACGGCCTCTCTGGTGAATGCCTTCGCAGGGCTTGAAGGAGAAGCCGTCGGAAAAGATTTTATCTGGAATCCTGAGAACGGGCCCGGACTCATACGATCCGCCTTAAATCTGTTCGACGACGAGGACGACAGAGCGCTTCTCATGCGGCTTCTCGAAAGGGTTGAGTCGGAAGAGAACAGGATATTCAACCTGCCGAAGGGTCTCATTCACAACGACGGAAACGATTACAATCTCATCGTTTCCCTGCCGGGAAAAACGGATTTGACCTTCGGGAAAAGAAACATCGCCGGAATCATCGATTTCGGAGATCTGGTTCACACCTGGCGTCTCAACGAACTGGCCGTGGTTTTGGCCTATGCCATGCTCGACAAAAAAAATCCCCTGCCGTCCGCCGCAAAAATCGTGGAGGGGTACCATTCCGTCCGTCCCCTTGATGAGTCCGAGCTCGAGGCTCTGTATTATCTCGTCATCCTGCGTCTGATGATGAGCGTCACCATCTCCGCTGTTCAGAAAAAAATGCGCCCGGACGATGATTACCTGACCATTTCGGAAAAGGGAGCCTGGACCCTTCTTAATAGACTGTCGGACTGTTCACCCCGGTTTGTTCAGGCCGTTTTTCGCCGGGCCTGCGGCCAAACCCCCTGCCCGCATACCAAAGAGGTCCGTGCCCATCTGAGGTCCATTCAAAAGGACATATTTCCAGTGCTCGGACGTCCTCTAAACGAGATGCCACTCTGCGTCTTCGATCTGAGTGTGGGGAGCCCGCTATTCTCCCGGCCGGGACAGACGGACGATCCCGATCTGTTCGGACGAATTCTCAAGCTTCAAATGGAAGAATCCGGCGCCTGCATCGGCATCGGGCGGTACAATGAAGCCCGATTGATGTACACTAGCCCGGTCTTCTCGACGGGAGACAATGAACTGGATGAATCCAGAACAATCCACCTGGGAATGGATGTCTTCAAAGAAGCCGGAACGGCCGTCTATGCTCCTCTGGACGGCACCGTCCTCTCGGCCGCCGATCAAAACCGGCCGCTCGACTACGGCCCGACACTCATTCTTCGCCATGTCACATCAAGAGGGAAAACGCCCTTTTTCACTCTGTACGGCCATTTGAACCGGGGATCCCTGGATCATCTCGAGCCCGGGGCCCCTGTGAAAAAAGGGGAGAAAATCGCGGAGCTGGGTGATTCAACGGAGAACGGCGGCTGGCCTCCTCATCTCCATTTCCAGGTGATGACGGATATGCTCCACTTCGTCGAGGATTTTCAGGGGGTGGCTCCGGCCTCGGAGAGAGACATCTGGCTGAGTTTTTGTCCCGATCCCAACCTGATTCTGCTGGTCCCGGAGGACCGCTTGAAACCCGTGGAGTTGGAAAGGGAAGAGGTTTTGAGAAGGCGCAAATCCAGGCTGGGACCCTCTCTGAGTCTGTCCTACCGGAGTCCGTTGAAGATGGTGCGGGGGTTCATGCAGTACATGTACACGGAGACGGGGAGACGGTATCTCGACGCCGTCAACAACGTCCCCCAGGTCGGCCACTCCCATCCCCGGGTCGCGGCCGCCGTTCAAAAGCAGCAGGCCGTGCTCAACACCAACACCCGCTATCTTCACGACCGGATCGTCGAATATGCGGAGCGCCTGACGCAAATGCTGCCCGAGCCGCTCTCCGTTTGCTTTTTCGTCAATTCCGGAAGCGAGGCCAACGACCTGGCCCTGCGCCTGGCGGAAAGCGCAACAGGAGGGACAGAGACCATCGTTCTGGACGCCGCCTACCACGGCAACCTGTCCTCCCTGGTCGCCATCAGCCCCTATAAATTCAACGGTCCCGGAGGAAAAGGAAAGCCAAGTTCCACCCATATCATTCCCATGCCCGATCCGTATAGAGGCGAATATAAGGGATATGGCGCCGAGTCGGGGCGAAGATATGCCGACCACTTGCGGGTGGTTGCCGAAAACATCGGAGCGAAGGGAAAAAAGGTGAAGGCCTTTATTGCCGAATCTTTGATGGGCTGCGGGGGCCAGATCGTTTTTCCCGCCTCGTTTCTGGATGCGGCGTACAAATGGGTGCGAAAAGCCGGCGGCGTCAACATTGCCGACGAGGTTCAGATCGGATTCGGACGAGTGGGGACCCATTTCTGGGGTTTCGAGACACAGAATGTCATGCCCGACATCGTCACCCTGGGAAAACCCATCGGCAACGGATTTCCTCTGGGCGCCGTCATCACAACCCGGGCCATTGCCGAAACCTTCGCCGGCGGCATGGAGTATTTCAACACCTTCGGCGGCAATCCCGTATCCTGCGCGGCGGGTATGGCCGTCCTCGATATCCTGCGGGACGAACAACTTCAGGACAACGCCCATCGAGTGGGTGAATTTCTGATAAAAGAATTGAAGGCTATTCAGCAGGAATGCCTTTTTCTGGCCGACGTTCGGGGAATGGGGCTATTCCTCGGGCTGGAATTCGTGACCGATCCAGAGAAACGAATACCTGACGCTGCGAGAGCCGGATACCTGGTTGAGCGGATGAAGGAGGAAGGCATCCTTCTCAGCACCGACGGCCCCGACCATAACGTCGTCAAGTTCAAACCGCCCCTTGTCTTTTCCAAAGAAAACGCAGATCTGTTCCTGAACATACTAACCGCCGTTCTGAAAGAGGAAGTTTTCGACCCTGATGGTTTTTAACGCTTGATCAGCTCTAATGCGTCTGGGGGCGGGTTTAGCTTGTTGCCTCCGGCAGAACGGCATCACAACAGGCTCTCAATAAGACAGGTGCGGTACATGGCGACAACGTTCTCGACGGGGGTGAGAGGCTGTATGTTGTGGCAGGGAGCCAGGATGTACCCTCCGTTCCGTCCCAGGATGTCGAGGTTGTCCCGTACCTCCCGCTCGACGTCGGCAATCGTGCCGAAGGGCAGCGTTTCCTGATTGTCCATGGCTCCGTGAAAAACGATGTGGTCCCCGATGGATTCTTTCAGCTCTTTCCTGTCCATGCCGGCGCAGCGCCACTGGATAGGGTTGAGAAGGTCGATCCCCGCCTCCACCATATCAGGTAAAATGCGGCGGATCGCCCCGTCGTTGTGATGGAAAACGTACACCCCTGAAGAGTGAGCGAGGTCGATGACCCTGCGGATACGGGGAAGAAGGAAGGCGTGGATGTGTTCCGGAGAGACAAGAAGGTCCTCCTGTCCGCCCATATCCTCTGCGACATAGGTCATTAGAACCCGGCCGGGTATGGTTTCGTAGATGCGTGTGATTTCTTCCAGGCCGAGGTGAAGGAGTTTGTCCAGGCAGTAATGGACCATGTCGGGATTCAAAACAAGATCCAGGTAGCTTTGTTCTTCTCCCCGCAGCTGTTTGTAGATGAGGAAAGGTTCGTAGCTGCCGCCGATGACGGGGTGGTCCTCATGACCGCGCAGTTGATTGGGAAGGACCGAATAGTCCCACCAGTCGGAGACGGGCCATGTGTAGCCGGATTTGATCTCGTCCACCGTTTCGAATTCGGCCAGTGGATGAGTGATGCACTCCCGGTACTCACCGGAGCCATAATCGATGTCCCTGAAGCGGCAGCCGAACACATCGGTGCCGGCTGGAAGAGAAGGGCCGCAGTAGAGTGGCTCGGCTTTGACGACAAAATCCACGTTGAGTTTGCGGAGCGCTTCTTCCTCGGTTTCGCATTCCAGGTGGGCCATCAGTTTGTTGGAGAATTCCGGCGTGGCCCAGTAGTCCATGGGTGTCCGATCCGGCTTTTGATGCCGCAGGACCGCCTCCCAGCGTTCTCTGGATGTCATCGCTGCTT
>JAHIPL010000013.1 GCA_018894615.1 Acidobacteriota bacterium | reverse complement strand
TCCTTCTCATTTTCGGCCTGGTCCTGATCGAAACCCTGGTGATCTACACCCTGCTCATTTCGATCATCATTTTGATGGTCCAGTGGGGCAACTACTGATCGGTGAATCGGCTTTTCACCTCAACCATTGAAAAGAAAAAAAGCATCTGTCTTCCGGATCATCCGCTTAACCTTCAAGGGATTTGACGAAGACAGGTGCGGTCAATTCGCCGTCCAGATCTCGTATTTCGCCCTTCTCTGCGCCATCCCCCTGGCTGCCGTTTTCGCCTTTGTCACGACAAAAATCATCGGCAGCTCTGAACTGGCTTTTCGCAGCCTTAACATCTTTTCCGATGAATTTTTTGTCCGGCTGGATCCCACATTTTTTGAGCGCGCGCAGGAAATCTCTCTCAATTTCGCCGATCTGGGATGGTTCGGGCTCATCGGTTCCTTTGTCGGCGCCAGCTTCCTGTTTTCCAACCTGATCCGAGCCGTCAATTTTATTTTTAAAGCCAGCTACCAGAAAGCGTTCCTTTATAACCGCCTGATGGAATACCTCATCATGTTCATCATCGGCATCATCCTTCTGGCCTCCCTCTTTATCACTGCCATATGGACGGCCCTCCGTCGCTCTCTTGTGGAGAGCCCCTTCATCGCCGAGCATGTCAATCCCGAAATCATCTCTCTCCTCAACAACTTTTTTTTACAGTACCTGCTTCCCTTTGCCCTAACGTTTCTGGTCTTTTTTGCAATCTACAAATTCATTCCCGAGGTCAAGGTCTACACCAAATCCGCCGTCATCGCCGCCCTGGTAGCCGCATTTCTTTGGGAGGTGTTCAAAAGGATTTTTGCCTTCTATGTCGCCCATTTTTCAGTCATCGGCATCGTTCTTCATCGCTTCGTGAAGGGTTCCCTGACTTCCATCATTTTTTTCCTGTTGTGGATCACTATTTCCCTCTGTATACTTCTCTGGGGAGCGGAACTTGCCTCCGTCCTCAACGAACGCCAGCATGAAAAAGCAATCGGATAAACAATCTCCATCCTTCAGCTTGGCCGAACTGGCCGGGAAGGTAAAATGTCCCATCGAGGGAGATCGCTCGGTTCGTATCACGGGTTTTGCCGGATTGGACCATGCTAAAAAGGGCGACATCACCTTTGTCAGCGAAAAAAAACATCTCATCTCCCTGGAAAAATCCGGGGCATCAGCCGTTATTCTTCCCGAAGATTTAAATTTCAGTGGAATACCTGCTCTTAAATCATCCCACCCCTACAGGACATTTGTTGAAGTCGTCACACTTTTCCATTCCCCTGTCTTGATCCCATCTGGCATACACCCCGCGGCCATTGTCTCCCCGACGGCCGACCTCGGAAAAAATGCCGCGGTGGGAGCTTTGAGCTGGATCGGAGAACATGTCGTGATCGGAGATAACTCGGTCATTTTCCCACTGGCCTCCATTTACCCCGGTGTCCGGATCGGCAAAAACGTCGTCATCCATTCCCATGTCACCATTCGAGAAGACGTCCGCATCGGTGACAACGTCATAATCCACAGCGGAGCCGTCATCGGCGCCGACGGATTCGGATATGTCCAGGACAAAAACGGCCATCACATCAAAATCCCTCAAACAGGAACGGTGATTATCGAGGATGACGTCGAGATCGGCGCCAATTCCTGCATCGACCGGGCCGCCCTGGAGGCCACCGTCATCCGCCAGGGGACAAAAATCGATGACCTGGTCATGGTCGCCCACAACTGCGAAGTGGGGGAGCACTCCATTCTGGCCGCCCAGACCGGCATTGCCGGAAGCAGCCGCCTGGGAAAAAAAGTCATCACTGCCGGCCAGGTCGGGATCGCCGACCATCTGACCATCGGGGACGGCTCCATCCTGGCCGCCAAAACAGGGTTGACCGGCAACCTGAAAGAAGGATCCTTTGTCTCGGGAAGCCCCCATCTCGATATCCGCACCTGGCGCAAAGTCTGGGCTTCCGCCCCCCATCTCTACGATCTCATCAAGGAAGTCCGCAAGCTGAGAAAGCGGGTTGCAGAGCTTGAAAAAAAAGAGGAATCGCAATAGGGGTCGGACCACGCTATCTCGCTGATAAATATAAAGATAAACGAATTTATGACCGAATATAGAGGTATAGTTGTTCTTTTTTCACAATAAAACAGGTGTTTGAAAAATCTACTGAAATGCTGCTGTGGCCTCTTACACTTGTTTGATATTCACCCACTTCCCGACAGAGGTAAAATAGAGGGCGGTTTCCTTGACCGGCTCACCCGTGATCTTCTCCCAGAACCTGGTGTAAAGCCGAACCTGGGGAGTGTAATAATCAACAAGGCTCTGCATCGAGACGGAATCCCGTCCTATCTCATCGGTCTTGTAGTCGACGATGACCCATTCTCCTCCTTCCTTGAAGACCAGATCGATCACACCGTTGATGATGACGGGAAGATCGGGATCAGCTTCCTTTACAGCTCCGCTTTTTCCTTTTTTCGTCTGTTTCTGTTTCCCGTCCCCGTGGTCTCCTGATTTGCCTTTTTTTGCCAAATCCAGCTCGCCGGCTGTCATCGACAGAGCGAATGGCACTTCAAAAAATTTTTCCTCCGCCCGTTTCATCCTGCCCCAGAACTCCGATGCGAGAATCCCTTTCACATGCTCCACCAAGGCCCGCTTTTCCGAAAGGTCCCAATCCTCACTCAAAAGAGCGTTTTCCGCCAGAAGCTCGAGATCGGCCTCCCCGTCCCGGCCCGCCGCCTCGAGGATGCCGTGGATCATCCGGCCCCAGCTCATCCCCCTCCCGGTCTCTCCCCGAAACGGCGCCTCCCCCTCTTCCTTGGAAAGGGCCGTCACGCTTCTCACCGCGTAGCTTTCCCGGCCGGCCTCTTCAAGCCGCGCCTGAATGGATTCTCGTGCTCTTCTCACCTCATCAAGGGTCAGGACCAGCGGCTTCTTGTCCCCGTTTCCGGACCCTATTCCGGAAGGGTCCTTCAATTCTTTTACCATTTTCATCTGAAGATTGTCATCGATGAGGGGCCATGACTTATTAGAAAGGTTCCCGTCATAGGTGCTGACCACCATCATATTCCGGGCCCGGGTGGCCGCCACATACATGAGACGGTCCACTTCGGCATCATCATACTTCTGCTCTTCCCCCTCGAATTCGGCCCAGTCCACGGGCTGCGAGATGATTGTTCTCTGGAACTCGCCTTTTTTCCGGCTGAAGACAAAATACCCTTTCGGCTTGCTCCGGCCCTCCTCCAAAACACCGTCTATGCTTTCAGCCCTCACCACATGCCGGTCCTGCGGAAAATCCTTCGTCCCCTTCGGATTGGCCAGGAACACGACGGGAGCTTCAAGTCCCTTGGCCTTGTGGATATTCATCAGCCGCACCGCATTCCCCTGCCCCGGCAGAAGGCTCATCTCCTCCACCGCCCGGAGGTCCGTGAGCTCATCCATAAAATCGACCATGGCCGAAAAATCGGTGACACCGTCCTTCTCCCGTGCCCGCAGATAAGCCAGCAGCTTGAAGACGTTCCCTGCCCGGCTGCTCCCCAGCTCGCCTCCGGCCAGATAGGGGATCAGCCCCGCATCCTCGAAGATCTTCTCCAGGGCCGCGGTCGGCGGCTCGTCCTTGGTCCACCGCCACCATGTATACATCTGCGACAGGCACCAGGCCACATGGTGCAGGTCATCAGGCAGATCGTTCGGCAACAACTCAATTTCCGAGGATTCCTCATCCCCAGGTCCATTTATTTCATCCGGAATTCTATCCTCATCATTCAATTCCTCCGCGCCCCGGCCAGGGCCTCTTCTCTTCCTTCCTCTCCATCTCGTGAAGGAGAAGGGATTTTTCCCCTCCACATGCCGCTTCCACTGGAACAGGCGGTCGTCAGGCAGACCGAAAAAGATACCGCGCAGCACGGCCAGGGTGTAGACGGGATTGTCCGGGTCCTGAAGCGCCCGCGCCAGATTGAAGATTTCGGCGATGTTTCTCTCCTCCGCGAAGGCTGAGCTCCCCGAGATCTCGTAGGGGATCCCCCTCATTTCGAGCGCCCGGGCATAGGCGTTCATCTTCTTCTTGTAACGGAAGAGAATCAGGAAGTCGGCCGGACGGCTTGGAACAAGAGGAATCATTTGCTTAGAATTTTCGGTCTCTACCCACCAGATCTCTTCTTCCGGGCTTCGCCCTCTTTTTCTTTCCTGTTCCACGTATGCATCCAATTCGTCCTCGGTACAGGCCAGCCGGACATTACCGTTCCAGGCCCATTGGATCCAGTCAGCGATGCGGGCGGAGTCATCGGCGGCGATCTCCTCCTGGTTGTTCCACTTTTTTTTCTCGATGGTGATTTTAAACACACCGGACTCAGCCCCCTCGACGTCCGGGCGGACCGTTATCAACGGCACAAAATCCGCCTGATAATCACGAGGATCTCCATCTGCTTTTAAGGAAAAGAAAGATTCCTCCTTTTCGCCTTTAAAACTCTGGAGTCGCAATACATCCATGTCTCTCTCAGCATTGTGGTAAGGAGGAAAAACCGGTTTGAAGATCTTGTTGTTGAATCTGGCAAGGCTATGAAGGGACCGAAAATTGGATTTGAGACGAAGCACTTCTCCGCACCGGCGCCCTTCATCCTTCCTGTTTTTTCCCCCTGACGTTCCGCTCTGTCCGCCGCTTAATTCCTTTCCATATCCCTTATCAATATCTCCATCCGAGATCAGGCCGCGGACGAGGTTGTAGGTGTCGATGTCAGCCCGCCGGAACCGATAGATGGACTGCTTGGGATCTCCGACCAGAAAAAGGGATCCGGGCCTCGGTATGATCTTCCTCCAGTCCTTCTCCTCATGGTCCTCTCCGGTCAGGAAAAAGAGGACCTCCGCCTGAATGGGGTCCGTGTCCTGAAACTCGTCAACCAGGATGTGAGTGAACTTTTTCTGAAAATACGCCCGCACATCCGCGTTATCGCGCAGCAGGTTTGCAACACCCATCAGCAGATCCGTGAAGTTGACAAGGGAGCGGTTCCGCCGTCTCTCCGCATAAAATTCAACGGCCGGCTTCAGGAACCGGAGAACCCGGCTGTGCCGGTACTCCCTCCAGTGAACAAGCCCCGGCCGCACGACATCATCTCTGAATGATTCCAGGTCGGCCTCGACCTTTTTGGCCGTGTCGGAGTCGGGCCATAACTTCAAAGTGGGGGTGAATCCCGACCTGTCCAGCCCTTCAAGTGTCTCCATCAGCACCAGCGGGTCGTCGAACCCCAGATTCCTCCGCCGCACGAAGAGGACAGCCGCCAGATTCATGATCCCATCCCTATCCTCGCTCTGCTCCCGCAAAGGGACCTTTTTCCCAAGGTCATCCATTAGTGTTTCAAGCTTTTTCCGCAGCCTGTCATATGCCGGTGGATCCTCCCGTCCTCCCGCCATTCTGACCTCTGGAAACATACAGGCCGTCTCGAAGGCCTCCCTCAAGTCCTCGGGCACGATCCCCACCTCCTCCAGCGCAGCCAGCTCCGGCGGCCGATCATGCCTCACCCTGTTGATGTACTCAAGCCAGCCGTTCTCCTGATAGACGGCGTCCTCGACATCATCCATCTCCCGGAAGTCGGGCATAAGCCCCGCCTCCACCGGCCGCTCCCTTAAAATCCGGCCGCAAAAGCTGTGGATGGTCCCGATGAAGCCCTGCTCAAGATTGCGCAGGCTGTGGCCCAGGCGATCCCACTCCTCCTCGGCCTTTTTATTCCCCGGCTCCTTTTCCTTTGTCTCCCGTACCTCCACGTAAGCCCGCTCCAGCGTCGTCTGGAACCGCTCCTGGAGCTCGGCCGCCGCCTTTCGCGTGAACGTGACCGCCGCCAGGGTTTCGATGCCACAGGCCCCTGACCGGAGAAGGGCGATCATGCGCTCAACAAGGCTGTGCGTCTTTCCCGAGCCGGCTCCCGCCTCCACCAGAAAGGTCACGGCAAGATCCCTCTGAATTCTGTCCCTGTCTTTCCGGTCCTTCAGCCGCATGCCGGTCATTTACTTGTATTCCTTCAGTTTATCGAAAATTTCATAAATATCCGGATGGGCTTCCTTCTTCTCCGCCGCCCACATCGTCACCTCCGCCCCGCAGACAGGCGCAAAATCACACCACCTGCATATCGCGTTCCCGGGCACAGGGAACACCCCTTCCTCGAGAAAACGGAAGAGCAGCCCCAGCACGGCCTTCAAGTCCTCCCGGCTCGCGCTGCGAAAGAGGATCTCCCTTCCATCCCCCCTCCGCGTCGGGAAGGCGTATCCCGATTCCGAAACCACAGCATCCGAATCCATCCCAAGCTCCCGCAGGATGTCCACCACCGCCAGGGAGTAAAGCACCGGCTGTAGACATATCCCGCCGCCGAAGGTCTTTACCCTGTCATACCTCCCTGTCCCTCCCGTCTTGTAGTCGATGACCCGGTAGGTCCCGTCGGCCTTCCGGTCCACCCGGTCGATCCGCCCCTGCAGAGGGAAGCTCCTCCCCTTATCTAACTCGACAAGCACGGGATGATCGATGCCTTCGTCCCCTTCCCCCATCCGCCCGAAAACGACCTCAAAGAGAAGAGGCTCCACTGTCTCGTCCCGCCGCGATTCCGCCCGCAGAAAGATCTCGCAGGCATTCTGAATCTCCGCCTCCTCCCTCTCGAACACAGCCTGAGACGGCGGCGGGATTTCCTCCCGGTAGCGCCCGATCACCTTCGCCGCCACACCCCGAAGCACCGGCCGGTGTCTTTCCTCATCAAGAGTTTCCTTTCCATCCCTCAACCCTTTCATAAACACATGTAAAATGTCGTGCAGGAGGGATCCTCTCTGCATGGGATCAAGCCAGGAACCCCTGTCCGGATCGATGTCATCCGGGGGTCTCACGCCGAGGACATAGCGGACAAAATAGGCGTAAGGGCACCCGGCCAGGGTTTCGAGCCGCGAGGGCGACACGGTGAAGGTCTTTTCCACGCTCGGATCGAGGGCCTCATCCGCCCCGATGTACCCGTCGAAGGCGGTAAGGTCGGAGCTGTTCCGCAGGCGGCGGGCCAAATCCCCCCACTCAATCCCTGTGAACACATTCAGCACCGCCTCCGCCGCATCAAAAAATCTCCCTTCCTCATCAACGATGCGCCCCAGCCACCAGTCCGTCTCGTCCAGGGCCTCCCGATCCGGAATGAATCCGTCCGGCTCCGGCAGGGACGAGAGAAGCGCCGTGTAATCCAGGCCTGAATTTCCCTTAAGAAGACGATGTATCTGGAGAAGAATTGAGGAGGGAAAGGCAGGCCGCGCCTCGACCACATCATAGGAGGAAAAACTCAGAAGGGCCTTCCCGCGGAGAGAGGAGAGGAGCGCCGTCACAAGGTAGAGGTTCTCCCTTAAACGGTCCGATGAGAGGTCCAACCGGTCGGAGATCTTCGCCCGTTCCTCGTCAAGCAGAAGGGGGTCGGGAAGCCGGCCGCCGGGCACCGCCTCCCGGTTGAGGCCAACCACGAAGGTCAGGGAGCGCCCGGAGTAACCGCCGTCGGCCAGAGTGGATACATGAAGGCGACCGGGCTGCGGTCCCGACGCTCCCACCCAGACAGCCGTCCCCAGGCTGCGCAGCCATTCCAGGCAATCGTCCCGTTCGAGACACACTCCGGCCGCGGCCGCCGCATCGTCCAGGCGGGATGTGAGAAGGGCCAGGGCCTGTCCATCCCATGCATCCCGCACGCGGGCATTGGCCTTCAGAAACCGGCACACAGCGACGCAGAGGGCCCCGAGGTCCAAACGCCCTCCGTCGCCCGGCTCGGGAAAACTTTCGATGAAGGAGGCCGCCCAGTCGCGTACAATGGATATTTGCCTGACCGGATCAAAACCGTTCGGCTTTTTCCAATCCTCGCCGTCCTCCTTCGATCTTCTGCTCTCCTCGATGTCGTCGGAACTCAGCCCAGGCGATCCCTTCCCCGCCTTTTCCTCGGCCGCTTTCAGCAGGGCATTCAGCCGCGGCAGGTAGCGCCCCTTTCCCCAGCCGATCCTTGCCTTTCTGAAAATCCGGGCAACAGCCTGAGGTCCGACACGCTCGCCGTCCGCTGTTTCAATGCCCTTGACCGTTTCTTCTTCCAGCATCCGCCTGAACAGGGGGGAAGCAAAGTCGTTTTCGATCCAGTCGACGAGGCCCGCGAACACCCGCCCCGGTCCCGTGTAGGCAGCCGGGACGCCCTCGGAAAAGGTCATCCCCAGGTCCCGCTTGCGCGCCTCCTGGTAAAGGATGCCAGGATGATCCGATCCGCGGGGATGGATGATCTCGACATCGTCCAGGGCGGTCCCGTCCTCCACAATCCGGCGCAGCACTTCCCGGCACTCGTTGGCCTCCCCCACCGCCCGGAACATATCCAGAGATCCGTCCTTCCGGGGAGAAGGGGCATCGTCGAGAGCGAACAGCCAGGCCGTGCGCTCCAGGTCACTTTGAGGATCGAGGGGGCCTTTCTCCTTTGTTTTGATAAAATAGAGCCGCCGCGGGGGAGGAGTTTTGGTCACATGCCCCCGCTGGACGAGGATGACGGCATCACCGGCCAGGGCC
>JAHIPL010000100.1 GCA_018894615.1 Acidobacteriota bacterium | reverse complement strand
CATTCCGGCCGCCGTGCGGGAACGCCGCGCCGGAAACTTCGTCTGGGCCAGAAAACCGAATGTGGTGTTCACTTGTCCCACCCTTTTGGATGTCAAGCCGCAGACCGCCAGGACGGTGGACACGGGGGCTTTTACGGACAGAGCCGGTCCCGCCAGCTCCTTCCCGGTCAGAAGGCTGTTCAGAGACGCCATCGGTAAAACCGGATCAAGCATGCGGACGCCCTTCTCCTCCACCTCGTCCGCCGACTGTGTGCCGATGTCGATATGAGCCCTCTCGAGGGACATCACGGACTCGAGATCCCGCCTCGTTTCAGCCGAAGCGATATGGAGGGAGGGAAGCGCCAGAACGCCCGTCACTTCGCCGTCTCCTGTTATAATCCGCACACCGTGACCGATGTTGTAAAAATCATAAAGTCCGTGTGAAGCGGAGGTGACCCGATCGATGGTCAGGTATCCGTCTTTCGTGATACCGCTCACGATGTAACCGCCCTCATCCATGCCGCAGACAACGGCCAACCCTCCCGCCTCTCCATCTCCGATATACAGGCTTCCCAGATTATCACTCTCTACGGATAGATGGGAAGGAAGACGGCTGCGGATGGCCTCCGCCATATGGTGTTCGTATCCCGTCGGGGAAGGGATGGAAAAAATGCCGGACAGGGCATTGACCGCCTCAGACGTTCGCTCCGAGGACGGTAGGATTCCAGTCCCGAGAAGGCCGATGAGGAAGACCGTCAAAACCGTTTTTTTCATGAGAGCTCCCCTTTCGAAGCAAAATCGATCACTTGGTATAGGTTTTTAAATACTGGTTGCGGAAATAAGCGCCGGATTCACCCAGGCCTGTGAACTGAAGTTCCTGCTTCTTAAAGGACAACTCCCCCCTCAAATCGTCGAGCACGGGAAATTTTTTATCGGCCATCCATCGATCCACCGTATTCAGGAGTTCAGAAATCACACTCAAGCCTTTCTGATAAAACAGGGAACAGATCTGGACAATCTGCGCCCCGGCAAGGAGCAGCTTGACGACATCCTCTCCGTTCCGAACGCCTCCGGATGACGCGATGTCACAGGCAACCCGGTCGGCGAGGAGGGCCACCCATTTGATGCAGGTGGACAGGTCTCCCGCTCCTTTCAGGCTTCTGGTTGTGAGTTTTTCGATGTTGATGTCCACCCGCATGAACCAGTTGAACAGCACCACGGCCTCGCATCCCTCATCCGCCAGCCGGTGAACCAGATGAGGAAGGGATGTGATCTCCGGGGTCAGCTTGACCGAAACAGGGACGGAAACGGATTTTTTAACCTCCCGCATGATTTTTAGGTGGTGGTCTTCAAAAAATGTTCCCGGTTTACCGATTTCAAAGGGCATTGCGTAGATATTCAATTCCAGCCCGTCCGCTCCGGCATCCTGGACCTGCTGGGCAAAACTGGGCCACAGTTTGTCCGTCTGGCAGTTGATGCTGGCGATGATCGGAATGTCCACCCGTTTTTTCGCTTCGGTGATGACGTCACACATGGCATTGGGCGCATATTCCATCAGGCCGCCGCTCTGCATGTAATCCAGGGCTTCCGGATAGCCTGAAAAGGCGGAGTTGTCGATATCGGCCTCGATGATGAACTGCTCCTCAAAAATCGACTTGAGGACGACGGCGCCGGCACCGGCCACTGCGCACTTTTCAATGTCTTCAGGTGTTTTGACAAGATCACAACTTGAGACGATAAGGGGATTTTTGAGCTTCAGGCCCATATAATCGGTTGAAAGATCAGGCATGATAAACTCCATTTTTGTTTCGATGTCACCGTTTCCATTCGGGTATAAGAATAAGAGGAACGCCGCTTTCCTGAAAAATCTTGTTGATCTCCTTGGCGGAGTGATTGAGATAGGAGTCCACCCTTGCCATCGCCAGGTCGAATTCTTCCCTAAGCTCGGCAAAATATTGAATCTGGACCGGAATGGGTGCGGCATTGACTCCGACAATCGATCCGAACAACCGGCCCAACCGCTCCATCAGACGGGGCCCGTCGCTCCAGAAGGGCGTTCCTTCGGGCCGGACCAGAATATCGAGGATGGATCGGATGCGCGTGACATGCTCATCGATGGATCCGATGACGGTCATGTACTTGTCCGCCTGTCCCGCAAGTGTTTTTTTCCGCTCCGACAGCTGATCCCGCAGCAGATCCAGGGCCCGCAGGCTGTCGTTGACCACGGACTGCATGTCCCGCATCTCAAGCGCGTACTGGTGCTGGCTCCGCAGATCGTCCGGGGACACATCAACGGTCGGATCCATTTTCACCTGAATCGGTTTTTCCACCGTCCGATCGCCGAGGATGAGGCGAACCGTGTAGGTCTCGGGAAGCGCCTGGGGGCCCTGCGGACCGCGGAATATCAAATCCCTCTCCTCGGTCACCTCTTTTCTGGGCCGGGGGCCGGAGAGATACAGATCCCATGAGGTCCGATTGACCCCCTTCTCCCCCGGTATGTTTTGAATGGTCCGAACGACATTCCCCGAACCGTTCAGGATTTCCAGGCGAAGGTTGTCTTCCTTTTTCGCCTTTTCGGCAAGATAATAGGTCACGATCGCACCGTCCGCAGGATTCTCTCCCCGGAACACCCTGTCCCCGATCCCGTAGCGGGTGGCCTTCCGGCTGAAGCGGACGGCCGGCCGGAGGTCAAAGAGAACCGGCGCATCGCCACCCGGCGTGCCACTGAAATGTTGAAGGAATCGGATGTCATCCAGGATCCAGATACCGCGGCCGTGGGTCCCGATGATGAGATCGTTTTCCCGGGGATGTATCAGAATGTCATGGACAGCGACCACGGGAAGATTGGAGAGGTGGAGTCTCCGCCACTGCTTCCCCTCCGTAAAAGAGACGAACAGACCGATCTCCGTCCCGGCGTACAGGATGGACGGGTTGAGGGGATCCTCCCTGATCACCCAGACATAGGCGCCGGTGGGAAGATTTCCTGTGATGTTCACCCAGGAACGGCCGAAATCCGTGGTCTTGTAGATGTAGGGTTTAAAATCGTCCAACATGTGCCTGTCAAAGGAGCAGTAGGCCTTCCCTGCCGAAACCCGGGACGCTTCGATGTGGGAAACGGAGGAAAAGGCCTTGAGGCCGGGGACATCGCCGACGACATTGATCCAGGATTCCCCTTTGTTCATCGAGACCTGAAGGTTGCCGTCATCCGTTCCGGCCCACAATATTCCCGGTTGAACGGGTGATTCCGCCAGAGAGATGATGGTGCAGTGGTATTCGGCCGTCGTGTTTTCGGGCCAGGCCGGTCCGCCGGCCGCCTGCTGCTTGTCCGGGTCATTGGTGGTCAGGTCGGGACTGATCACATCCCAGGATGTGCCGAAGTCCGGCGATCGAAAGAGAACATTTCCACCTACATAGACCGTCGTCGGATCGTGGGGGGAGGCGATGATGGGCGTGTTCCAGTTGAACCGGTACTTCAGCCAGGAAACGGGGGCGCCGTCCGCCCGGCGGGGCTGAGGGCTGACATTCTGCTGTTCGAGTGTCCGCATGTCCGTCCGCGAGATGTTTCCCCCCTGGGATTCACTCAAAAAAAGATCGGGGTTTTCCGGATGGGAGATGATGTGAAAGCCGTCGCCGAAACTGATCATGCGCCAGTCGTCGTTCAGAATACCGAAGGGATCCCGCGACCGGCTGGGTGCGTTCCAGGTCCCGTTGTCCTGAAGACCGCCGCCGACGTAATAAAACGGCTCGCGGTTATCGGCATAGATCTGGTAGAACTGGGCCACACAGAAATTATTGACATAATCCCAGGTTGTTCCACGGTCGTATGAAACGGCCACTCCTCCGTCCTGCCCCTGCCAGAGACGATTCGTCGCCAGCGGATCAATCCAGAGGGAGTGAAAGTCCACGTGCGTCTCAGCTGAGATGCGTTTGAACGTTTTTCCGCCGTCGATGGACAGATGCAGGCGGGAGGAAACGGCATAAACCCTGTTTTCATCCCGGGGATCGACGCGCATGTCGGTGTAGTAAAAACCACGGGACACGAGTTCGACATCGGTGGACACCCGGCTGAAGGAGACACCCCCGTCCTCCGATCGATAGAGGGT
>JAHIPL010000099.1 GCA_018894615.1 Acidobacteriota bacterium | reverse complement strand
CGGACGGTCGTCTTCTCTCCGAAGATTTTTGTTTTTTCCGGGGCATACCACCCATCCAGAAAACGCTCCTCCGCACCGGGCCCGACCAGTTCAATGGAGTACACCAGGATTCCCAGTTCCCGTATGTCGGAGGGGAAATGAAAAACCGAATCGAGCACAAACCGAAAGGTACGGGTGCCCGCTCGTTCCAACGCGAACGCATAGGATCTGACGCAAGATTCCACCTCCGTCTCTCCAATCCGCTCGTCATCCGCAAATACGGTCAGCACGGGAGAGGGCCTGTCGGGAAAGGAGTGCCCGGCCTCGATCCTGAGGTGGGATCCCGGAAGGATCAAATCCTCATCAACCCGGATTTCCGCTTCCCGCCTCATCCAGCGAAAGGATTCCCCGCATGCCGACTCCTCGGGGTACCATCCCTCCTCATATGTCAGTTTCATGTGTCGTCAAACGTTGAGCATGTGAATCGCCCGGCCTTCCGCGTTCAAACAGGCTTCCATCAGGGATTCGGAGACTGTGGGATGAATGTGAATGGTTTCGATGATGTCGTTCAGTGTCATTTTTTTCCTGACGGCCATAGTCAGTTCCGGGAGAAGATCCCCGGCGTTGGGAGCCAGAACATGAGCGCCCAGAATGCGGCCGTCCCCGTCACTGATGACTTTCACCATCCCGTCCGGTTTTCCCATGGTCAAAGCCCTTCCGTTGGCCTGTAGGGAAAAGCGCCCCATACGAATCCCATCCGCCCGGCTGACCGCCTCTTCCTCCGTTTGTCCGACGGAAGCGAATTCCGGCTCTGTGAATACAGCGGAGGGAACGGCAGCCCAATCCATCGGTTCATTCCGTCCGTCCGCGTTTTCCGCAGCCCGGATTCCCTCATGTGAGGCTTTGTGAGCGAGCAGCTTTCCTCCGATCACATCGCCGACGGCATAAATTCCCGGAACTCCCGTCTCGAGAAAGGAATCGACCTGAATAAAACCTTGTTTATTTATCACCAGACGGCTGTCCAAACCCCGAAAGGATTCCGAATTGGGCCGTCGGCCGACGGCCGAAAGTATCTTTTCCGCGGAATACCGGAAGGGTTTGTTGTCCTTGAGTCCGATGCCCGTGAGGACACACGCGTCCCCTTCCATCTCAAAGGCGGCGGCCTTCATTTGCGTCCATATTTTTATTTTCTGCCGTTTGAGCAGTCGTTCAAGACGGGTCGTCATCTCGATGTCGCTTCCGGGAAGAATGTGCGGCAGCAGTTCCAGGACCGTGACCTCCGCTCCAAGCCGCCGGAAAATGGTTGCCATTTCAAGACCGATGGCGCCGGCGCCGACAACGAGGAGAGAACCGGGTATCACCTGTAGATCGAGGGCGTCACGGCTCGTCAGAACAGTGTCTCCGTTGGGGCGGAGAAACGGGAGTTCTGCCGGACGGCTTCCCGTCGCCAGGATGACGGCGGCCGCTTCAATTTTTTTTGTCGACTCCGTCCCCTCCACGATGATGGATTTTTCCGACTCCAGCCGGGCCTCGCCTCTGACCAATTCAACGCCATTCCGCTCAAGGAGAAATTCCGTCCCCTTGACCAGGCGCTCGACCACCCTGTTTTTTTCCTCGAGAACACCCTTCCAGTCCAGGGAAAGCTTATCCTTTTCCGGGCCGATATTCCGGCAGTGCTTCGCCTCATCATAAAGTTTTGTCTGATTGAGCAGGGATTTTGTTGGAATGCATCCCCAGTTCATGCAAACGCCGCCTATTTGATCGCGTTCGATCAGCACAACCTTTTTTTTCAGCTGGGCGGCCCGAATAGCGGCGACATATCCGCCGGGACCTCCACCGATGACAGCCAGATCAACCATGAATCCGTCTCCTTCCCGATGCGCTTCAACCGACCTTCGAATATAGTTGATCTTTGCATCAAAAACAAGCGGCGAAGCTGATATCGTCTCTACAAATCGACGAAAGAACAGGCTTGCTTGACAGGTCTTCTGAAAACAGTCATATATAGGGGGATTTTTTAGAGAGGAGAACCGAGCTGAGACGACAGGCCCCGCCATCCCCCATCATTATCGGATTGATGTTCCTGTTTTTTCTTTCCTCCGGCCGGACCGGTCTGTTCGCCGTGGACTCTGCCTCAATCTGGGGGGAAATTCGGAATGACTCCGGTTCTCCGGTGACGGGAGCCCTCGTCACCTTTTTCAAGGACGGCGGAGACCAGGGATACTCCGTGTCGAGCGGCGGGAGCGGGATTTTCCTTCTGACCGGCCTTCCCCCCGGGCTCTACGCCCTGCACTGTAAAAAAGACAATTTCAGTCCCCTCTATCAGGAAGGCATTCACCTGGAGCCAAGCGCAACCATCCACGTGACCGTGACACTGAACGAGGGCGCATCGAATGAGTCCTCCTCGGCCCGGATCATTTCTCTCGATTACTCCAAC
This sequence comes from Acidobacteriota bacterium, assembly GCA_018894615.1. GTDB lineage: Bacteria > Acidobacteriota > Aminicenantia > Aminicenantales > Aminicenantaceae > JAHIPL01. The sequence goes on along the minus strand of JAHIPL010000099.1, from coordinate 21,790 downwards.
AATATCCATCAGACCATACTGGATGAAAGCACAATCAATGACCTTCCCTCGGCCCATGATGTCTGGTTTCTGATTGAAAATCTGGATCTTTCGGCCACCACCAACCGCATCGATGTCGCCGGACTGAACGGGACGACCCCCGCCCTCTTCAGCACCCGCGGCGGGACCTCCTGGACGCAGACCGGATACCGGCTGAACGGTCTGGATGTCGGCGATCCATATCTGACAGGCACTCCTCTTATTCATCCGGATTTTTTCAGCCTGGCTTTCATCCGGACGACAAACGCCGGTTTTCCCGTTCAAACGATCTCCCCGGGAGGGGAATTCAACCTGATCACACAGACGGGAATGGACCGGTTCCACGGCACGCTTCAGGTGTACGGATTGAACGCCCTGATGCAGAGCAACAACATCTCACCCGCGCTGAAGGCGGAAGGAATAACCGAAAGCCACAAATTCAACTCCCTGATTGACGGAAACTTTCAGCTCTCCGGCCCTCTGGTTCGTAACCGTCTGTACTATTTCACCTCCGTCACGGCCGGAAAAACATCCAGAGATATCGCCGAATTCGAGGAGGAAAACCTCTCATCCTACATCTCCGGACTCTTCAGCCTGAACATCGTCTACGACTTGGGCTCCCTCATGCTTCTCTGGACGGGACAGATGGTCACGGATGATTCCTTCGGAGCGGACAGAAGAGTCCCCTTCACCGCCACAACCGTCAACAATTCCTACTCCAATGTCCTTCAGGGAATCTGGAACATGCGTCTGAGCGGCAGTCACGCCCTCAAAATCGGGCTGGGCTACACCTGGGGACGGACGGATAACGACTTTCAGGATGAGAGCCGTCTTCCTTACATGGCGGATATTTTCACCGGTCCGATTTCGGGATCAGCTCCCTTTAGCCGGCACGACGGCCGGGACCTCCTGACCTTTCTTCTCAGGGGAGACGGGCAGTTTTTTTTCGGAGGCGCCCGACATCAGCTTACCTACGGCGTCGAAGCGGGCAAGTCCAACTCGGCGGCGGACACCGCCGTCCGGGGAGGAATGCACCTCTATTATTTTGACGGCAGCCCCCGGGAAGTGATGTTCTTCAATACACCGTCGATCCACCGGGAATCCGGTCTTCAGGTGAACGGATTCATCCATGATTCGCTCACGTTTTTGGACTTTTTTTCTTTCACATTCGGCCTTAACGCCTCCTATGTCCGGGGATGGATTCCGGACCAGCCCCTGCCAACCACAGGAGCCCCCATCTCCTGGTTCAATCTGTCCCCACGGATCGGCGCAGCCGTTCCTCTGAATAAAAACAGGAGCGCCGCCCTGAAACTGTCCGTCGCCCGCTATTTTTTCCGAATGCCCCTCTCCTATCTGACGTACGGCCATCCGAATGCTCAGGGCGGCCTGGTTTTCAACTGGAACGACGCCAATGCGGACGGGATCTTCCAATCGGGTGAACAGGGCGATCTGCTTCGACGCGAAGGGCCATACTTCGGCGGGATCGATCCACATTTGCGCCGCCCCTTCACCGACGAGCTGGTGCTTTCCTACGTCAAAACATGGGCCGGTTGGACGTTCACTCTATCCGGTTTTATTCGAGAGACGCACAACCTGGCGGAAACCGTCAACACCGGTGTTCCCTTTTCAGCCTACACGCCTGTCGAAATCGCCGACGACGGGGACGACAGAATCTTCGGCACCCACGACGATCTGTTGTTCACGGTCTACAATCAGAATCCCGACACCCTTGGCAACGATTTTTACTGGCTCACGACGGATGTGGAAAAAAACCGTATCAACACCTACTACGGCGCCGACCTCACCCTTGTCAAGCGGTACGGGAAACGCGTAACCTTTTTCCTTTCCCTGCAGGCCATACAGGCCGAGGGAACAAACAGTCCCGGCAACACCGAATGGGAAAACGACGAGGGAGTCATCGGCACCCTCTATGACAATCCCAACACGCTTATCAACGCCACGGGACGGGTGCGCTGGGACAGGGGATACACCGGGCGGCTGGGATTCAATTACCTGGCCCCGGGCGACATCCGCTTCGCCTTCGTCATCAAATACTACGACGGTCAGCCTTTCACTAGAAAGATCATCGTGACCGATTTTAATCAGGGGCCCTTTTATATCATGGCCCATCCCCGAGGCGTCATGCGTTACGAATACAACCGGACCATCGAAGTCCGCATCGAAAAGATCTTCCGTTTCGGACCGAGCCGTTTCCGCATTATTCTGGACGCATTTAATATCATCAACCGCGCCCTGGCCACAGAGGAAAATGAATGGACGCGCCCTGAATTTCCGCTTCGCTACGCCACCGAGATCCAGTCACCCCGGGTGTTCCGGCTGGGGCTGGCCTTTCACTTCTAACCTAAACTTTTCATAAATTCGGCCGAATTGACCCTCCGGGCAAACTCGACTCGTGAATAATCCAGACTAAAGGCCTTTTATTTCTTTTAAAATATTTTTGAAAATATCCGGCAATCTGATATACAGTAGAAAACGAAATGAGTACTTTTTCATTCTTTTCATTGAGGAGGGATCATGCTTTCGACCGTCGGTAAAATTATTTTTACGCTTGTTATCCTGGCGACCGCCGCCGCCTTTCTCCTTCCCGTCTGGAGAAGACTTCGCATCATCATGTCCGGTCAGCCGGACAGCCGATTCACAAAGCCGCTTAAACGGATCTGGGAAGGGCTGACAAAAATTCTGTTCCAGCGCTGCACACTCAAGAACGAACGGATCTGGACGGGATTCATGCACATTTTTATCTTCTACAGCGCCCTGACTTTCGACACCATGACCGTTAACCACACGCTGGAAGGCTTTTTTCCGGGCTTTCACCTGTTCGGCGATACAAAATTCGGGCTTTTTTTCTCCTTATGGGTCGACTGCATGGCCGTCGCCGTGATGATCGGTGTCGTCTTTTTTGCCGTCCGGCGGTTCATCATCCGTCCCAAAGCCTACCGGACGACTCTCCTCGATTCCGCCGTCATCTATCTTTTTCTGACCGCCGTGACCCTCAGCTATCTCTATTTTGAAGTGTTTGCCATCGCCCATCATCCCGAGACGGCAGGCCTTTCCTGGCTGGGGGTCGCACTGGGCGGGTGGCTCAACACCTCCGCCCTGTCCGCCGCCGCCGTTTCGAGCTACTTTCTGATTTCCTGGTGGCTGCACATCCTCGTCGTTTTCGGCTTCATCGCCTATGTCCCTTATTCCAAATACTTTCACATGTTCGCCGGATCGGTGAACATGTTCGTGCGCAAAGGGGGCCCGCTTGGCGAGCTCAAATCCATGGATCTTGAAAACAGCGACGTGTTCGGAATCGAAAAGGCGATGGACTACAGCTGGAAGGACCTCCTCGACAGCTTCGCCTGCATGGAGTGCGGCCGCTGCCAGGACGTCTGCCCCGCTTTCGCCACGGACAAGCCCCTGTCGCCGAAGATGATCATCTTCAACCTGAAAAACCACCTCCTTGACGGATACAAAGCCGTGACAGGCGGTCGAAGAGAGGACCTCAACAATCTTATGGACGGTGTCTTCACCGAGGGGGAGATGTGGACATGCACCACCTGCGGGGCCTGCATGCACGTCTGCCCGGTCGAGATCGAGCACATCCCTAAAATCATCGGCGTCCGGCAGAGCCAGGTGCTGATGGAGAGCAAATTTCCCCAGGAACTCAACACGTTTTTCCGCAACATGGAAACCAACAGCAATCCCTGGGGCATGGGTTTCGCCGACCGGGCGGCCTGGACCGAAGGGCAGAACGTCAATCTGTACAAGGATGTCCCCGATGCCGAGTATCTCTTCTGGGTGGGCTGCGCCGGTTCCTTTGATGAGGAAGGGAAAAAGATCGCGGCGGCCATGGCCTCCCTCCTCAATAAGGCCGGAATCACATTCGGTATCCTTGGAACGGAGGAAAAATGCTGCGGTGATTCGGCTAAAAGGCTTGGAAACGAGTACCTGTTCCAGATGCAGGCGGCTGAAAACATCGCCGCTTTCATGCGATACGGCGTCAAAAATATCATCACCACCTGCCCTCACGGCTACAACACGCTCAAAAACGAATACCCCCAACTGGCGGATGTGCTGCCCGACCTCTCTGCAGAGGACAAATCCGCCGTCAAGGGGATGAAGGTCGTCCATCATGTGCAGCTTCTAAAGGAACTGATCGACGCCGGACGGCTGACCCTGAAGGAACCGTTAAAAACCTCCATCACCTACCACGACTCCTGCTACCTGGGCCGGCACAACGGAATAGTCCGGGAGCCGCGCGACATCCTGAAAAAGGTCGTCGGCGGGAACATCCGTGAACTGCCCGACAACCGTGAGCACAGCTTTTGCTGCGGCGCCGGAGGCGGGCTGATGTGGACCGAAGAGAGCCTGGGTACCCGGATCAATCACACCCGCACGGACCAGGTGCTGGCTTCACAGGTGGAAGCCGTGGCCACCTCCTGCCCCTTCTGCCAGACCATGCTGCAGGACGGCTTGAAGGACAAAGGGAATGAGGATATCAAGGTAAGGGACATCGCCCAGATCGTGGATGAATTGACGTAGACGGATCTTATTAGGAGAGCAGTTCGGAAAAAACCCGGTCGGCGAGGGCGACGTCTTCGTCATCGACCTCCCGGTGGGTGACAAAACGGATACCGCCCCGGGTGGCCAGGGCCCAAACTCCCCTCTCTCTCAAGGCCTGCAGAAAATCAGGGATGGTGTAGCGGGGGTGATCCAGGCCGAAGATGACGATATTTGTGTCCACTTTCTCGGGATCAAGAACGACACCCGGATGGGCGGTCAGTTTTTCCGCCAGGGCCCGGGCGCGGCGGTTGTCGTCTTTGATTCGTTTCGTCATTTTTTGGAGGGCGATCAGACCGGCGGCGGCCAGGACGCCGACCTGCCTCATGCCGCCGCCCAGCGCCTTGCGAAGCCTTCGGCCGTAATCGATAAAATCCTGCGGACCGACAAGCAGGGAGCCGACGGGTGCGGAAAGGCCCTTTGAAAGACAGAACATGAGGGAATCCGCGCAGGCGGCATAATCCTTCACCGGTACTCCCGTCGCGTGGGACGCATTGAAGATTCGGGCCCCGTCCATGTGTATACGGATGCCGTACCTGTCGGCTACATCCCGAATCTCTTTGACATTCTGAAGGGAAAGGACGGAACCGCTCCAGTTGTTGTGAGAGTTTTCGACACAGATGAGGGATGTCCGCGGCATGTGAACGGACGGGATTTTGATGTTGTCTTCCACCAGCCCCGGATCCATGGAGCCTCTGTCTGAAACGAGCGGCCGGGGCAGAACCCTTGAAATGAATGTGATGGCCGTCGATTCCATGTTGTAGATATGAGATCTTTCCTCGACGATGACCTCATCCAGTTCCTGTGTCCAGGCTTTGACGGCGATGGAATTCCCCATGGTTCCCGAGGGAACGTAGAGAGCCGCCTCCTTGCCCATGATGTCGGCGGCCACCCTCTCGAGCTCCAGCACCGTGGGGTCATCACCGAGCACATCATCTCCGACTACGGCCTCCGCCATGGCCTTCCGCATCTCGTCGGTGGGCCTTGTGACGGTATCGCTTCGAAAATCCGCCACTTTCTTATCAGGTCCTGTCATGGAATTTCTCCTTTTTAAGGTCAGCTTTCGTTCTGACATTTTTTTTCATGCATTCTTACCGGTTTTTTATGATACACATTTCCAAGATTCACAACAACTGATATGGATTTTCAGCAAAAGTCCGTAATGAACACTTCATTTTAAAGAGTGAATCAAAAATGAGGCTTGGCAAGACCCGGCCCGGGGGGAAGGTTTACTTGAGGAGAAAACTGTGCTATTAATACAAACGATCGAATAGAGGTCAATCATCATCCGTGCTAAAAAATAAGATCTTTTCCACCGCTTTTTACAGCCTGCTGTTTCTCAATCTGTTTTTCCTGACGGCGATCATTTCTTACCAGATCACCCTTCACGGCGAACTGGTCCCCGTTCCCGATCTGTCGGGCAGGAGTTTGGAAGAGGCCCGTTTTCTCCTTTCCGACAAGAAACTGACGGTGATCCAGAGCGGCCTCCGGCTGCACGACCGATACGATGCCGGCATGATTATCTTTCAGGAACCGGAGGCGGATGTCAGGGTCAAGCTCTACGAGGAGATCCGGGTGATCATCAGCGCGGGCAAGGAAAAGGTCGTCGTCCCCGACCTGCGGAACAGGATGTTCCAGGCCGTCGGCCCGGAGCTCCAGGTTATAGGGCTTCAGCGGGGCGGAGACAGCCATGTTTACTCCTCGCGTTACGCCGCCGGAAAAATCATCGCTCACAACCCTCTCCCCGGAGAGGAAATCCCAAAAGGAAGCCGCATCAGCTGTCTCGTCAGTGAAGGCGCCCGCGGCGAGCGCTATGTCATGCCGGACCTCATCGGGAAAAAGGCGTCCTTCGTCATTCCCTGGCTCGAATCCAAAGGTTTACGAATCGCCGATCTTCGTGAAATAACCTACCGCTTCATCGAATCGGGCATCATCATCCGGCAGGAACCGCTGCAGGGCAGTCCCGTCCAAAAAAGAACCCTAGTCTATCTGGAGGTCAGCAAATAATGGCGTTACTCGCTCCATCCATCCTATCCGCTGATTTTACCAACATTCAGGACGCCGTCCGCATCGCCGAGGATGCCGGAGCGGACATCATCCACGTCGACATCATGGACGGCCATTTTGTCCCCGGCCTCACCTTCGGCCCCCAGCTCGTCTCTGCAATCAAAGAAAAAACCTCCCTCCCCGTGGATGTGCATCTGATGGTGGACAATCCCGCCGTCCTCTCGCCCCTTTTCATCGACGCGGGAGCGGACTGGATCTCCATTCATGTCGAAGCCTCCATCCACCTTCAGCGGGACATTCAAATCATCAAGGACAAAGGCCTGAAGGCCGGAGTGGCCCTCAATCCGGCGACACCCATTCACACCCTGCAGAATATTCTTCACGACCTGGACTACGTCCTTCTCATGACGGTCAATCCCGGCTGGGGCGGCCAGACCTTCATCGAATCCTCTCACCGGAAAATCTCCCATCTCAGAAGCTGGATCAAGGGGCAGAAGCTGGACACGCTCATCGAGATCGACGGCGGGGTGGAAACGGTTAACATGGACCAGCTTCTCCTGGACGGAACCGATGTGTTCGTCGCCGGTTCCAGTATCTATAAATCCGACGATCCCGCCGGCACGATCGCCCAAATGAAAGCCATCCTTTCCCGAGGCAAAGAAAAGGAATGATTTCACTCGTCACCGGGGCAGCGGGATTTATCGGATCTCACCTGGCTGCCGCTCTGCTTCAAAAAGGGCACACCGTCAGAGGTCTAGACTGTTTCACCGACTATTACTCCCGTCAAATCAAGGATCGGAATCTCTCCCCTCTTCTGAAGCACCCCCGCTTTCAGTTTCATGAATCGGATATTCTTCTAACGGACCCGACGGCGCTGCTCAAGGACACGGACGCCGTTTTCCATCTCGCCGCCCAGGCCGGTGTCCGCGCCAGCTGGGGTCGGAGCTTCGGCGTTTACACCCGCCACAACATCGACGCCACGCAGAAACTTCTCGAGGCGGCCAAAGACACATCCCTCAAAAAATTCATCTTCGCCTCCTCGTCCTCGGTTTACGGCGTCTGCCCGGATCTGCCCTGGACCGAAACCAGCCCTCTCTCTCCCCACTCCCCCTACGGCGTCTCCAAGCTGGCCGCCGAACACCTCTGCTCCCTCTATTTCAGAAACTACGGCGTCCCGACGGTTTCCCTGCGCTTTTTTACGGTCTACGGCCCCGGACAGCGGCCCGACATGGCTTTTCACAAATTTTTCAAAGCCATCCTGCAAAGCGAACCCATCCCTGTATTCGGTGACGGCAGCCAGACAAGGGATTTCACCTATATCGACGACATCGTCGCGGGCAACATCGCGGCGCTGAAACTTGGGCGGCCGGGGGAAATCTACAATCTCGGCGGCGGAGATCAAAAAACGCTCAAGGATCTTTTTCCCATCATGGAATCCGTCTCCGGCCGAAAGGTGCTCATCAGCCTGGAATCCGAACAGAAAGGGGATGTCCCCGACACCTCCGCCGATATTCGAAAGGCGCAAAGGGAGCTCAACTTCAATCCGTCCACATCCATCACGGACGGGCTCAAGGAAGAATGGAAGTGGATCGAAACTCTTTACTCATCATCCTCGTTATAAGAATATGAAAAGGAATGATCAAATGAAAAGAACGCTGACCCTGCTCACCGTCTGTCTCCTTCTTGCCGCCGGCGCCGCCTGCCGAAAAGATAAACTGGAAATCTCTCCCGAAATCGCCTCTTCGGACGAACAAATGTACAATCTGGGAGATCGATACATCAAAAAGGACCCGGAAAAAGCCCGCCTCTATTTCAGGCAGATCATCGACTCCTTTCCGAAAAGTTTTTACGCCCAGAGAGCCAAATTGGCGATTGCCGATTCATACTTCAGAAAGGGCGATGAAGGCAACATGATCATCGCCGCCTCCGAATACCGGGAATTCATCTCCCTTTATCCCTACAGCCCTTCCGCATCCTATGCGCAGCTTCAAATCGCCTTGTGCTCCTTTAAAAAAGCTCTTAGACCGGGCCGCGACCAGACCAAAACCCAACAGGCGCTGGCTGAATTCAAAAAGCTAATCACCAACTTCCCTCTGAGCGAAGAAGCCAAAACTGGCAGAGAGAACATCAAGCAGTGCGAAGAGCGGCTGGCCCAGCACATCCTCGGCATCGCCAAACATTACTACCGGGTCAAGGCCTATAAAGCATCCATCGACCGTTTCAACGAAATTCTCTCAAACTATGTTGAATTCAGCATGATGGATCAGGTTTATTTTTATATCGGGACCTGCAATTTCATTTCCGAGCTCTACAAAGAGGCTCAGCCCTATTTCACCAAGCTCGTCACGGATTACCCGGAAAGTAAATGGGCCGAAAAAGCTCAAAAGATGATTGAAGTCATTCGGGTGGAACTTGAGAACAAACAGCCCTGATGCTGTTAATCGGAGGCAGACATGACTAAGCGGTTTTTGGGAATCTGCACGCTCATCCTGATATTGGGCGGTTCCACCCCCGTCTCAGCCCAGACGGCGGAGCCGCAGTACACCTACCGGTGGCTCATTCAACCCGCTCTCCAGATCGATCATTTTTCCCGGTCCGTCAAGGCCGAGGGCGAGGACGACATCAACCGGATCAAATCCACCCTCATCAGCGTCAATCTGGGGTTTGAGATCCGGGAGGATTTCATTTTAGGCCTGACGGTGGGTTACAGTTTTAACAATTTCAACGCCATCACGTTCCGCCGCCTCCCCATTTCCCTGGAACTGGATGTGGGAGACATCGGGGCGTTTGTCGCCGGCGTTGATCTGTTTAAAAGCCTCTTCCACCTGAAAAATATGGAAATCGACCTGTTCGGGAGGGCCTTTTACATGTTCGGGGCCAAGCCCGTCTGGGATATTCCCGGCCTAAGTGTCAGCGGACAGGCGGAGGGGCGTCCCGGCTGGCTCTCGGTTGAAGCTGGCCCGATGGTCACCTACACCGGTTTCGGCTATTTTCTTCCCTTTGTCAAAATCGGGTACAGTAAAATCTGGGCGACTTTTAAAATGGATGAAACCATCGAAAACCTCACCGGTTCGGAAGAGAAAAAGCTGACGGGGCTCAGCGATCTCCTGATCAATCTCGGATTCAACTACGACGTTTCACAGGCTTTCACCATCAGGGTGGAAGGAAGCCTGATGCCCCACGCCGACTTCAAGGACCTCGATTTCGGCCTGGGCTTCAAATTTATCTATTTTCTGAATTGACATGGACTGTTATCGAGCGCTAAAAAAAGTACCGCTGCTGACATTTTGTCTCGTAAACGGCATGTCCGGACTTTCCCCAAAATCCCGGAGGACGACATGAATGTAAAAAAAAGCCCCCTCCTGATATTGATCCTTTGCCTGACGGTTCTGGCCGCATTCGGATTCACCCGGCAGCGCACGAAAAAACAGATCCCCCACACCCGCTTTGTCACCGGCCAGAAAATCCCGACCGTCGCTCTGTCGGCACCCCCATCCGTCCGCTCCATCCGACAGTCATCCGATCAGGTCCTCGTCAAATTCAAATCCGATCTTTCCATACAGACAAGGATCATGACGCTGTCTCATTTCCGCTCAAACGTCATCCGCCACATCCCGCAAATCGACGTCTATCAGATTCAAATACCCGGCGATCTCACCGTGGATGAAATGCTCATCCTTCTCGAGCAAAATCCCGACGTGGAATATGCCGAACCCAATCCCTTCTGCTACACCTGCGTTTCCCCCAACGACACCCTTTTTCAATACCAGTATGCCCTCTATAATTCCGCTCAGTCCATTGGAATACCCGGAAGCCCGACCGGAAAACTCCGCGCCGACATCAAGGCCACGGAGGGTTGGGAAGAAACCAAAGGAAGCGATTCCATTGTTGTTGCCGTCCTGGATTCCGGGCTCGATTTCGAGCATCCCGACATGGTGGACATCGCCTTCTCGAGGGGGCGGGATTTCGTCAACGACGATGACGACGCCATGGATGATTTGGGGCATGGAACCTACATTTCCAGTATTATCGCCGCCAACTCCAACAACGGCGAAGGAATTGCCGGAATCACCTGGAACTGTAAAATTCTTCCGGTCAAGGTCATCGCCGAGGACGGCAGCGGGCTCTATGTCTGGATGATCGAGGCCATCATCTGGGCAGCCGACCAGGGGGCCCACGTCATCAACATGAGCATCGGCGGCGACGCCGCCTCTCAGACACTGGAAGACGCCCTTAAGTACGCCTATCAGAAAGGGGTGGTCATCGTCGCCTCTGCAGGCAACGACAGCGGCCTGGTCATCTACCCGGCCGCCTATGACAGCTACGTTTTGGCGGTCGCCGCAACGGACTACAACGACACCCGCACTCCCTGGTCCAATTCCGGCTCCCAGATCGATGTGGCCGCTCCCGGAGACCGTATCATTGGATGTTATCCGGTCTGGGCTCTTCCCGGCGGAACCCTTCCCTATGTGTTCGGATTCGGCACTTCGGCTTCCGCGGCCTACACATCCGGACTCGCGGCGCTCATCGTTTCCATCAAACCCTGGCTGAGACCCAATGAAGTACTGGACATCATCCGCTTCTCGTCCGACGACGTCAACGGAGCGGAATATCCAGGTTTCGATGAATTCGTCGGCCACGGCCGAATCAATATGGAAAAGGCGCTTGTGCCCATCAAAATCAAATAATCTCCGTCTGCTCTGAGTCTTTTACCGAATTCTCATCGTCTTTTATTCGATGAAGGTGTGCCCGGTTCTTTTCGATCATTCGAATGTCTGTTGTTTTCGTTTTGTCACGAAACACCGTACGATCGCCGCTAAATCGGCAAAGTCTTGTTTCATTCTCAAAATTTGCGCTATACTACCATCCACGTAATGGACAACGATCATGCTTAGAACGCTTCGCATAAAAAATTTGGCCACCATCGAGGAGATCGAACTCAACCTGAAAAAGGGTCTGACCATCCTTACGGGAGAAACGGGAGCCGGCAAATCCATCATCATCGATGGAATCCGTCTTATTCAGGGGGAAAAGGGATCGCCGGACATGATCCGCACGGGCGAAGCGCAGTTGAGTGTCGAAGCCATCTTTGCAGGGACCGCTCGTTCATCCGTTTCTGAAGAGACATCCGAAACATTCTTTCAACGCATTCTGTCCAACCGGGGATCCGGGCGCGGATACGTGAACGGAACCCTCGTCCCGACGAAACTTATGCAGGAAAACGGCGACCTGCTCGTGGACATCTACGGACAGAACGATCACGCTTTCCTGCGAAAAAAAGAGAATCAGCTGGATTATCTCGACGCCTACTCCGAAGCCTTGGATCTGCGCCGGGAAACGGCCCGAATCGCCCAGGACACACGAAAGCTCATCAGGGAAAAAACCGAGCTTGAGGCGCGGGAAAAGGAGAGGGAGCAGAGACTGGATTTTCTTCGCTACATCATTCACGAGATCGAGGAAGCGGACCTCAAACCCGACGAAGAGGAGACACTCCACCAGGAACGCAATTTCCTCAAAAACGCGGAAAAGATACAACACCTCATCAGCGAAGCCCTGCAGCTCGCTTACATGCAGGACACCTCCATCTCCCCCCAGCTCTCGAAACTGCAGGGACTCGTTCTGGCTCTGTCGGAATTTGATTTCTCCCTCAAAGAAATGTTGAGCTCCCTCGACTCCTTCGCCATCGGAATCCGTGAGCTGTCCGACCACCTGATCCGGATGCAGGGCAGAGATGGTGAATCAACCGAGGACCTGGAAAGAGTCGAGGAGCGGCTGAGCCTCATCGAAAAACTGAAGAGGAAATACGGCAAGAGCGCGAAGGACATTCTTGCCTTTCTGAATAAAAGCCGGGAGGAATACGAGACTCTGACAACAAGCAGTGAAAAGCTGGAAGAGCTGGGGGCCGCCATAAACAAATCATTCGTTCTCTATAGAGAAAAAGCGAAGGCGCTGTGGGCCGCCCGCCGGAATGGGGCCGCCCGCCTTGAAAAGGACATCGAAAACGAGATCGGATTCCTGGGGATGCAGAAAGCCCGAGTCAGAATCGATCTTCAGAGCACCCTGTCCGAGCTGACGCTGAACGATAAGATCCGGGACACGGGCACCGAAGAGGTGGAGTTTCTCATCAGCCCCAACCCCGGTGAGGACCCGAAGCCTCTTCGAAAGATCGCCTCCGGCGGAGAGCTGTCTCGCATTATGCTTGCCATCAAATCCATCGGCCGGGAACAGGAACGGGAACGCACATTGATTTTTGATGAGATCGATTCCGGCATCGGAGGGAAAATCGCCGATTTTGTGGCCCGGAAACTGCAGAAGCTGGCGGCCTCCCACCAGGTCCTCTGCATCACCCACCTGCCTCAGATCGCCTCCTTCGCCCGGACTCACATCAAAATCGAAAAACAAATCGTCGGTGACAGGACATTCACGACCGTCAGCGAGCTGAATTTTGAAGAACGGGTGGAAGAAGTGGCCCGCATGATGTCGGGAAGCCGCGTCACGGAATCCGGTCTGCGGACGGCCCGGGAGCTTCTGGAAAGAAACAGCGGGACCGTCCTTAATCCGGATCCCGGAATGAAAGGATTTGTCCAATGACGGAAATACAGAAGCAGGCGGTGGCCCTGTTCAAGGAAGGCTTCAGCTGTTCTCAAGCGGTTTTCGCCGCCTACGCTCCCGAAATGGGAATTGACAGAGAGAAATCCCTTAAGCTGTCCCAGGCCTTCGGCGGCGGAATGGCTCATATGGGAATGACCTGCGGAGCCGTCACCGGAGCTTTTCTGGTTATCGGACTCAAACACGGCCGCACGCGGGCTGATGACCAGCCAGCCAGGGACAAAACCTATGCCCTGATGAAGGAATTTGTTCAGTTCTTTCGCGAAAAATTCTGCAAAATCGGATGCCGTGAGCTCATCGGAATAGACCTGGACAATCCCGAAGAAGTCGAAAAAGCGAAAAGCGGCGGCGTCTTCGAGAACCAGTGTACGGAATTTGTTTCAACCGCCGCCCTCTGGCTTGAAAATAATCTATAAAAAGAGCCCGATTGTTTTCTGGAAATTATCGGTGATACAATGCCTTCCGTCCGAGGCGCATTCAGGCCCACCGCATATTGAGAAGGAGATTCGCTATGTCCGATTTTAACCGTCCTCTCCCCTTTTCCCGCATAACTGTTTTACGGGGGATCTTCCTATTTCTCACAACCGTTTTATGTCTGGCCCTCTTTTCGAATTCTCTCAGGGCCGAACAGATCGACGAAACCTACACCGCCAAAATTAGGGAGTTCACCACCGAACCGTTTTTTATGACAAAATACGTCGATCATCTCCCTGCGGCCGAGGGCATCCCAACCCCGCTCGATATTCTGGGCCGCATCGCCGGCGCCCCGGACAGATTGAGTTACTCCCACGAGGTCTACGCCTACATGAAAGCCCTCGCCGATGCGTCTCCCCGCGTCAGCCTCCTCAACATCGGAAAAACAGAGGAGGGCCGGGACATGATCGTCGTGGTCGTCGCCGATGAAACGACCATCCACGACCTGGATCGGTATAAAAAGATAAACGCCGCGCTGGCCGATCCCCGCACCATTCAAAGTGAGGACGAGGCCGCTCAGCTCATCGCCGGATCAAAACCCATCTACTGGGCGACCGGAGCGCTTCATTCCGGAGAGACCGGGTCCCCTGAAATGCTGATGGAACTGGCCTACCGCCTCGCCGCCGGTGAGTCGGAGTTCATTCGCGCCATCCGCGACAACATCATCGTTTTGATCACTCCCATTCTCGATGTGGACGGACGGGACAAGATCGTCGATATCTACATGGCTCCCAAAAAAGACCCGACGGCGAATGTCCCCAACCGGCCCGCCTACTGGGGAAAATACGTCCTCCATGACAACAACCGGGACGCGGTCGGCATCGGCCTCAACCTGACCCAAAATATTCTGAAGACCTACTTCGACTTCCATCCCCAGGTCATCCATGACCTCCACGAGTCCATCGCCTACCTGTATGTCTCAACCGGCACCGGACCCTACAACGCCTGGGTGGACCCCATTCTCATCGACGAGCTCCATCAGATCGCTTACCAGGAAGTGAGTGAGATGACACGGCTCGGGGTCCCGGGTGTTTGGACGCACGGTTTCTATGACGGATGGGCCCCCAACTATCTCTTTTTTCTGGCTTCGAGCCACAATTCCATCGGCCGTTTCTATGAGACCCAGACGGCCGGCGACGGCTCCACCGGGATCATCCGGTCGTCGGACAACCGGGCCTGGTTCAAGCCCAATCCGCCTCTCCGCGAGACCGTCTGGTCGCTGCGCAACAACGTCAACATGCAGCAGAGCGGAATCCTGATCGCCATGAATTACGTCGCCAGGAACGCAAAACGCTTCATGGAAAACTTTTACCTCAAGGGCAAGCGGTCCATCGGCAAGGCTCTCGCCGAAGGTCCGGCCGCCTATGTGTTTCCCGCCTCCAATTCCAATCCGGCGCAGACGGCCGACCTGCTTCGTCTGCTGCAGCGGCACGGCATCGAGATCCACCGCGCTCAGACCGATTTCAAGACAAAAGAGGGCGAATTCGGCAGCGGAAGTTTTGTGGTGCGCATGGACCAGCCCTACTCACGCGCCGCGGACAATCTTCTCGACAGGCAGTATTTTAATATCGACGATCCGAGGCCCTACGACGATGTGGGATGGACCCTGGGCCCCCTTTTCAACACGACAACGGTCCGCATCGAGGACACGGCCGTTCTCGAAACACCCATGACAAAAATAGAGGGTGAACTCCGGATTCCGGGTGGTGTTTTGAGCCAGGGGGAAGGAACCGTCATAGCCTACCTCATCAATCATGATGCCTCCCCCGGCCTGGCTTCGTTCCGGTTCGCTTACCCCGGGCTTAAAATGGAAGCAGTGGAAAAAAGTTTTGAGGTGGACGATCACACCTTCAACGCGGGCACCTTCATCATCAGGGCGAAGGGCAATCCGAAAGACCTCGACAAACAGCTTCAAAAAGCGGGCGAGACTTATGAATTCACGGCCCTGGCCGTCGACGCTGTGCCCGATGTTCCCTCCCACCCGCTGGAAGTTCCCCGGATCGCCGTGATGCACACCTGGATGACCACCCAGAGCGAAGGCTGGCTGAGAATGGGCCTGGACAAACTCGGCATCCCCTACGATTACATTTCCGTTCACGAAGTCCGCGACATGCGGAATCTTCGAAGCCAATACGACGTGATCATTCTGGGACCGTCCAGTGATGACGCCTTTCAGATCGTGGACGGTTTCCCCATGCGGGGCGGGCTCGGGCTGGACGGTGTCTTCAACCTGTACACGTTCATCAAGGGAGGCGGACTGCTGATCACTCTCGCCAACAGCTCCTGCCTGCCCGTCCAGTTCGGCTTCTCGGGTTCCATTCGGATCAAGGAGACACCAGACCTCTGGGCCCGAGGCGGTGTGTACCAGGCCGTCGTCAACGACGCCAAAAGCCCCATCACCTACGGGTACGGTAAAAAAATGGGTGTGTATTTCAACACCTATCCCGTTTTCGGCTACGGCAGTTCCCGCATGCGGCCGGTCAGAACCTCTCCTGAATCCGGTGATACGACCACTCGGAATTCGGGGCGGGGCGACAATGCGGAGAAGGACCGCGTCCAAGGAAGATCCGTCAATCCAAGTGAAGAGACGATCAAGGCCTTCCGTGAAGCGGCGAAAAAAAACGCTGCCGGCCCGGCAGGACAACGGGAGAGGGAGACCTCCACGCCCACGCTCCGCACCATCCTTCGCTTCGAAACCGATGTCAAGGAGCTTCTCATCAGCGGCGGCCTTCAGAACGGAAAAGATCTGGCCGGAACACCGGCCGTGGTCGATTCCCGTGTGGGAGACGGACATGTTGTTTTGTTCGCCATCAATCCCTTCTGGCGCCACCAGACACGCGGAAGCTACTGTCTCCTTCTCAACGCCGTCATGAACTACAACCATCTGCACTGATATTGGGGACAGGCATCTTTTTTTCAAAAATATTTTTTTGGAGGTTGCCTCCGCCCTTTTCTTCATTGTGGATCCATTCCGCTGGAAGACCGAGCTTAAAGCGCAGCTTAAACGCCGTATGCTTGCTGCCGAAGTGAACATTGGATATAGTACGGATTTAACTGAACATGCGAACATCAAAATGACAAAACAGAAAACCTCGATCCCCTCGTTCCGCTATTTTATCCACACCTTCGGCTGTCAGATGAACGAGAACGACTCGGAGCGCCTGGCCGGAATTCTGGAGGGAATGGGAGCGGTGAAAGCCGCTGTGCTGGAAGAAAGCACGCTCATTCTTATCAACACCTGCGCCGTCCGTCAAAAATCCGAGGAAAAGCTGTACTCACTTCTCGGCCGGCTGGACCGTATCAAGAGGAAGAACGGTGCATTGATCGGAGTCTTGGGCTGCGTGGCCCAACTCTACAGGGACAACCTCATTGAGAAGAAACCAACCATCGATTTTGTCATGGGTCCGGATAACTACGGAGATCTTCCGGATACTCTGGCCGGTATCTCATCACACGATCCTCAAAGTAAGAGGGTTATCACCCGGTTCAGCCGGGAGTGGCACGAAATCGCTGATTCGCTCATTCTGAGGGAAAGCTCTTTCTCTGCCTATGTCACCATCATGGAGGGATGTGACAACTTTTGTTCCTACTGTGTGGTTCCCTTTACCAGGGGACGTGAAAAATTCCGCCCCATACGAAACATTCTGGCTGAAATTCAATCTCTCGCAAAAAATAATTACAGGGAAGTCCTTCTTCTCGGACAGAATGTCAATTCCTACAAGGATCCGGAATCGGGAATAAGCTTTGTCGATCTTCTCAAAACCGTCAATTCCGTCGAAGAGATCGACTGGATCCGGTTCATCACGTCCCATCCAAAAAACTTCTCTCCTGAAATCGCACAAACCATGGCGGCCAACAGGAAAATCTGCCGTCAGCTCCACCTGCCCGTGCAATCCGGATCATCCGACATTCTGGCCCGAATGAAACGGCAGTACACCCGGGATGAATATCTTGAAAATATCGCATTCATCAAGGTACTGATGCCCGACATCGCCCTGAGCGCCGACATCATCGTCGGATATCCGGGTGAGACTGAAAAAGATCATAAGGAAACGCTCTCCCTTCTGGAAGAAGTGCGCTACACCAATATTTTCTCCTTTCGTTATTCTCCCCGCCCCCGTTCCGCGGCCGCCGGGGAAGAGGACTCCGTGCCCCTTGAAGTGAAAAGACAGCGACTGATCGAGGTTCAGGCCCTTCAGAAGGACATTCAGCTGTCCATCAACCGAACCTTCATCGGGAAAAACATCAAGACCCTCTGCACCGGAAAAAGTAAAAAAGACACAGGCCGCTACACCGGTCGCAGTGAAGGCTACCAGGTGATCAATTTTGATGCGGGCTGTGATGTCGTCGGACAGTTTGTCCAGGTTGAGATCACGTCCTGCGGCCCCTATTCCCTCCGCGGTCGGATGGTTGAATCAAAGGATGCCTGTCCCCATTAATTGGCGAAGTAGCCCGAGCGGTGGCTGATGCGGTAGCGGCCGGACCTGACCTTCACCTCAATTTTTTTGAAACTTCCGTCCGGTCGGTAATTGCCGGGGGTGTAGTAGAGAAGATAGTAGTTTTCCGAGGCGGCGACCGCCTTCTGGAAGGCGGATTCGGCATTCATCGAACTCTCCGAAATCCCCCCCGTGGCCGCGGCGATTTCCCGAAAAGCGCTGTAGATGTCCTCGCTCTGCTCCTTCATAACCAGGCCCGTGTTGGCCAGCGAGCCCATGGCGGTCGGGTCAATGTTGTGGTCCGCCGCCTGGGTCACATAAAGAAAATGAATGGAAATGGACGAATCGGAAAAGGACTTCTTGATCTCATCGACATTGAAGGCGACATCCCGGCGATAATAATCAAAGATCTCCATCAGGGTGAATTCCTTGGGCTGATCTTCCTGCTGGGTGTTGCTCATGAGCAGCGTGTACACCCTGGGATCGACGGTGGGAAGCAGTTCCTTCTGATAAAACAGGAAGACATGCTTCTGCCCAGGCTGATCCTTCAGATACTTGGCAAACTGGTCGATTTTTCCCTGGTCAATCCGCCTCAGGTTTTCCAGTTTTTGCATGTACTCCCGCAGAATGTCGAACTGGAGATCGAAATCAGCCCCGCCGCCTCCCCCTCCGAACACCTGCATCATAAAATTCTTGAGGTCCTGAACGGTGTTCCGGTATTCAGCGTTGCCGATAGTGGCATCTTTCCGGAGGGTGTCTTTGAGCTGCCCGGCGATCACCTCTTTGGGCATTTTTTCTAAGGCTTCTTTTTTGAAGTTGTAAGACCGCATGGGAGTTACGGCTGTCAGAGTATCACCGGGCAAAATGACGTTCTCGAAAAAATAATCGATGGCCTTGCCCACACGCGGCAGATACTCCTGAATCTCGAAAAGAAGAACAAAATTCCGCGAAACCTGAGGAAAAAAGGCCTTGCTCTCTTCCTCCTTGCGTTCGATATCGGTTTTCTGGATAAGATAGACGGCATCGATTTTCTGAAGGACTCCGTCCTCGTAAATGAGAAAATCATCCATTGTCAGATCCTTGATGAACGACTCCCCCTTGTAAACACGGACTGGGATTTCGATATTGACGGCGACGGCTTCATGTTGAATCCGGAGATCCTTTTCCTGAGCCGCGAGGGGCAGGGCGAGCAACAGCATCAACAATCCGATTTTTATCTTGTTCATGTCACACACATATTCCTTATCGTACGAATCCAATCACATGTATTCGAGTTTTAGTAATATAGACGATTTGCGATAAAATATCTTCCCGTTTGTCGAATTCTCTGAGCTGCCTGTTTCCATTGCATTTTGAATTGAATATGCTATACTACCGAATATTTTTCAGCGAGATAAAAACAATGGTATTGATCAATTTGGCTCCTTATTCCTTTATTCTCGGAATTCTGGGACTGGTTTTCGCTCTGGGCCTGTACACCGTCGTCAAGCGGTATCCCGGCGGGAACCCTCTTATGAGGGAGATCGCCGAAGCCATCCATTCCGGTGCCATGATCTTTCTGCGCCGTGAGTACACGGCCATTTCAGTCTTTATTATTCTTGTTTTCGCGACACTCTGGATTTTGTTCTCCATCTATACCAGTTTGGCCTTTCTTCTCGGAGCAGGTTGCTCAATGCTGGCTGGATTTATAGGGATGAAGGGTTCGACCCGCGCGGCCGTCCGCACCACACAGGGAGCTATCGATCAGGGAGCGGCCAGGGCCCTCACCATCGCTTTTCAGGGCGGCGCCGTCATGGGAATATCCGTCGCCGCTCTCGGAGTGATCGGTATCGGCCTCCTTTACTTTTTCACAAAAAATTCAGCGATCATCAATGGATTCGCTATGGGGGCCAGTTCCATTGCCCTTTTCGCCCGAGTAGGCGGAGGCATCTTCACCAAAAGTGCCGACGTCGGCGCCGATCTCGTCGGCAAGGTTGAAGCCGGAATCCCTGAAGACGATCCTCGCAATCCCGGAGTCATCGCCGATAATGTCGGGGACAATGTCGGCGATACGGCCGGTATGGGCGCCGACCTCTTCGAGTCCTATGTCGGCTCCGTCATCGCAGCCATGGCCCTGGGGGTCTCCCTGACTCCAGCCCTCAACCACATGGCGCTTCCTTTGATTCTGATCTCCTGGGGCCTTGTCAGCTCCGTCCTCGGAGTTTTTTCCATCGAGGTCCTGAAAAACTTCAATCCCCAGTCCGCGCTCCGAAACTCCACCTATTTCAGCGGCCTCGTCTTTCTTGTCGGAGCTTTTTTTGTCATCCGCATCGTCGTAGGCAGCACCGGCATCTTCTGGGCGGTTCTGACCGGAGTTTTCGCCGGGGTGCTCATCGGGCTCGAGAGCGAATACTTCACGGCCGGTCCGCCCGTCAAGGCCCTGGCCAAAACCGCTCAGTCGGGAAGCGCACCGATCATCATCAGCGGGCTGGCCATCGGCTTTGAGAGCACCATCCTTCCCCTTTTGACTCTTGCCGCAGCGATCTTCCTTTCCTTTCAAGTGGCCGGTCTTTACGGCATCGCCCTCGCCGCCGTGGGGATGCTGTCCACCATCGGAATCGTCATGACAACGGATTCCTACGGGCCCATCGCCGACAATGCCGGCGGTATCGCCGAAATGTCCAAGGCCGGCCCGTCGATTCGAAAAATAACGGACAAACTGGATGCCTCGGGCAACACAACAGCCGCCATCGGCAAAGGATTCGCTATCGGTTCGGCCGCCTTGACCGCCCTGGCCCTCTTTTCCGCCTACCAGAAAACGGCAGGACTGGAAACTATCAGTCTGACAAATGTCACTACGGTCATCGGTCTTCTCCTCGGCGCTCTCATGCCCTTTATGATAGCCGCGCTGACCATGAAAGCCGTAGGGCGGGCGGCGGACAAGATGGTGTTCGAAATCAGGCGGCAGTTCAAGGAAATCAAGGGCCTTCTCGAAGGCAACGCCAAACCGGACTCCGACCGCTGCATCGATATCGTCACCCGCAGCGCTCTGCAGGAAATGATCCTGCCCGGCATTTTGGCAATCATTTCCCCGCTCCTCGTCGGATTTTTACTCGGTCCGGAGGCCCTGGGAGGCTTCCTGGCCGGCGCGACGGCCTGCGGAGTGCTCCTCGGCATCTTTATGGCCAATTCGGGCGCCGCCTGGGATAATGCCAAAAAATACATAGAGGAAGGTCATTTCGGCGGAAAAGGCACGGTGGTTCACGCGGCGGCCGTTATCGGAGACACCGTCGGTGATCCGCTCAAGGACACATCCGGCCCTTCCATGAACATCCTGATCAAGCTGATGGCAGTTGTGAGCCTGGTTTTCGCTCCGCTCATCATGTAGCGCGAATTCCATCCTTTCCTTTTTTCTAACCTTTCCAGTTCAGTTGAAGTCCTTGATTCAATTAGTGATATTAGTGATTCGGAAACGGGGTCGGATAGGGGATGGAATTTGCTATTCTTCCATATTTCAGTTATAATTCCCGCCTCCTGAACACTCTGGAGGGGTGAACAAAGGACTGTTTGGACGAATGAAAATAAACGTTTGGAACTCTATTCAACAGCTAGGCAAGGAACGGGGTGTCGCTCCGTCCATCATCATCAATGCCATCAAGGAATCCCTGAAGGTTGCTTCTTCCAAATATTTTTCCCACAAT
>JAHIPL010000098.1 GCA_018894615.1 Acidobacteriota bacterium | reverse complement strand
TCTTTTTCGGCTTCGTCCTTGCCCTCCTTCTTTTCCTCGGCTTCCTTCATTTCCACCTCATGGATGCCGAAGAGAACGCCGCCGAGATCATCCGTCCACAACGGGGCCCGGTTGGGGCTGATGCCCCATCCTTCGTCCAGTTTGAGCTTCTTGTGGCAGAAGGAGGTTTTCTCAATTTTGCCGGTGGAGAACCCGTTCCAGGCGATGACCTTGTACATCTTATCCTTGTAGGCGTCGTTCTCCATCCCTCTCAGGACGGCCAGAGCGTCTCCCTTTTTGGTCCAGGCCAGGGATTTGTACCAGGCCTTTCCGCTGTCGAGGGAAGAGATGACACCGGTCTTCATGTCCCTCATCTGCACGCCGTTCGAGGAGGGGTCGGCGGCATCCACGATCCAGACAAGCCGGCCGCCCTTTTTGTCGAAAGCGAACTCGGCGACATTGCCGATGGTGAGGCGGGTTTTTGTCGCGGTTTCATAAAGGATGAGATCGGAGCCCTTCCATTTGTCCAGGCTTTTGTCCAGGCTTTTGTCCTGGCTCTCCGGAGCGTACTTGTGCATGACCAGCCAGCCGGGATTCTCATTCGAGAAGGCAAAGGCGCGGACCTGTTCGAACTCGGTTTTTTTCCCGTTCGAAAGATCGACGAGGGCCATTTTGCTGGTGCTGGGCTTCTTCTGCTTTTTCAGCGTTTCAGCCTCTTTGGTCGTGGGCTGAATGGAGAAGGCCGCCCACCGGGCATCCTCTGAAAAGAGGATCGTGGCGCCGCTGGAATACAAGCCGGCCTCACCGGCATCAAAAGCGTGTTCCTTATCGTTACGGGTTTGTTTGAGGATGACCTTGCCGTCTCCCTCCTGAGGAGAGAGGTTGTAACCGAACCACTCGCCGTTTTTGGAGATGACGGAGGATCCGATGGTTTTCCAGGCCAAAATATCCGCTATGTCTTCAAGCGGTTTGGGAGGCGTGTTTTCGGCTTTTTCCTGGGCCGTCGATGAGCCGGACAGAACCATGATAAAGCAGAGGACAAGGCTCCAAATCAATGTTGATTTTTTCATAGTTGACAACTCCTTCTGGTATTTCCCGTGAAAAAAAATAACAATAATTTAAATAAGTCCGTGATCTTTTACTTTTGTGCGGGGAGTTTGGAGTAGTCCAGTTCCGAACCAAACAGACTGTGCGGGATCAAATAGACGGCCAGGGTGATGATGGAGGCCCCGAGCACCCAGCCCCGGGCTTTTTTGCCCTTCCGTCCCATGATCAGGGCCAGAATCCAGAAAATCACCGCAAAAAGCGTTTTGTTGTCCGTCATGTCCGTGCCGAGAGGAAAGCCGGTCCATAAAGCGCCGAATGCATAATACTGGACAAGCGGTCCAAGGATCATACCGCCGGCGATCATCAGGCCGGTCGTCCAGATGACAAGTTTGCGGGGACTTCCTTTGGGCCGAAGGGCTTCGATCCCCGCTCTGGTTGAAAACAGCATGGCTATAAACATGATGAGAATGTGAGGCAGCAGGATAGAACCGGGAACGGCTCCCTTGAATCGGATGACGACGGATTCGTCTTCGGATAAAAACACTTCAGCGGCGGAGGGATGGGTGAGAGCCACCCTGTATTCGAGTTTTCCGGCGGGAGGCTGAAAGGGAAGGTCTCCCGTCAGGGAATCGTCGCTGCGAACCATCGGCACACGGCTCCAGTCGTCTTCCGTTTTGAAACGTTTGTAGAGAATATATCCCTCGATGACCGGATCGGCCGTGGTGATTTTTACCGCGCAGTCTTTGTCCGTCTCATGGGTGCGGGGGAGCCGGAAATTGATCTCCGTTCCGGCGATGTCCTTCATCCCGCGCAGGGGATAGGTCGGACCCGTCATGCGCTGGTAGACGGCTGCGCCGGCCGTGATAATAAACGCCAGGAACCACAGCAGGAATTTTTTCATAATTTACCTCGGTTGTTTCAAAAAGCAACATCTTATACCATATTTTCTCGATGGCGTAAATGTTTGAATATAATCGAATAGAATCGAATATATTCGATTAGAATTTCGATTAGAATTTATTTTTCAAAAGGGGAAGATTCTGCTATAATAAAAGTCCAAATATTGGAGGTATGCTATGAGGATTAAACAACTATTAAAAACACTGTTTCTGTCAATAATGATTGTCTCGATCGCTGCCGTAGGATTTGCGGCCAAGGATGTGATCACGTCTGAATGGGCGCCCGCTCCTCAAAAGATCGACGGCGTGACGACTGACTGGGAAGACTTCCAGATGTTTACGGAAAAGAAGGTCGAAGCGGACATCGGTTTCAGAAACGACGAAAAGTATCTTTACGTTCTTTTTGTCTTCAACAATCCCCGCAACCTGTCGTCCATACAGGGAACGGGAATGACCATCTACTTCAATAAGGACGGCAAGAAGAAAAAGAACATCGGCATCAATTTTCTGACAAAATCCATTCCTCCCGATGAATTCATCGCCATGTACGAAAAGCAGCAGGGCCCCCTGACCGAAGAGCAGAAAACCCAGTTCCGCGGCCAAAAGGCCTTCACTGTCTACGAATACGAAATCAAATCGAAAAAATCGGAAGAAAATCTGGCCGTTGCGGCTGGAGAAGGGATTCGCCCGGCCGTGTTCCGCCTGAAAAGTGAAGAGAAACAAGTCGTTTACGAGTTCGCCATCCCTCTCGAAAAGGCCGTTGAATTGGCGCCCGGTGTCGGAGCCGAACCCGGCGATGCGCTGGTGATCGGAT
>JAHIPL010000097.1 GCA_018894615.1 Acidobacteriota bacterium | reverse complement strand
TGCCGGATGAAAAGAAAAAAGGAATATTTCAGGTCGTGCTCGATGCTTCAAACGAAATCCGAAATCCCATTCTTTTTGCAACGCTCATCATCATCCTCGTCTTTGCTCCCCTTTTCTTCCTCAGCGGGTTTGAGGGACGACTGCTGCGCCCTCTCGGGCTAACGTACATCATTTCGATATTTGCGTCCCTGATTGTGGCCCTTACTGTTACTCCCGTCTTGAGCTATTATTTTCTCCCCCGTTCCAAAGTGTTGAAGCGACGGGAGGACACAGTTTTGATCCGCTGGTTAAAAAAAATCTACAAACCAATTCTTATTGGAGTTCTGAAGCATCCAAAAAAGGTACTTTTTGTGGCCTTTGCACTTGTCGGCATGTCAATAGCTTTAATCCCATTCCTGGGAAGAAGTTTTCTTCCTAACTTCAATGAAGGCACTTTGACTCTAAGCGTCAACACGGCACCGGGAACGTCTCTGGGTGAGTCGGATAAAATTGGAGATATGGTCGAAACTATACTTTTGGATCTGCCCGAAGTGATTTCTACGGCAAGGAGGACGGGACGTTCGGAACTTGATGAGCATGCCCAGGAGGTGACCGGGGCAGAAATCGATGTCAAATTGAGCATGAGAAACCGGAATAAAGAGCGTCTTCTGGCTGAACTGCGCCGGCAGCTTTCTCTGGTTCCTGGGACATTTATTGGAATCGGCCAACCCATCTCCCACAGGATTGACCATCTGCTGTCCGGAACTAAATCGCAGATTGCTGTGAAAATTTTCGGTCCAGACATATACCAGTTGAGAGTCTTAGGGAACAGGATAAAAAACTTGATGGAGGAGATCGAGGGAGTCGTCGACCTTGCCATTGAACAGCAGCATGAAATTCCACAAATACAGATCAAGTTTAATCGGACAAATATGGGCAGATACGGCCTCACGACCCATGATGTCGCAGAAAATATCGAGATTGCCTTTCAAGGAAAAGTGGTTTCTCATATCCTTGAGGGACAGCGTTCTTTTGAAGTTGTGCTCAAGTATGATGATAAATTCAAAGAAGACTTGGAATCCATAAAGAGGACCCTTATCGATACCCCGGTTGGGCAAAAAATTCCACTGCAGCAGGTTGCCGATATCCGCTATGAAAAGGGGCCGAATTTCATCAGCCGTGAAGATGTTCAGAGAAAAATTGTTGTCCACTGCAATGTTGCCGGTAAGGATCTTCGGAGTGTCGTCAGCATGATTAAATCGGAAATATCTTCAAAATTGGACATTCCGCCCGATTATTATATCGATTTTGGAGGCCAGTTTGAGAGCGAAGAGAAGGCATCAAAAACCATCCTGATCGTCAGTCTCATTTCACTTTTGAGTATTTTCGTACTGCTTGCCATTTCCTACCATTCTATTAAATCCGCCATGTTGATCATTGTAAATCTCCCCCTGGCTCTGATTGGAGGAATTGTCGCTGTTTTTCTATCTGGCGGAATCTTGAGTGTCCCGTCTCTTGTGGGTTTTGTCACACTACTTGGGATAGCCACGAGAAACGGAATTATGCTCATATCCCATTACAATCACTTGATGCGCGAAGAAAAGAAAACCTTGTATGAAGCCGTTATCCAAGGATCTCTCGAACGTTTAATCCCCATATTGATGACAGCCTTGACAACAAGCCTTGCCCTTATTCCCTTGGCCATAAGAGGGAACGCACCCGGCAATGAGATTCAATCGCCAATGGCCATTGTTATTTTGGGAGGTTTAATAACCGCCACATTCTTAAACATGGTTGTCATGCCCGTTTTGTTTCACAGGTACTTCAAGGCAGCCTGAGATGAAATTTAGATTCTATAATACTATTAGCATTTTTTTATTAAGTTTAAATCAAAATGGAGGAATGTGATATGAAAAGAAATATTATTTTTACAGGTGTATTGGCCATAATGTTTGCAGCGACCTTAGTTGCCCATGATTTTTGGCTGATACCTCAAAAATTCAGAATTCAACCAAACGAGCCCCTTACTATATTTGCAAATACTGGGATGGATTTTCCAGACTCCCTAAGTGCTGTTGACCCAGAGAGAGTGGCTCAGTTTCTCATGAAGGGGAGATTTGGGGAAAAAGACATCACAGAATTCGAAGTAAAGGATAACTCCCTGATAACTGAGTGTGTATTCGAGAATCCGGGAACATATATTTTAGCTATGGCATTGAAGCCAAAGGAGATAAAGCTTACGGCCAAAGAATTCAACGAATACGTGCTCCATGACGGGCTGCCGGAAATCTATGATCTGAGGAAAAAAGAGGGAATTCTAGATAAAGATGCAGTTGAATACTATTCCAAATATCCAAAAACCATCATCCAAGTAGGAGAACGGCTGGACATTTCCATTCTGGAACCCTTGGGGCTGGCCTTAGAGATTATTCCATTAAAGAACCCCTATTCCCTGAAAATTGGAGATGATTTGCCCGTTAGAGTGTTGTTCAAGAATAAACCTCTTGAAAACGCAGAAGTTGCCTGGAGTTATCCAGGACGTGGGGAAGAATTTGCCGGATCAATCAAGACGGATTCAAACGGGAAAGCTATCATCCCTTTAGAGAAGGCCGGGCCTTACATCATTAGGGCGATTCAAATGGAATGGGTTAAGAAAGATACCCATGAATGGGAGAGCTACTGGGCTTCTTTGACTTTTGAAGTACTTCCTGTCTCTTTCCCCGACTAGCATTAAACTGTACCGTTTAATAACTTCAAAACTCATGACATTATACAAGGAGGACGGCACCTACACCAGTCAAAAATAAGGGGAACCACAGGAAAAGTGCTAAATTTATGTGATGCGACATAATTATCACGCAAATAAAACTTGACAACGGAGGTTTTTCTCTGTATCATTTGGGTAAATCCGATGCGAAAGGAGCTTACCCATGGAACCCAGCCTCATTCCCCTTCCTGTGGATAAGAGTATCACCGAGATCAGTCCTGTCGCTTACATGAAAGACCTCGGCTCCCATATCAGGATTGTGGTCAATCATCACCATCTTTTTGAATTTAAAAAGGAAGATACTGTCTCGAAGGTGGCCTCCATTGTCATACTTCTTCGAATCGGTGCAGCCAAACAGGTCGAGATCGACCGTGCGTTTGATGTCAACAGGGATACAGCCCGTCGTTACTTATCCAATGTTGAAAGATATGGCTTAGCCGGCTTATTCATGACCAAAACAGGTCCTCAGGGGCCCCATAAGATAACCCCGAAGGTGCACCGGTTCATCGTAGACAGACACGCTGCGAATCAGGGGGTGGCGGATATTTTGAAAGCAGTCAGAGAGGAATTTGATTTAGAGCTAAGCCGGAAATCAATCGAACGTATCCGTTATAGTCTTTCCGAGAAAAGTTTACCCGAGTTGACGACTATGGATTTGCCACTTGAGGAAGAATCTGAAGAGGAAAAAACTCTGGAGCCTGTGGGCACGAGAGAGGCTCTATCTTCTGATGATCTTATAGACCCTGGCCCGGCTAAGAAGAGCCCGGCTGGTTTATTTTTTCTCTGGCCGTTTCTCCACTTGCTCGGGTTTAAGGAGATGTCGAATAGGATATTCTCGCCTCTTCGGGCTCGTCTTTTCTTTGTGAGGGAGACGCTTTTAACCGTCTTGATGCTGGCCTTACTGCGTTGTCGAAGCATTGAGGACTATAAGACGTTGGAGAAACGCCGGTTGGGTCTTTTCTGGGAGGGGTCACGGGGCATGGACTTGCGTACTCTGCGTCGCAAACTCAGCGAACTTTCCTTGCAGAAAAAATCTTTGAGTTTATTAACCCAGCTGGCCCGGCGTTACCAAGAGATAGGTCTTGTCCAATGTGGTGTCTTGTACTTTGACGGACATTTTATCCCCTACCATGGGGAGAGGAATGTGCATAAGGGTTTTTTCACCCAGCGGCGGCTGGCTGTTCCTGGCCAGAATCAGTTTTTCCTCAACGGAGCTTCTGGCCGTCCAGTCTTCTTCTGGCTCAAGCCGGCTAATAGCACACTCCTCGAGATTATTCCTGAGCTTATCGAACAGATTCGGGAGCTGACGGGGCAGAAGTCTTTTACCATAGTCTTTGATCGCGGTGGATTCTCCTCGAAACTGTTTCGGACGTTAGATAGTGAGGGGATTACGTTCATGACCTATTTGCGTGGAGCCAAAGAGCATGTTGATCCCTCAGCATTTGACCGACACACCATTGAGTATCGGCGACGGAAGGAGGTAGCGGAATTAGCTGAGCTTGGATACATCGGAATGAGTCCCCAGCGCTACCGGCTGGTCGTGCGGAAGAAAGCTGAGAAACAGACTTTTATTCTGACCAATGACTTTGAACGAACCATTGATCGGGTTGCCACTCTGATGTTTAACCGGTGGAGCCAGGAGAACTTTTTCAAGTATATGGTCAGAGAGTATCATTTGGATTCTCTTTTGAGTTATCTGGCTGAGGAAAGCCCTGAGGTCGTGATGGTCAACAACCCTCAAAGAAGGGAGAATCGCCATCTGAAGAAGGAGCTGGAGAAAAAATTAGCCCAGATGGAACATTTTCTGGCAGAGAAGTTGACGGTTACAAGGACACGAGCACCGAGCCAACCGATGAAACAGAAGATCCTCAAGGGTCAGGAAAAAACTTCTGAGATTAAAGATTCCATCAAGCGGCTTAATACTCAGTACAGGCAGATGCCGAAAAAAATACCGGCTTCCCAACTCGGTGATAATCGTACTCGAGAGATCCTCTCTCAAGAGAATAAGATGCTTGTCGATAGTCTAAAGCTGTTAGCCTACAATGCAGAGGAGTGGCTTTTGGACATTCTGGCCAGACAATACAACGATTCCCGTGACTTTCGCCGTGTGCTCCTTCTCATCATGAAGACACCAGGAACCATCCAGCGAATCGATGATCGCCTGCTTATCCAGCTTGATTCTCTTCACAATCCAAGATATCAAAGAGCAGCAGAGTATCTCTGTGATAAGATTAACCAGATGGAGATTCCTGCTCCCAGTGGAAAAGGAACCATGTTTTTTGAAGTTAGAAGACACTATAATGCTTGATTGTAGAGCAACGTTTTTTGCCCTATTTCATGAGGTCTGAAGTTATCTTTTTGCTGATCTATATAAATATACAAGTAGTCATAAATGGCACGTCAAATGGGACTGGAAATCTCTCCGGCAAAGGGCTAACATTTACCCGAATCACATAATGCAAAGGAGTGAACCCATGCCGCTTATCGAAGTGCATCTGCTGGAGGGAAGGACGGACGAACAGAAAAAAGAGCTGCTTCAGGAAATCACCCGTGCCGTGCATGAATCCATCGGAATTTTCACCGAAAGAATTTATGGTTGCAGGAGAACTCTACGCCGACAGAAAGTGAAACATACTCCCGCCCTTGGGGGGACGTCAGTCGTGATTATTCCTCGATCCGGACCTTGGCGTCGTGGGCCAGAGTGAAATGGCCGTCGATCAGGACCTGCTCCCCTTCCGTGACTCCGTCCAGCACTTCCGCGTAATCTTCGTTTTCCAAGCCGATTTCCAGATAGCGCCACTTGGCGACACCATTATCGAAAACAAAGGCAAGCTTGCGTCCTGACCGGCTGAGAACAGCGTCCTGAGGGATAAGCAGACGGTCCTTGTAGATGTCTGCCGCAATTTCCACTTCGGCATGCATACCGGGTTTGATCTCCTCCGCGGGATTGTCGACATCGATGATAACGTCGCAGGTACGCTTTTCCGGATCTACAAGAGGACTGATGGCTTTGACCCTTCCTTTGAACACCCTTTCCGGGTAGGCGCTGAATTTGAGATCCACCTCTCGGCCGACCTTCATTTTCCTGATTTCGCTTTCCAGCACCTTGGCGTGTACCTGAATGCGGCTGATGTTCACCAGAGTGAATAATTCCTGCCCGGCCGACAGATG
>JAHIPL010000012.1 GCA_018894615.1 Acidobacteriota bacterium | reverse complement strand
TGTGTGAATGGTGGATTCGGGATTGGAGCTGGGCAAAATTTTGTGTACGCCGTGGCAGGAGGCGCAGTTGGCGACCGTGGTGTCGCCGGCCTTTGTCTTTAAGCCTGGTAGCTGTCGATGTATGTTTCGCTGCGCCTTGTCCGGAAACCGTATTTTTCCGAAAGGGCGGCGGATTCGTGACACGGCGTACAGGTCGATTCGGCCAGACGGATGGAGGAAACGCGAGAGCGCGGATCCCCGGGGGGGATGATGCCGTGTTCCCCGTGGCAGTGGGTGCAGACCGGCGAGTCGGTTTCACCCCTTTTGACCAGGATGCCGTGGATTCCCTCCCAGAATTCCTTTTCTTCCGACTCGTGGCACTGGCCGCATGTTTTGGGGATGTTGAAGTGGTTGATGGTGGAATTCGAATTGCCCGGGGAGAGGATCTTGTGGGATGAGCCCCCGGTGGAGTGGCAGTCCCTGCAGGAGGCGGCTTCCTTGCTCCCTCCCATGGTCGCGATCCCGTGTACGCTGGTATCGAAAATTTCGATGGGGTGATTGATGAGAAAGTCGTATTTTGTGGTGAGATTGATGTTTTCGTGACAGTTGCTGCACGTCCTTGGAACAGTGGACGGATGTGTCATGGACGCCTCATCGTCTGAAGGCAGAATGTTGTGCCCGCCGTGACAGGAGACGCATGTCGGGGCCTCGGGGTCGTCGTCGACGGATTCCTGGCCGTGCGTGGTGTACTCTTCGGCGGCGTCCGTATGGCAGCCCTTGCAGCTGTCACTGATGACCGTGAAATTCGGGTCCGTCTTGTGAGGCATGGTGCCCTTGTCCTGATGGCAGTCCTGGCAATCGAACCCGTCGTGAATGGAACCGGCAAGGTCCTCCACGATCATCGTGTCTGTTTTGCTTTTGTCGTGACAGTCGACACACAAATTGCTGGTGATGGATTCATATTCCTCGTTTTCCTGCTGTGTGAGGAGAATCCCCGGCGATGCGACCAGGAGCAGGATCAGAAACACTCCAGCTGAATTGAAAAACATATTCCGTCTTTTCTCGATCATAACGTCCTCTCCGTTGAAGATGGGGCTATTGTATACTAATAAGGTAGGAATGTTAATTGAAGGATACAGAAAAATACAGCGGTTTTGTCCCCTGTTCTTTCATATTATTGCGAAGTCCGGCGGTTTTTTTTACAATAACTTAAAGGCGGCTCAACAAGACGAAGAACTCGGACCCGGCAGGCCGGCATGGGGCCCGGCCGGTTGAAACGATCAGACGGTGGAGGTTGTCATTCTTAAAGAGAAGGATTCAGATGAACAGTTTTATTTCCGCCGGATGGTTGAATCGGACATTCCCGACATCCTGGTCATTGAGCGGTATTCCTTTCCCAATCCCTGGAAACCGGCTGCGTTTGTCGGTGAAGTTCATAATTCACCCATTTCCCATCCCATGGTTCTGGTTATCCGGCCGGAAAACATAATCGTCGGGTATGTGATTTACTGGCAGATCAAGGAGGAGGTCCAGATCAACAATATCGCCCTGCATCCGAATTTCAGAGGCAGGGGGCTTGGAACGATAATGATGAAATACGTTTTTGAGAGGGTGATTTTAAACGGAGCCCGGTACATCATCCTGGAAGTCCGGCCCTCCAATACGACGGCTCTGCACCTGTATGAAAAGTTCGGTTTTTCCGTTCTGGGGGTGAGAAAAGGATATTACATCAATCCCGCGGAGGACGCTCTTGTGATGGGTAAAACCGTCTAAATATTTTCCTGCCTGACTCAGCCCGGAACCTTTGACGTCACAGATTTCCTGCCTTTCGTTTCGTTGACAGAGAGGTTGGTGAAATGGTATTCTTCCAATCTTATTTTATGGGTATAATTTCAGAAAAGAATAAAAAACAACGGACCGGATCGGGGAGATAGATCCTTCATGTTTAGGCACGGTCAGGAGCTGCAATGAAATATCTTAGAATTCTTATCATATTTCTCATTATAGGTTGCGGATTTAACCTTCCCACACTCGCGGCAGATAATGAGCTTTGCCTTGAGTGCCACTCCGATCCGGATTTGAAGGGAGAAATACAGGGCCGAACGGCATCCATGTATGTGAATCCGGGCCGGTTCAATGATTCCGTGCATCAGGGGCTGGAATGCGTGGACTGCCACCAGGATGCCGATGTGGAAGATTTCCCCCATTCCGAACAACTGAACAAGGTCACCTGCGGAATGTGCCATGATGACGCGGAGGAAGCCTTCATGGACGGCATTCATGGCAGGGCTCTCAAAAGAAACGCTCCCTATTCCCCCACCTGCAGGGAGTGTCACGGTGACCATTACGTTCTTCCCAAATCCAACCCTCAATCCCGCACCTATAAGATGAATATCCCGGTGCTGTGCGGAAAATGCCACAAGGAGGGAGCGCCCGTCGCTCGAATATACAACATTTCCGAACACAACATTCTGACCAATTACTCTCAAAGCATTCACGGAGAAGGGCTTTTCAAAAGGGGGCTGATTGTATCGGCGACCTGCAACGACTGCCACGGAAATCATCAGATATTTCCCCACACGTACACCCGCTCCACGGTGTCTTTGCGCAATATCGCCCAGACCTGCATGGCCTGTCATGCGCGGATTGAGGAAGTCCATATCAAAATCATCAAGGGGGAAATCTGGGAACTGGAGCCCGGTGCGATCCCGGCCTGTTCAGACTGTCACAGGCCGCACACCATGAGCCGGTCCAATCTGGTTCTTCGCACTTCGGACAAGGAATGTCTGAACTGTCACGGCAAAAACGAGGCTAAAACCACGGAATCCGGAGAAACGTTCGTTCATGTCCCCATCAAGGATGAGCTGAACGCCTCCGTCCATCAGAATATTCCCTGCGTCAAATGCCATTCGGATATCACTCCCAACAAGGAACGACCTTGTGAAACGTCCGGCCGCGTGGACTGCTCAGCCTGTCACGCCCAGATCGCCGAGGATTATTTTGAAAGCTCTCACGGCCTGGCCTACAGGGAAAACAAGGACAATGCTCCCTACTGCACGGAATGCCACGGCGATCACGGGACAAACTCCCACCTGGATGTAGGGGCTAAAACCTACCGCTCCAGTATTCCCACTCTTTGCGGCGGATGCCACGCCAAGCTTGTTCCCCCCGATCCGCAGAGAGGTTCGGAGGGGGACGTGATGGTGGATTATTCAAAGAGCGTTCATGGCGAGGGTTTGATCAAGAAGGGACTTCTTCCCAGCGCCATCTGCACAGACTGTCACAGCACACACTTTGTACTCGGTCATGAAGATGAGCGATCTTCCGTTCATCATGAAAATATCGCCGCAACCTGCGGCACCTGCCATGAAGGCATATTAAATGAATTCATGGGCAGCATCCACAGCCCAATGGCCAATCATACGTCGAAGAGACTTCCCACCTGCGAGGACTGTCATTCGGCCCACACCATATCGCACATCCAACAGGATCAGTTTATGAACGAGATCACCCATCAGTGCGGCTCCTGCCATGAGGACCTTTCCGAATCTTATCAGGAAACCCTTCACGGCAAGGCCTATACTCTGGGCTACCTCAAAGCGGCCAGATGTTCGGACTGTCACGGCGCTCATGACATCAGGAAGGTGGATAATCCCGAATCGCACGTGGGGTTCAACCGGGTGGTGGAAACCTGCCAGAAATGTCACGCAGACGCCAACCGGAGGTTCACCGGCTATCTCACCCATGCCACGCACCACGACAAAGCCAAATATCCCATCCTTCACTTCACGTTCTGGGCGATGACCTTCCTTCTCATCGGGGTGTTCGGTTTTTTTGGTGTTCACACCATGCTCTGGCTCCCTCGGTCTTACCGCAATATGAAATCCAGAAAAGCCCGTGCCAGGGAACCCGGCCGCCATTACATTATTCGGTTCACGCGAGAACAGCGAATAACTCACATCCTTGTCATTTTCAGCTTCGTCCTGCTGGCTCTGACCGGTATGATGCTCAAATTCGCCCACATGTCCTGGGCCAAATCCCTGGCCGGATTGTTCGGCGGAGTGGAAAACGCCGGAGCCATTCACCGGATCGGCGCCGCCATCACGTTCGGCTATTTCGCTTTTCACCTGTTTACCATCGTGCGCCAAAAAATCAAGACGAAAACCCCCTGGAGAAAAGTGATCTTCGGGAAGCGCTCCCTGATGTTCAACAAAAAAGACCTTAAAGATTTTTGGGGATCACTCAAGTGGTTCCTGGGTAAAGGGCCGAGGCCGGAATACGGGCGGTTCACCTACTGGGAGAAATTCGATTACATGGCCGTTTTCTGGGGAGTGGGGGTGATCGGTCTGTCCGGCCTGATCCTCTGGTTCCCTGAGATGTTCACTAAAATCCTGCCCGGTTGGCTGATCAATGTGGCCATGATCATCCACAGCGACGAGGCGCTCCTTGCGGTGGGTTTCATTTTCACCATCCACTTTTTCAACACGCACCTCAGGCCGGAGTCCTTTCCTCTGGATCCTGTCATTTTTACAGGTGTTGTCCCCCTCGAGGAGTACAAGGAGGACCGTCCGGAGGAATTCAAGTATCTGAAGGAGTCGGGCCGTCTGAAAAAAGACGCGGTGGTCAAGGAAATATCGCCCCGACGGATGCTGATGGTTCGCATCTTCGGTTTCACGTTTCTATTCATCGGAATTGTTATGATCGGTCTGATCATTTTCAGCATGCTGTTTGGATATAAATAGCCGTGGGGAGTTGATTCGTATTTCAGCCCGATCCCCGGTCCGGCCCGTATTTGACTTCGATCAGGCAGAGGCCTTTGGCCGGGGCGGTGGGGCTCTCTTCCGTCCTTTTTTTTTGAGCGAACAGCCTGTCGATGTCCGCCGGTTCCAGCCGCCCGCTGCCCACTTCGATGAGGGTTCCGGCGATGGTCCGGACCATGTAGCGCAGAAATCCACCGGCTTCAACGGTCAAAAGAATTTCGTCGCCGTCCTGTGAGATCTCGGCTCGGGTGATCCGGCGGACCGGGTGAAGAAAGCGGTTGGAAGAAAAAGGGTTGAAATCATCTTCCCGAACGAACAGCCGGGCGGCGGCGGTCATGGATTCGACATCCAGGGGCCTGTGCACGGGGTGAACGTAGCGGACGGCAAAGGGGCTGATAGAGGGACTGTTGAGAATGCGGTAGCGATACACTTTGGACCGGGCCGATCGTCGGGCGTGAAAATCGTCCGGGGCTTCATCCATTCGACTGATGCGGACATCGGGCGGGAGAAGTGAGTTGAAGGCGCGCTGGAACTCATCCGGCTGAAGACGGGCCGCCGTTTGAAAATGAAAGACCTGGCCGAGGGCATGGACACCGGCGTCCGTGCGGCCGGCGCCGATGACGGCGATATTCTTTTTGGTTATTTTTATCAGGGTGTTCTCAAGAACGCCCTGGATCGTTTTCCCCTTCGGCTGTCTCTGCCATCCGTGGTAATCCGTGCCGTCATAGCTGCACACAGCCTTGAAAGTTTTCATCCCTTCCTTTTTATCATAAAGGGGATGAAGGGCCAAGCGAATCAAAATGGCAGGCTTAGGGACTGGAGGAGTCTCGGGTGGAGGGGATTTATGATGATTTCATGGCCAGACGGACGGCCTCTTCAGGCGTGTCCACCTGAATGACGCCCGGGATATCCCAGGTGCCCAAGCCGATCACGGTCCTCTCGTGCACACGGCCGTAGGCGATTTCGCTGAGGGTGCCGTAGGATCCGTTGATGGCGATGAGGACATCGGCGTTCATCACGACCAGAGCGTTTCGGGTGTATCCGAGGCCCGTGGCGATGGGGATGTCGATGAAAGGATTGGCCGCGTCGGGTTTTTCTCCCGGAAGAATGCCTACGGTCAGCCCTCCCGCCTCTTTTGCGCCGCGGGCGGCCGCCTCCATGACGCCTGACAGCCCGCCGCAGACAAGAACCGCATCATTCTGGGCGATTCGCCGTCCTACTTCAAAGGCCATGTCGAGAAACTTTTGACCGGCGGCGGTCCCGCCGATCACCGCGATTCTTTTTTTGCGTCGGTACGGCATGACTGTGACTTTCTTCCCTTCATTTGAATTGTCGCAATTCCTTTTCGGCTTTGCAAGGGCTTTGACGGCGAGCCCCGGCAATCCTTTCATTTTCACGGGGAGGATTTGATTTTGATATCATGTTTTAGGTGATTCTGATATTCATTATTGTTGGTCCGGACAAGCGTTTGAGAAAACCCCTTCTCTCCCATTAAAGCCCGGGCTTTTTTTTAAGAGGAAAATTGGGTAAAATCTAGACCGAATCAATAAAAAGGCAAAAGCCTGAAGATTGGAAACGAGGTCGCCATGGAGAATTTTCTGGATATCCCCTGTCTCGACAAAAAGGAGCAGGAGGAGTTGATCGCGGATATTGAAAAAAGCATCGAGGAAAAGAAAAAAGCCGGCCTGATGACGGAGAAGGAAATCCGTGAGATCGAGGAGATGAGACTCAGGCCCCTGCCCGACTTCCTGGATGTGCAGGTGGTGTATGAACCACTGGATTTTGACGATTGAGGTGGAATCGGCCCCCTCTTATTCATGCCCCCTCGGGCGGCGTAAATTCTTGGTGAAAGGAACAGCGCATGGTGGATGAACAAAAGAATGGAGAAGTGGAAGATGCCGGGCTTTCCAACCGAATAGATTACGAGGCCATCGATGTCGAGGATATCATGACCCGGCTTCGCCAAAAAATCGCCGCCCGGCCCACTGAAAGGGATGAACCGGAGGAGAGGCTGCCGTCCTGGCCCGATGACGTTCCCTCCTATGCGCCCGAGCCGAAGGATCCCGGGAAAACAGGTCGCGTCAAACGCTTGCTGATCAAGATCATGAGGCCTTTCACGCCCTTCATCAAACTGCTGGCCTATCCCATTCACCGCGAACTGCGGGATACCATCGAAATTCTGGACCAGACGAATAAGCGCCTCGACTATCTTCACGACCTGCAGCATCGGCATTATGAGGAACTGAAGCCAAAAATCATTAACATCAATCTGAGAGTCAATGAGCGAATCGACATCGCTTTCAATGACATCAATCGATTGAAGGAATACACCAAACTCCTGCACACCATGACTCACAACCTGGTGGTCGAGATGACCAAGCTCAAGATTGAAGAGGAAAACGTCAAGCTCAAAACAAGGATTCTGGAGAAGGATTTTGAATTTCTGGGGCGAAAGGAAAAGGCTCTGGAGGACGAGTTGTTCAAATGAAAGTCGCTTTTGTTGTCCAACGTTATGGGCTGGAAATAAACGGCGGAGCGGAGCTTCACTGCCGCTGGGTGGCGGAGCACATGAACAAACACTGGGACGTAGAGGTCCTGACCACACGGGCCGCCGATTACATCACCTGGAAAAACCACTATCCTAAAGGAACCGAGACCATCAACGGTGTCACCGTCCACCGTTTTTCCGTGACCCGTCCCCGTGATCCGGAACGGTTCGGCAGGCTTCAGAACCGCCTTCTCACCGAGGAACACCGCCTTGAGGATGAAAGGCGCTGGCTGGAGGAGGAGGGCCCTCTCTCACCTTCCCTTATCGAGTACATCGAAGCCCACCAGGATGAATACGACTATTTTATCTTTTTCAGTTACCGGTACTACCATTCCTACTGGGGCATCCACACAATACCGCACAAAAGCATTCTTGTTCCGACCGCCGAAAAGGATTCCATCACGGTTTTTTCCCTCTTTCGGGATCTGTTCCGCCTGCCCCGGGCTTTTGTCTACAATTCCTATGAAGAGAGGGCCATGATTCACGGCATTGCCGGAAACGAAGACATTCCCGGGGATGTGGTGGGAGTGGGAACCGTCGTCCCTCACTCATTCCAAACGGAAGCATTTCTCAAAAAACACGATCTCGAGGACGATTATATCATCTACATCGGACGGATTGACGAAAACAAGGGGTGTGCCGAGCTTTTTGATTTTTTCATCCGGATGAAGAAAAAGAGCGAGGTCCCTTTCAAGCTGATCCTCTGCGGCAGCTCCAAGCTTAAAATCCCTGTCCATCCCGATATCCTTTATCTGGGATTCGTCTCCGAGGAGGAAAAGTTCGCCGCCTTGAACGGCGCCCGCGCCCTTATCATGCCCTCCTTTTATGAAAGCCTGTCCATGGTCACTCTCGAGGCGTGGGCGATGGGGAAACCGGTGCTGGCCAACGCCCGCTGTGATGTGCTTCAGGGGCAGTGCCGCCGCAGCAATGCCGGATTGTACTATGCGGACTACAATGAATTCACGGAAAGCCTGCATCTCCTCCTCTCCGATTCGCAGCTGTGCGATTCTCTGGGGCGAAACGGGAAGACCTATTTTCAGAACAACTACACCTGGGATGTCATCGAGAAAAAATACCTCGATATCATCGGTTCTCTGGAACAGGAGACGGAGTGAATATTCACCAGTTTGCCACCTCTCTGAGCTATGGGGATGCCATTTCCGATGAGATGATGGAGATTCAGAGCGCCCTTCGCCGCGAGGGGCACAGTTCGGAAATTTTCATCCGCTTTTTCGAGCCTCGCATGGCGGAGCACATCCATGATTACCGGGACTATCGGCGGTTCAGCTCGCCGGACAACGTGGTCCTCTTTCATTTTTCCATCGGAAGCCCGGTGTCCAAGATGTTTTTCCGAATCCCCGATAAAAAGGTGATGATTTACCACAACATCACGCCCTATACCTATTTTCTGGATTACCACCGCATCCTCACCCGGGAATGCTACAAGGGACGTCTCGAGCTGAAAATATTCGCCGACCGCGTGGACCTGGCTCTCGGCGACTCGGAATTCAACCGGAAGGAACTGGAGGAGGTCGGATACGCATCGACGGGCGTCCTGCCTCTTCTCCTCAACTTTGAAAAATTTGAAGGAAGGGCGGACGAGACCATTCGCCTTATCTACGGCGGGGGGAAGACCACCATCCTTTTTGTGGGCAGGGTCATTCCCAACAAGAAATTCGAAGACGTCATACGTGCCTTTTATTTTTACCAGAAATATTATAATCCCAACTCCCAGCTCATCCTGGCCGGCGACTACCGGGGAATGGAGCGCTATTTCGGCGCGCTTCAGGATTTGATGGGCCGGATAGAGGTCAAGGACGTCCATTTCACGGGACATGTTGATTTTTCCGAACTGCTGGCCTATTTTCAATTGGCCGATATCTATCTCAGCATGAGCGAGCATGAGGGATTCGGTGTTCCCCTGCTGGAGTCTTTTCATCTGGGGATCCCGGTGATCGCCTATGATGCCGGAGCGGTGGAGGAGACCATGAACGGAGGGGGCATCCTGCTTCGGGAAAAATCCTTTCCCCGGACAGCCGCACTGATCGACAGGATTGTCCGGGACGGCGATTTCAGGAAGAGAATTGTCTCCGGACAGAAACAGGCGCTGGCAAAATATCGAACAGAGAATATTAGCCGGATTCTGATGGATCATATCAACGGGGTGATCGGCGGATGAGGGTCGATCAGCTCATTCCCGCCTTTCACCGCGGGGACGCCATCGGGGACACGGCCCTCCACATGCGGAATTTCCTGCGCTCCCGCGGCTTCACTTCGGACATCTACTGTCTGAACCGGGACAAAGGGCTGGAGAGTGAAAGTCTCCTGTTTGATGATTTTCCGGAACCGGACAGGACCGATGTCACCATTCTTCATTTCGCTTTGATTTCCCCTCTCTCCCAGCGGTTCATGCAGCTTCAAAGCAGAAAAGCCATCATCTATCACAACGTGACACCTCCCGGTTTCTTTATGGGATTTCACGAGGAGATGGCCCGGATCACACGGCTGAGCCGGGAGGAGTTGACGGCGCTGGCGTCCCATGTGGAGCTGGCCCTGGCCGATTCGGAATTCAACCGCCTGGAACTCGTCGAGGCGGGATTCAGGAACACGCGGGTTTTCCCCCTTTTTATCGATTTTACGCGATATGAGCGGCCTCACAGCCGGTTTCTCTACGATCTCTTCAACGACGGCCGGACCAACATCCTTTTTATCGGCCGCATCGTCCCCAATAAAAGAATTGAGGATCTGATCCGCGTTGTTTTTTACTTCAAAAAATACATATCGCCGCTGGTCCGGTTGATCGTGGTCGGAAAGACCTCCTCCCTGCCCGTTTATTACAGGAGCCTGATTCAGATGGCGGATGAATTTTATCTGAAACCGGAGGAAATCTGTTTCACGGGCCACATTTCCGACGAAGAGATGTACGCTCTCTACAAGGTTTCAGATGTGTTTCTCTCGCTCAGCGAACATGAGGGATTCGGCCTGCCCTTTATCGAAAGCCTTGTTTTTGATCTTCCCATCGTCGCCTACGACTGCACGGCCGTCCCCTTCACGCTGGGCCGCGGCGGAGTACGGATCAAACACAAACGGGTTGCGTATGTGGCCGAACTGGTGCACCGCCTGTCGACCGACGGTCGGCTGAAAGAGTGCATACTCGAGGGACAGCGAGACAGGCTGAGGGAATACAAGAGCTGCGACCTGGAAAAAACACTGCTGGAAAGCCTGGATACGATCATCCGATGAGTCAGAAAAAAATTGCATTCATCGTTCAGAGATACGGCCGGGAGGTCATGGGCGGGTCCGAGCTTCACTGCCGTCAGGTGGCGGAGAAGCTGACGGCCGTCGGATTTGACTGCACGGTCTACACCACCTGCGCCAAGGACTACATCACCTGGAAAAATGAATATTCAGGCGGGGTCTCTTTTCTCGACGGCATCCGGATCAAACGTTACCTTGTCGATAAAGAGCGAGATATTCAGTCCTTCAACGCCTACAGCGATGAGATCTTTCACCGGGAACACTCCGCTGAAGAGGAAATCCGCTGGATGGAGATGCAGGGGCCTTGTTCACCGGACCTGATCGGAGCTCTGGAACAGGAGAGCGGACAATACGATGCCCTCATTTTCTTCACCTATCTGTACTACAACACCTACTGGGGCCTCAAGCGGGCAACGGGCCGGAAAATCCTCGTGCCGACCGCTCATGATGAACCCGCCCTTCATCTCGACTTGATGAAAGAGGTCTTTGACGTCCCTGAGGCTTTCATCTACAACACCGCCGCTGAAAGAGACATGTTGAAACGGTATTTCCCTCTTGATGAAGCCTATGGGGATATCGTCGGAGTAGGTGTCCCCGTTCCCGACGGCCCCACGGAATCATCCATCCCTTTTCGCTATGGGCTTTTCTCCCCTTACATTCTTTATGCCGGACGGATCGAGGAGGGAAAGGGATGCGCGACCATGATCGAGTCCTTTTTGGACGTCCGCCGCCACCTGCCTGATCTTTTCCTTGTTCTGATCGGGAAAAAACTGATGGATCTTCCCGACCATCCTCATATCCGCTACCTGGGTTTTGTCTCCCCCTCCGATAAAAACGGATTGATGGCGGGGGCGACGGCCACCATTCATCCCTCCCCCTATGAAAGCCTGTGTATGGCTGCTCTGGAATCGCTGGCCGTGGGGACACCCATCCTTGTGCGCGAGGGGACCGAACCTCTGCGAAGGCATGTTGTGGACGGAAGATGCGGCCTCTATTTTTCCGCTCCGGCCGACTTTGGTGAGGCGCTTTCCTTTCTTATAAAAGATGGGAAACTCTGTTCCCGTATGGGAGAAAACGGGCGCCGCTATGTTCGGGACAACTACAGCTGGCCGGCCGTCGTCGAGAAATACAAAAAGGCCTTTCGTCATCTCCTCGGATCGTGAATGAGTGGAAGGCGGCAGCCGGGTTCATATTTGACGGATATTCGGGAATATGCTATCTATGAGTGGAATTTGAGCGAACCATATGCCGAACATCAACTATGTGACAAAAAGCCTGGCCATCAAGATTGTCTATTACGGGCCCGGTTTGAGCGGCAAGACAACCAACCTGCGCTATATCTATCAGCACCTCAACAAGGATTCCCGGGGGGAGTTCCTCTGCATGGAAACTCCCACCGAACGGACGCTCTTTTTTGACCTGCTGCCCGTCAAAGCCGGAATGATCAAGGAATTCACCACCCATTTTCACCTCATGACCGTTCCCGGGCAGGTGTTTTATGAAGCGTCGCGCCGCAGTGTCCTCAAGGGAGCGGACGGGATTGTTTTTGTGGCCGATTCCCAGGTCCCCCTGCTCGACGCCAATCTGGAAAATTTCGACGGGCTTCGAAAAAACCTGATTGAGCATTCCAGGGACATCAATCTCGTTCCCCTTGTTTTTCAGTACAACAAAAGGGATCTCGACAATCTGATCCCTGTCGAGACCTTCTCCAGCCTCTTCAATTCCATGGGGGCCCCCGCCGTCGAGGCCAGCGCCGTAAACGGCCGGGGAGTATTTGAAACCCTGAGTGAAATAGCCCAGCTGGTCGTTCCCAAGATTCGCGAACAGATTTTCTGGGAGAAGGTTCAGACGGATATGGGAGATGAGCGGAAACGGATGGAAGTGGCCATGTCCC
Source organism: Acidobacteriota bacterium (assembly GCA_018894615.1). Classification (GTDB taxonomy): domain Bacteria; phylum Acidobacteriota; class Aminicenantia; order Aminicenantales; family Aminicenantaceae; genus JAHIPL01. Next base: position 13,446 of record JAHIPL010000012.1, on the reverse strand, counting down.
ATGAGAGCCTCGTCAAACAGCAGCGGATGTCCGCATCTAATGAAACCGTGGATAAAAAGCTGGAAATGACGCGCCTGAAATTCAAGTCGCTGAACGATGTGGAAAAGGAAATCGACAAGCTTCAGGAGGAATTTCTCTCCTCTTAAACATGTTCTTCCCTTCCGCCTCCTGCTTCCCGCCTGCATTCATCTGATACGATTCCAACGCGAATCTCGTCTTATGGATGTCATGCTGTACAAACTCACAAGCGCCACTCTCTACGGGATCGAGGCACAGGCCGTGGACATGGAAATCGATATCGCCGGCGGACTTCCCGGGATGATCATCGTGGGGCTTCCGGACACATCCATTCGGGAGAGCAAGGACAGGGTGAGGGCTGCCATGAAGAACAGCGGATTCCCCCTCCCGCCCGCCAAGATTGTGATCAACCTTGCCCCCGCCGACCTGAAAAAGGAGGGATCGGGCTTTGACCTGCCGCTCTCCGTGGGGCTGCTGGCCCACCTCGGCCATTTCCCGGCGGCCCGGCTGGCGGATTATCTGTTTCTGGGTGAATTGGCGCTGGACGGACGGGTGAAGCCGGTCAGGGGCGTGTTGGCCTGCGCCGTCCTGGCCGAGAAGGAAGGTTTCCGGGGGATCGTCTGCCCGAAAGGCAACGAGAAGGAAGCGGCGCTTGTCCGCAGTCTGGCCGTATACGGATTGAACAGCCTGACGGAAGTGGTGAGCCTGCTGAAGGACCCGGCCGCATGGGATCCGGCTGAATGTGCACTGCCGACTGGGGAGGACGAAGTCGGGTCGGGAGTGAATTTTGCCCACATCCATGGGCAGGCGCAGGTTAAAAGAGCCCTGGAAGTCGCTGCCGCCGGAGGGCATCATGTCATGATGACCGGTCCGCCGGGGGCCGGGAAAACTCTTCTGGCCAGGGCCGTGCCCTCCATTATGCCGCCGCTCAGTGAGCTGGAGATCATCGAGGTGACCCGGATTTACAGCGCGGTTGGGCTGCTGGGCCGCCGAGGAGCCATTCTGAACCGACCCTTCCGTTCACCCCATCACACCGTCACCGACGCGGGGCTTATCGGAGGAGGACTGTTCCCCCGTCCGGGTGAAGTGACTCTGGCCCATCAGGGGATTCTCTTCCTGGATGAACTACCGGAATTTCGACGCAAGGTGCTGGAAGACCTCCGGCAGCCGTTGGAGGACGGGCAGATCACTATCTCCAGAGGGGCCAGAGCCGTCACCTTTCCCTCCGATTTTATGCTCATGGCGGCCATGAATCCCTATGAGGATGTGTTTATCGGAGCGGAACAGACGTCCGTCGATTACGGCGACGCCATGCGCCGGCGGTATTACTCCAAAATATCCGGACCCCTCATGGATCGGATCGATATCCAGGTGGAGGTGCCGAAGGTGCCCTACGGCGCTCTGTCTGCCGTTCAGGGGGGGGAAGAATCGAAAGAGATCCGGCATCGAATCATCGCGGCACGAAACCGGCAGGAGAAGCGTCTTCGACAACGGGGGAAAAAGCGGAATGACCAGATGGAGATGGAGGAGATCAAACGGTTTTGTGTTCCGGACGGGGAGGGGATGAGACTGCTCGAAACAGCGGTGGAACGTCTCGGCTTCAGCGCCAGGGGATACACGCGGGTTCTGAAGGTGGCGCGAACCATTGCCGACCTCGCCGGAGAAGATCGCATCCGTACCGGGCACATCTCCGAAGCCATCCAATACCGTCTGAAAAATGCATCCATAAAAACCGAGTGAATGGAAAAAAATGCTTGACATATAACTATATTCGAATATAATAATATATAGCATTATAACACAAGGAGAATCAGATGAATCATATCAGTGAAGTGACGGATTTGACCTTTCAATCCGAGGTGCTGGATTCAGAAGTGCCTGTTCTTGTTGATTTTTGGGCTCCCTGGTGCGGTCCGTGCCGGATGGTGGCACCGGTTCTTGAATCGGTGGCCGAAAAAATGAAGGACAGGGTAAAAATCGTCAAAATGAACACGGATCAAAACCAGCAGAAACCGATGGAATACAGGATCATGGGAATTCCTTCCATGGTCATCTTCAAAAACGGACAGGAGGCCGAACGGATCGTCGGTTTCAGGCCGCAGGTGGAGATCGAATCCGTTCTGGAGACGATTCTTTCTCCTTTTTAAAAAAAGAGGAGATGCTATAATAAGGTGTTTATTTATACATAAAGGAGATTTGTTTCATGTGGTGGGAAAATAAAATGATGCGGACCTTCCGAGTCCGCCTGAAACAAAAACCCGGTGTGATCGGTCATCTTCTGGCCGCCATCGGCGAAGTCCGCGGACTGATCGGTGAAATCAAAACCATACAGATGGGCAGTGCGGCTGTTGTCAGGGATATCGTCGTTTTCGCGGACACTCCGGAGCACATGCATGAGTTGATGCAGGTTGTCCGCAATGATCCCCATTCCGAACTGATCGAGGTCCGGGATGATGTGCTCGAGATGCATCAGGGTGGAAAAATCGCCGTTACAAGCCGGTATAAAATCGACACCCTGTCCCAGCTTCGCCGTGTCTACACGCCGGGTGTGGCCGAGGTTTGTCTCAAAATTAAGGACAATCCGGAGGTGGCCAGGCGGTTTACCTCCATCTCCCATCTGGTAGCTATCGTCACCGACGGGACAGCCGTTCTCGGATTGGGGGACATCGGCCCCCAGGCATCCATGCCGGTGATGGAGGGAAAGGCCGCGCTTATGAGCTGCCTCGTCGGACTGTCGGGAATGCCTATTCTTCTCGGAACAAAGGATGTGGACACCATCGTGGAGACGATCGTCCAGATCTCACCCACCTTCAGCGCCATCCAACTCGAGGACATTTCCGCTCCCCGCTGTTTCGATATCGAAGACAGACTGAAGGAACGGCTCGACATTCCCGTCATGCACGACGACCAGCACGGAACGGCGGTGGTGGTGACGGCTGGATTGATCAATGCCGCCAAGATGGCCGACGTCAGCCTCAAGAGCGAGAAGATCGGGGTCATCGGACTCGGTGCGGCCGGAATGGCCATATCCAAGATGATGATGCATCTTTACGGGAAAGCGACCTTGGGGGCGGACATCGCCGAACACGCTCTGGCCAGGCTAAAAAAAGAAGGGGGGATTCCCTCAACCCTGGAAGAAATCATGTCGACCTGCAAAGTGGTGATCGCCACAACGGGAGTTCCGGGCCTGATCAAACCGGAAATGGTGCGGCCGGGCCAGATCATTTTTGCCCTCTCTAATCCCACCCCGGAAATCGAGCCCGAAGAGGCCCTTGAGGCCGGCGCCGTTTTTGCGGCGGACGGCAAGTCGGTCAACAATATTCTTGGTTTCCCGGGAATCTTCCGCGGAGCAGTGGACGCCAATGTGAACCGCATTACGAATGAGATGCTGGTTGCAGCCGCCAAGGCCATCGCCGATATCGCCAGTCCCGGAGAGCTTGTGCCGAGTCCGCTCGATCGCGATGTTCACAAAAATGTGGCGCGCGCCGTCGCTTTGACGGCTTTGCAGATGGGCATGAACAGGGAAGACCTCTCCCACTATTTTGATGATTGATTTTTTCTCCGGCGGCGGAGGAATGCTTCGGCCGGTTTAATAGGTCAGATTGCGGTCGCGGACGACAATCCGCCCGTCCTTGACGACATGACGGACCGAATTGACGCCGAGATGATAGACCAGATTCAGGTAGGAGGGTTCGTCGAAGAGGATCATATCCATTTTTTTACCGATGTCCAGTGAACCCACATCGTTATGCCGCCGGAGGGTGAAGGCGGCGTTGGCCGTAGCTGCGTTGATGGCCTCTTCAATCCCCATCCCCAGTGTATAAACAGCCAGCTGCAGGATGAAGAGCATGGACTCCGTCATGGAGCTTCCGGGATTGAAGTCCGTAGCCAGGGCTACGACCGCACCGCTGTCGATGATGCGGCGGGCCGGGGCTTTTTTGTTCTGCATCAGAAAAAAGGAAACTCCCGGCAGAAATGTGGCCGCAGTGTCGCTTTCGGCAAGCGCCTGTATCCCCTCTTCGGTGATGGCCATCACGTGATCGGCCGAAGTCGCTCCTTCCTCGGCGGCCAGCTGCGTTCCGCCCAGGGGGGCGAATTCGTCGGCGTGAATCTTGATTTTAAATCCGTGCTGTTTGGCCGCCTGAATGAGGCGCCGGGATTCCTCCACCGAATAGACCCCTTCCTCGCAAAAAACATCAAAAAACTCGGCCAGGTCTCTTCGGCGGATTTCGGGTATGATGTCGTCGATCAGAAGCCGGATGTAGGTTTCCTTATCTGTTTTGTACTCAGGCGGAATTTCATGGGCTCCAAGGAAGGTTGGAATGATGTCGATGGGATGCCTGAGATCCGCCTCCTTTAGTGCTTCGAGCTGTTTGATTTCGTCCTCTTTATTCAGTCCGTAGCCGCTTTTGGCTTCCGTGGTTGTCGTGCCGTGAAGAAGCATGGAGTCCAGACGGGAAAGGCACAGGGACGTCAGCTCCTCCCGGCCGGCCCGCCGCGTTTCCCTGACAGAGGTTTGAATCCCCATGCCTCGGGCGGCCAGTTCCTGATAGGTGGCGCCCTGCAGGCGCAGGGCGAATTCCTGTTCCCGCCCGCCGGCGAAGGGAAGGTGATTGTGTGGATCGACGAATCCCGGAAGGGCCGTCAGGCCTTCCGCATTCAGCACAACTCCTCCCTCTGCCAGCGAGTAATCCGTTTCAAACGTTTGCCTATGACCGATATACACGATCCGACCCCGGTAGGAGGCGATGGTCGCATTTTCCAACAGACCGGTCTCCCGCAGGTCCTCTCCCCGTTTGGGAATGGGACCCCGACAGGTCAGGAGCTGCCGGCAGTCGGTGATGACACAATCAGCGAATTTCACGCGGGGTTTTCCTGTAGTTGTTTTTGTTCCTCAGAAAAGAGGGTTCATCATAGGATTCCCACTGCTTTTCCCAGTCCGGTTTGTTCCAGAGAATGTCGTTGGCCTTGTTGCCCTTCGGCTCGAACAGGATGGGCGGGGTTGGCTCGGCCGTAACCCGATCCGGAGTCGACTGCCGCACCGGTCTCGAGGAGAAATTTTTGAGCTGCACGACTTCTCTCTGCGGTGTGTTGATGTCGAATCCGGTGGCGATCACCGTCACCTTCACCGACTCTTTCATGCTGTCGTCGTAGACGATACCGAAGATGATGTTGGCCTCTGGGTGGGCGAGACTGCGCATGAGCTGGGAGGCCTTGGAAACTTCATGCAGCGTGATATCCCGGGCACCCGTAATGTTGATGAGCACCCCTTTGGCGCCTTCGATGGACGTGTCGATGAGAAGGGGACTGGAGATTGCCTTGTGGGCGGCTTCCACGGCCCGGTTTTCCCCCGACGCGATTCCCGTTCCCATGAACGCGTTTCCCGCGCCCTTCATCATGGAGCGGACGTCCTTCATGATGGATTTGACATCGGCGAAATCGAGATTGATGAATCCGGCCCGAATGATGAGGTCGGATATACCCTGCACGGCCTGCCGGAGCACGTCGTCCGCCATGTGAAAGGCCTCGTGAATGGATGTGTCCTCACCGATCGTTTCCAGAAGGCGTTCATTGGGAATGGCGATGACGGTGTCGACCGCTGCCTGGATTTCTTCCAGCCCGGCCAGCGCCTGGTCCATGCGGACTTTTCCCTCAAATTCAAATGGCAGGGTCACGATGGCGATGGTCAGGATTTCCTTTTCCGCAGCCAGGTTGGCGATGATGGGCGTAGCGCCCGTTCCCGTTCCGCCCCCCAGGCCGGCCGTCAGGAAGATCATATCGGTGTCATCCATCAGCTCCAGGAGAATTTCGGTGTCCTCCATGGCCGCTTCCTTGCCCGCCTCGGGTTTTCCTCCTGACCCCAGTCCCTTGGTCAGCTGTCCGCCGATCTGGATCTTGCGGTTGGCCCGGTTGCTGTCGAGGGCCTGCAGATCGGTGTTGACCGCGTAGAATTCAACCCCTTCAATTCTGGCTTCGATCATCCGGTTGATGGCGTTGCCGCCTCCCCCGCCGATGCCGATGACTTTGATCTTGGCGCCGGCGTGTTCTTCGACCAGATGAAACTTCAATTTACTTTTCAGCATATCGGTCATTTTTCCTCCTAGGCGTCTTTGACCCAAGTTTTAAACTTGGTCCACCAGGAATCTCTGCTTCCCGGTATGAAGCCCTTTTCCTTCCATTGATCGAATCCGTACAGAATCAGACCAACGGCCGTGGCATAATCCGGCGTGCTGACCCTGTCCGCCAGCCCGCCGATGCCGCCCGCATCCCCCCGTCTGACGGGGAGATCGAATATTTCTTCGGCAACGTCCTCCAGTCCGGCCAGCATGGCTGTGCCTCCTGTGAGGACGATGCCTGAATTCAAAGACTTTTCATAGCCCATTTTTTTGATATCGATGTCCACCAGGTGAAAGATCTCCTCGGCCCGGGGATGGATGATATCCGCCAGGAGCTGCCTGTTGAGAATGCGGGCTTGTTTGCCTTTTCCGACGGAGGGCACTTCGATGGTTTCCTCTCCGTCGGATAAGCCGCCCACGGCGCAGCCGTATTTCTTCTTGATCTTTTCTGCGTCCGGTATGGGTGTCCTCAGCCCGACGGCGATGTCGTTGGTGAAATTGTCACCGCCGAGCGGAATGATGGATGTGTACCACAGGCTCCGTCTTTCGAAAATGGCCACCTCCGTCGTTCCGCCGCCGATATCGATCAATCCCACACCCAGTTCCATCTCATCGGGCGTCAGGGTGGCGACACTGATCGCCCTCTGATTGAGGATGATCTCCTGGATTTCAATACCGGCCCGTGTGATGCATGTGCGCAGATTCTGGACCGAAGCCCTGGCTCCGGTGACGATGTGGACGTTCACCTCCAGCTTGATGCCGTTCATCCCGAGGGGATCCTCGATGCCGTCCTGGTCATCCACGATAAATTCCTGAGGGATGACATGAATGATCTCTCTGTCCGGCGGAATGGAGATGGCCTTGGACTGCTCGATGACCCGCTTGATGTCCTCCCGGCTGACCTTTTTGTTCTTACCGGAGATGGCGATGACGCCCCGGCTGTTGAAGCTCTTTATGTGGGCGCCCGAGATCCCGACGAAAGCGGAGTCGATTTCCACTCCCGACATCAGTTCCGCCTCTTCCTGTGATTTTTTTATGGCCTCGACGGTGGCGTCCAGATTGACCACCACACCTTTTCGAAGACCCCTGTATTCGGCCCTGCCGATACCGATGATTTCAATTTTTTTGTCTTCGGTGATTTCTCCGATGATGGTTGCGACCTTTTTGGATCCGATATCCAGTCCGACGACATATCCATTTTTAGCCATGATTATTCCTCTCTTCCGTTTTTCGGCGACTCGTGTCCGTTCGTCCCGGATGTGGGCCGAAGGTACACCCTGTCCGGAAAGCGCATATCGACCGTACGCAGCCGGCCGAAGGTATGGAACATGTCCCGGTGGAGCAGATAGAACCGAAACTGCGAGGCGAATGAATCCGCATCCAGACGGATCTCTTCTTCACCGTTCCGGCAGTACACAGACACCTCACCCCGGCGGCTGAAATCCAGAACGGCAACGGTCTGCTTTTCTTCCGGATTCAGATCATCCAGGCACTTCCAGGCCAGGGCCAGCTTGACATCCATATCCCGTTTGAAATTTCCGGAATCCGTCAGGAGGGGAAAATCCCCCATGTTTGACCGATCCGTTTTTTCAATCACCACCCCTTCACGGTCGATGAGATAGATGCCGGTTTTATCGAGGTAGGCGGCCGGGATTCGCTGAACCACCTCCATGTGGAGGGCGGCGGGAAACATTTTTCGAATAAAGACCTCTTTGACGAGTGGATTGCGGCGGATGAGGCTGCGCAGGTTCTGAATGTCCAGGAGCAGGATATTTCCGAGATACCGTCGTTCCAGCGTTTCTTGAATACGGGCGGCCAGGGCGGGATTTCCGCATTCCACCTCGACCGTCCGGACATCGAGATGATCCCATGTCAGCAGAAAGAGGTAGCTGCGCTGAATGAGCACGAACAGAACGGCGAAGGCCATGAACAGCAGAAGAATGTGGCGTGAGCGGATACGTTTTTTTCTGGACAACCGTCGCGGCGCTTTTCTCCCGTTGTTTTTCCTGCGGAAGCGCAGAGAATCGACGGTGAGCAGGCGGTTTTGACCTGCTGTCGCCGTGTGGGAGTACGTCGTCATGTCTTTGTTATGTCCTTTTCAGTTTTTTGATGATGCCGGGAATGGTCGAATTGACATTTCCCGCTCCGAGGACCAGGATCATGTCCCCGTTTTCCTGAAGTTCAGCCACTTTGTCCGGAACGTCCTGAAGGTCCGGGACAAAATACACCCCCTTGTGTCCGTGCTGCAGGATTTCCTCATACAGAGCCCTGCCGCTGATTCCTGGAATCGGCTCTTCTCCGGCCGGGTAGATGTCGGTGATGATCACGATGTCGGACTGATTGAAGGCCGTTCCGAATTCCTTCATCAGCGACGAGAGTCGTGAGTACCGGTGAGGCTGAAACACGGCCAGCGTCCGGCGGGACCATCCCCGTTTGGCGGCGTCCAGAGTGGTCTTGATCTCAGTCGGGTGATGGGCGTAGTCCTCGAAAACCATGCTCCCGTTGACGGTGTCCTTCAATTCGAAACGCCTTCCTATTCCGTCATATTCCTCGAGGGCCTTGAAGATGGTCGCTACGGGGATTTCAAGATCCAGGCCGACGCCCGCCGCCGCCATGGCGTTGTAGATGCTGTGCATACCCGGCACGTTCAATTTGAGCGTTCCGAGGGATTCTCCCTTCCAGAAAAGTTCGGAGGCGCTGGAGAATTCATGGAATTTCGGATTTCTGGCCACAACCTCGGCCTGGGTCGAGAATCCGTAGGTGATGAGGCGCCTTTCCAGCTTCGGGATGAGGCTCTGCAGGTTGGCGTCATCGAGGCAGAGAACCACCGGGCAAAAGAAGGGCACTTTGTTGGCGAAGTTGACGAATGTTTTTTTGATCTCCTCCACATCGCCGTATTGGTCGAGATGCTCTTTATCGAGGTTTGTCAGAATGGCGATAAAGGGCGCCAGATAGAGAAAGGACCGATCGCTTTCGTCGGCTTCGGCGACGATGAAATCACCTTCGCCCAGTTTGCCGTGGGCGCCGACTTTGTTAAGGCGGCCGCCGACGATGATGGTGGGATCCAGACCGGCCTTCTCCAATATCGAGGCGATCATGGACGTCGTCGATGTTTTGCCGTGGGATCCGGCGACGGCGATCCCGTATTTCATGCGCATCAGTTCCGCCAGCATTTCCGCCCTGGGGATCACGGGGATTTTCAGCCGACGGGCCTCTTGCACTTCGACGTTGTTACGACTGACGGCCGAGGAGATGACGATGACATCCGCGCCCTCCACCCGTTCGGCGCTGTGGCCGATCGTGATGCGTGCGCCCAGTCTTTTGAGTCTTTTGACCGCCTGATTTTCGGCGATGTCCGTTCCGGTGATCTGATATCCGAGATTCAGCAGGACTTCGGCGATTCCATTCATCCCGGTTCCGCCGATTCCGACCATGTGGATGTGTTTGAGCTTGTTATAGACCTGTTTGACCAATTCACATTCTCCTTTTCCGTTTGTCCATAAGGGCGAAGCACAGATCCGCAATTTCTTCGGCTATTCCGGTCCGTTTCAGGCTGCTGAGATTTTGGCTCATCACGGTCAGCCTGGCCCTGTTGGCGATGAAGCGGTCAATTGTATCCGCAAACAGGTCAGGTGTAAACTCCTCTTCGGTGATGATTTCCGCGCCTTTGACTTTTTCCAGTTCTTTGGCGTTGTGAAGCTGATGGTTGTCTGCCGCCCCTGCAAAGGGGATGAGCAGAGCCGGTTTGCCTGCGGCGATGAGCTCGGCGATGGTTGTGGCGCCGGCCCGGCAGATGACAAGGTCGGCTTTCTCCATGAGCGCAGGCATATCAAAAAAGAAGGGTTTGATCATCACGTTTTGAATGCCGTGTGACGCATAGGCTTCGCGAACCCTGTTCAGATCCTGCTCTCCGCTCTGGTGAAAGAAGATGAGATCCTGCTGATGCCGTTTGAGACGGGGGAGAGTCTCGATCATCCCGTTGTTCAGAAAACGGGAGCCCTGGCTTCCGCCGATCAGAAGGATGGTGAGTTTGCCGCCCTCCTGTTTTGAGGAGAGATCGTAGAATTCCTTGCGGACGGGATTACCGATAAACACCCCTTTTCCCTTGAAAGCGGACAGAGTGGAGGAGAAGGAAACCACGGCTTTGTCCACCCTGGGGATGAGCATCCTGTTGGTGAAGCCCGGGATACTGTTCTGCTCCATGATCAGAGTCGGAATTTTAAGCCAGGAGGAGAGGAGCATCACCGGTCCCGAGCTGTACCCTCCCATTCCGATGGAAAGGGACGGTTTGAGTCTGTGCAGGAGACGGAAGGAGCGGGCGAATGCGAAGGGAAGCTTGGCCAGTGACCGGACGGATTTGATTCCCCTGCCCTTCAATCCTTCAATAGGAAGGGGGAAGAAGCGGGCGCCGTGGAAATCCATCAGGGTTTTTTCCAGCGTCCGGCTCCCCCCGATAAAAACAATCTCGAGCGAAGGATCCTTCTCCCGCAAAACCTCGGCCACCGCAAGAGCGGGATGGATGTGTCCGGCCGTACCTCCTCCGCTGAACACGATCCTCCGGGCTCCGCTTCCGTTCACCATCTGTTTGTCCTTCGCTGTGAAATGTGGAGCAGAATACCGACGGCGCAGAGGGTCATCACCAGAGACGACCTTCCGTAGCTGATGAAGGGAAGTGGAATTCCGGTCGAGGGGCCCAGGCCCAGCACGATGGAAATGTTGAGAACAGCCTGAAAAAAGATGGCCAGGGTGATTCCGGCTGCGGCGATCCGGCTGAACAGGCTGGGGGCCCGCTGGGCGATCACGAGCCCTCTCCAGAGAAACGCCGTGAAGAGGATGATGACGGCGAGGGTTCCCACAAGTCCCAGCTCTTCGCCGATGATGGCGTAAATGTAGTCCGTGTGGGCGGCGGGAAGAAAAAAGAGCTTCTGAATGCTCTCACCGATATTCAGGCTGAATATGCCGCCGGAACTGACGGCCAGCTTTGATTGAATGGCGTGGAAGCCGGAGTCCAGGGGGTCCTGGGTCGGGTTCAGAAAGGAGAGGAACCGTTCCATTTTGTAATTCGACAAAAGCAGCGCCAGGCTGAAAACTCCCATCGTCAAAAGACCGGGGAAGAGAAAGTATTTGAACTTGACCCCTCCGATAAAGAGCATGGAAAAACAGGTTATGCAGATCAGGGCGGCCGTGCTGTAGTCGGGCTCCTTGAGGATGAGAAAAATGGCGGTGAAGCAGGTCATCAGGGGGATGGCCAGGTTGATGGGGTGGTTGATCTTTTCCTTTTTAAGAGCGATAAATCCGGCCAAAAACAGAATCAGGCTGAGTTTTGCCAGTTCCGAAGGCTGAAAACGGAAGTTGGGGAGAATGATCCACCGCTGAACCTGACGTTCGGCCGGCATGAACAGGCAGAGCACGAGTAGTACCATGGTCAGGACAAGGAAGGAATAGATCACGAACAGGTTTTCATAAAGGGGGATTTCCAGGCGCATCAGGATCAGGATGAGCGAAAAGCCGACTCCGGCGCCGAAGAGCTGATGGATCAGATAGTGAAAGGGATGGCCGAATCGTTCGCTGGACAGCACTCCCGAGGCGCTGAACACCATCACGATGCCCAACGTCACCAGAATCAGGGTGATGAAAAAGAGCGGTCGGTCGAAAGCGAAGGGTTTGAAGAATTCGTGTTCCCGCTTCATTTTCGCCCCTCTTTATCCCTGCCGAGGGAAAAAACCTGTTGTTTGAAATCTTCGCCCCGCTCTTCAAAATTATTGTACATGTCCCAGCTGGTGCAGGCCGGTGCCAGAAGAACCACATCGCCGGAGGATGCGGAGGCATGGGCCAGGAGGACGGCCTCCTTCATGTCCACTGCCTGCTGCAGGGGGACAATCCCTGTCAGGACGTTCCTGATCGTCTCCGATGCTTCTCCCATCAGGACAACGGCTTTGACCCGTTTCCGAATATCGCCGGTCAGCTGGGTGAAATCACCGGCTTTGTCCCGACCGCCGAGGATGAGGACGATTTTTTGCCCGAAACTTCGAATGGCTTTGAGCGCCGCATCCACATTGGTGGCCTTGGAATCGTTGTAAAAGGCGATGCCTTCGATCTCGGTCACTTTTTTCAGCCGGTGCTCCAACCCATCGAATGTCTGTATGGAGGTCCGGATTCCGGCCGGTGAAAGACCGAAGAGACGGCCGACAAGCGCCGCCGCCATCACGTTTTCCAGATTGTGCTCTCCGAGAAGAGGAATATCGCCGACCGGCATCAGGAATTCCTCCTGTCCCAGGGAGAAGAGGATGTCTTTCCCCCGTAGAAACAGGGAAGCGTTTGCATCCGGTCTGCGGCTGAACGAATGGACGGTTCCCTTCGCTTCGCCGGCGCTTTCCCAGACCAGCGGATCATCCCTGTTCAGAACGGCGATTCCGGTCCTGTCCTGGTTCCGGATCAGATTTTTTTTGGCATCCAGATAGCTGGCGAAATTCCGGTGCCAGTCGATGTGATCGGGTGTGATATTAAGAAAGACGGCCACGGACGCCTTGAACCGGTCGATGTTGTTCAGCTGAAAGCTGGAAAGTTCCGTAACGAAGACGTCCTCTTCGCGGCTGTCAAGGGCGAAGCTGATGAGAGGGGTCCCGATATTACCGGCCAGGTGGGCTCGAACTCCGCCGTCCTTGAGAATTTTTTGGGTCAGTGTGGCGGTTGTGGATTTTCCGTTGGATCCCGTGATGCCGATGATACGCCCCCTGAGGAACCGGGAGGCCAGTTCGATTTCGGAGAGGACGGGAAGCCCTCTTTTATGCGCCGCATCAAAGAGGGGGATAAGGGGAATGCCCGGACTTATGATGACAAAATCGGCCTCACTCAGGACCTGTTCGCTGTGCCCGCCGGTCTCGAAGAAAAGGGCCCTGTCCTTCCATCTCTCATAGGACTCTCCGAGAACGGCGGCCGTCCGGCTGTCTGAAATGATCAGACGGGAACCCGATCGAAAAAGAAATTCACAGACGGCTTCGCCTGTTTTTCCCATTCCGACAACGAGTCCCGTTCGATCCTTCAGTTCCATGTTACCTCAGTTTTAATGTCGCCAGGCTGAACAGGGCGAAGATGATTCCGGTGATCCAGAAACGGACCACCACTTTTTCCTCCGGCCACCCCTTCAGTTCAAAATGATGATGCAGAGGCGCCATTTTAAAGATCCGTCTGCCTCCCGACAGTTTGAAATATCCGACCTGCAGAAGAACGGAGAGGGCTTCGATGACGAAGACCCCCGCCACCATAAAAAGCAGAAACTCCATCTTGATCAGGATGGCGATGGTGCCGATGG
>JAHIPL010000096.1 GCA_018894615.1 Acidobacteriota bacterium | reverse complement strand
CGCTTCCGCTCGTAAGCCGAAAGAATCCGGGACGCGTTTTGCGACAGTCGAAGGGGCGGCTGGAGGAGGGCTTCGTCCCCAAAATAGGGCAAAAGATCGTCCTCCATCGTTCCGCTGATGCCGATCTCCCGGGAGAGCCGGTCGTAATAAGGACGGAGGTCTTCCGGACCGATGGGGAATCCCTCGAAGTCCCTTTGAGTGAAGCGGTAAAGGCCGGCGCCCCAGGCGTTGGCCAGGCCGCCCCGGGCAAAACTCTGGATAAGATCAAATTTTTCTTGCGCAAGAGGCGAGCGTGCCTCAGCCCCTGCGGTCACGAAAGCGATGCCCGGGGAAACCAGCTTGGCCGGGACGGCCTCCTCTCCCTTCGTCAAATTGTCCAGACCGGCGAAATCGTCTCCGATGAACAGGGAAAAGCAGTCATTCTCCCCGCAGTGGGCATAGACATTTTCCTGAATGGGCGCCCGGGACGGCGGTTTTTCGCCGACATCCAGAATGCAGGGCCGGATGCCCCGTTCCGCAAGGGACAGTGCGGCGGCCGTCCCCGCACAGCCGCTTCCGATGATGACGACTTCAGGCACGGCGAACCCTCCAAAGCAGGAAGATCCCCTTTATCAGCTTGAAGGCCGTGCGCAGACCGCCGTACACGGCTGCCGTCCACCCTGCGATCCGCCGCCGCCGCAAATTGATGAACAAATCCCTGTTTTCAGGCCGTGTTTCAGCCAACCGGACCATCAGCCGGAAGCGGAGAACAAGCGGGGTGAGACGCCCGCGCCAACGGGCAGCCAGCTCCAGGGCCTCCAGGTCACGGACACGACCGAGAATCCCCTCCGTCAAACCCGGCCACTCCGGTGTGTTCAGCCCCTCCATCGTGAGGCAGGCCTCAGCATAGCGGGTTTGAATAATGTCGGGGGCGGGCCGCCCGAAAATCGCCTCATGAATTTTTTGGGCTTCCTCCCCGGCCGTCGTCCTCACGCTGTCCATGGTTTCATCTTATATTATTTTGAAAGGAAAAAAAACGGCAAACCGACCCGACGGATCGGGAGGAAAGCGGTTGACATGAATTCAGGCATCCAGTAAAACAAAGACATGAAAATTCTCGCGCTGGTGGCCGCCTTCAACGAGGAAAAAACCATCCCCCGCGTGATCGAGGACATTCGCACGTCCGTGCCCGAGGCGGACATCTGCGTGGTCAATGACGGTTCGACCGATAACACCCGCACCATCCTGGACGCCCACCCCGGGGTCAAGGCCCTTCATCTCCCCTTCAACATGGGGATCGGCGGGGCGGTCTGGACGGGATTCAACTTCGCGGTCGAAAAGGGATATGACTACGTCTTCCGCATCGACGGGGACGGGCAGCACTTCCCGGACCAGGCAAAAAACTTGCTCGAACCGCTGCAAAAGGGCGAAGCCGACGTGGTCATCGGCTCGCGCTTTCTTGAAAAACGGGGCTACCAGTCATCTTTTCCCAGGCGTAGCGGCATCAAACTCCTCAACATCATGACCGGATTCATTCTTCGGCGGAACTTCACGGACAACACATCCGGTTTCAGGGCCTACAATTCCGCCGCCCTGCGGGAACTCATCAAGGACTATCCCTTTGACTACCCCGAACCCATCGAGGTCTACCTCCTGGTCCGCAAGGGATTCCGCCTGCAGGAGATTCCGGCAACCATGCGGGAGCGCCAGGGGGGAGTGTCCTCCATTTCGCTCCTTCGGACCTATTACTTCCTGGTCAAGGTCATGCTCACCATCCTGGTGAATTTTATCGGAGGCAGAAATGAATCCTTATCCGATTAGCGCCATCCAGATCGTCAGCATCGTTTTTTCCATTCTCCTTCTGATCTCCGTGTTTTTTCTCATTCGAAGGAAAAAGATTCGCGAAGAATACGCCATCCTCTGGGTGGGCATCTTTTTCCTCTTCTTCATCCTGTCCGTCTTCCGCGGTGTGATCGACGTCATCTCCACCATACTGGATATCAAATACCAGCCGGCCTCTCTTTTTCTCATTCTGTTCGGCTGCCTGTTTCTTTTGACTTTCCATTTTTCCCTGGTCGTTTCCAAGCTGAAAAAAAACATGAACGCCCTGGCTAAAACCATCACTATTCTGGAGGAACGGCTCAGAGAAACGAAGCCCGAAACCGGCGACGATGGTGAAAAAGGAGATGCTTAATCAGGTTTCGACCGGACCGCGTGTTTTGATGCGAACGGCCGGATTGCCCAGGGCGACGCTGTAGGGGGGAAAGGACTTGGCCAGAATCGATCCGGCGGCGGCGATCGAACCCTTTCCCAGACGGACGCCGTCCACGACCACCACGGAAGCCGCCAGCCAGCAGTCCTCCTCCAGAACAATCCCGCCCTTGATAACGGAGGGCTGGAACATGATGGGGACATCCGTTCGGTCGAAGCTGTGGTTGCCGCCCGCGACCAGATAACAGTGACCGGCCAAAAAGCAGTAGGGGCCGATGTCGATGAGGGTTTCAGAAAGGAGGGAGCAGTTGGCTGAGATGTTGACGTACTCGCCGATTCGAATGGACCCCTCCTTGCAGCTGAGGGTGGTGTTGCGGCCGATGATCACCTTGTCGCCGAGTGTGATGCCCTCGTTGGATTCGCCCTTGGCGTCCAGAACGGCGTAGTCGTCGATGGTGACGTTGTCGCCGATTCGGATTTTATGGGGATGGCGCAGGGTCAGGTTGCGGCCGAAAATCACCCCGCGGCCCACTTTTCCGACGAGACAGGGATAAAAAATCCGCCGCAGAAATAGACCGAGAGCACCCGGTATCCAGGAGAAGAGCCCGGTGATGAGTTCGTATTTGACAAAGGCTCCCATGCCCGCTTTCCCGACAAACAGGTTTCTGTATTTTTGAAAAGGGGAGATGCGTTCATCAAGAAGGGTTTTCTGAACGCTGGCCTTCTCCGGAGCCGTGGTTTTGTTCATGATTTATCTTTGATTAGTGTACGTCAAATCCCCCTCTTTGACAAGCCGCCTCAACCCTTGTCAAACCATTGACATGCCGCCCAAAAACAAGTATAAGTTAACATTCGTTTCAAAACATTTAAAAGATTATTCCTGCAAGGAGGACAGAGTGAAGAAATCGCTTACAGTTCCAACAGCCGCTGCGGTACTTTTATTGATCTGCAGTTTAATCAGTGCTCAGACCACCCAGACCGAACTTAAGGGCATCAATTTTGTAAAGGGCGATCAGGACGCCGTCATCCAGATCGAATGCACAAAGCCCATTACCTATGAAAGCTTCTCGCTGCTCAATCCCAACCGGCTTGTCCTGGACCTCAGCAAAATCGAAAAAATAACGGCCCCGATCCTCAAAGAAATAAATGACTTCGGGATCCTCAAGATCACATCCGCCGCCCAGAGCGCGGAAACAGCCCGTCTGGTCGTTTTTTTTCTGGGAGACATCCTCTCCTACCAGATCGATGAGACGGATACCGGCCTTAACCTGACCTTTCAGAAGGCGGATAAACCGGCCGTGGAACCGGAAAAAGTCGCCGCGCCCATCAAAACAGCGGTCCAGCCTGTCCGGGAAGAAATCCGGACGGCCAAAGAAACCCCTCTGACTCAGACAAAGGCCGCCGCTCCCTCCACGGGCCGGGTGAGTGATATCAGCATCAGCGTAGGGCCGGGATTCTATTTTTTCCAGGGAGAAGAATTTGAAACGCTCTACGCCAAAAGCGCCACCTCTATCCGCGGAGAGCTGACCTTCACCCTTCCCTTCAACGTCAACAATCTCGACATCTGGGTCGGTGTTTCCCATTTTGCGAAGACGGGTTCGACCTCCCTCTACGCTGAAGACCTGAAGCTGACCTGGACGACCTTCTCGGGCGCTCTGCGTTTCATCCGCACGTTCGGAAGGTTCTCTCCCTTCGTAGGCGTGGGGGCGGATTACATCAGCTATGAAGAGATCTATCCGAGCACCTTCATCGTCCCCTCCGTAGGAGGATCCAACATCGGCGCGCATATTCAGGGAGGCGTGTACGTTCACATCAACGATGCCCTGTCCGTCAAAGGCATGATCCGCTACCTTTCCAACACCACCACCAGCAACAATTTTGAGATCAACCTGGGCGGAGTCGAGTATTCCTTCGGACTGGTTCTGCATCTCAATCTGTAAATCACCATCCTTCGCACTCAATTATAAGGGGTCTTCTTGAGAAAAAAGGTTGTCATTATCCGCTGCCTGTGCCTGATGGCCGTCGTCTGTGCCGCCGCTCTGCCGGTGCTGCGGGCCGTCAATCCCACCCTTGTCATCCGTGCGGGCCTGCTGATCGACGGGACGGGAGATCCGGTTCAGACCAATGTCCACATCTTCATCCGGGGAGCGTCTATTCAGAAAATCCGGCCCGTCTCGCAAGGGGGGGTGCCTCTATTCGCCCGCAGGATAGACGCCCGCAACCGGACGATCATCCCTGGCCTGATCGATTCCCACGTTCATTTCGTCGATGAGGTGTTCTGCGGGCAGTTCCTGGAATTCGGCGTCACCTCCGTCCGCGACATGGGCAACAACACGGATTTTATTCTGGAGCTGAGGGACCGGATCAACGCCGGGCGGCGGAGCGGACCGACCATCTTCGCCTCAGGCTACCTCATCAACAACCGGCGCATTCCCTTCGGCGCCAGCCGTTATACGGCCGTCGTCAATACACCGGAAGAGGCCCGCCGCGCCGTTGAAGTTCTCGCCCGCCGCCGGGTGGACTGGATCAAGGTGTACTTCACCCTGCCTCCCCTTCTGACCCGAACCGTTATTCAGGCAGCCAAAAGCCACGGCCTCCCCGTCGCCGGCCACATCCGCCGGGTGGACGCCCGCCAGGCGGTCCGTTGGGGCATGAAAACGATCGAACACACGACGGGCATCGCCGAAGCGCTGCTGAACCAGGACGAATTTGAGGACGCCCCCCCCCTCTGGACCATCTCCAACCGCGCCTGGCTCCACACCGACAGGAGCCGGTACGATGACCTGATCAATCTTCTGGTCCACAACGGGGTGGGAATCACCGCCAACCTGACCCTCTACCGGAGCATGGCCTCCACGGCCGACGAGCTGAAGGCCAAGCATGACCATCCCGAATCCCTGATGCCGATCTTTTACCTGGACGGATGGGTGAATTACCTCAAGGGGCGGTTTCTGGAGCTGACGGCCGACCGGGACAGCTGGATCGAAACGGAAAAGAAGGTGAAGGAATTTATTCGGCTCTTCAAAGACGCCGGAGGCACGGTCCTGGCAGGAACGGACACTCCATGGCCCTATCTTTTTCCCGGATACTCGCTCCACGAGGAGATCCACCTGCTTGTCGACGCTGGATTTACACCCATGGAAGCGCTTCAGGCGGCGACGGGGAACGCGGTCAAGATCTTCGGAGAAAAGGCGGACATAGGAACGGTCACACCCGGGAAGCGGGCCGATCTGGTGATTCTTCGGGACAATCCCCTCGCGGACATCCACAACACCCTCTCCATCGTTAGGGTCATCAAAAACGGCCGTCCCGTCCCTCGAAAGAACAAGTGATAAATTATCGCGCCGGTATGCGGCTGAAGGTCAGGCGGTCGATGGACAGACGAACGGTGGAGGGCACATTGAAACGGAAATGCAGATCCCGCCGGGCGTCAAGATCGACCTCGGCTTCGATCTCGATATAGCGGCCGGAAGAAAAAATGTCCTTCTGCAGAACGTCCTTGTGGAGTATCCTCTCCAATCTCTGAATGAACACGCTGTATCCGATCTGCCAGTCCGTGTCTTCCGGGGCTTCCACTTTCATTCGCATAGTGATCCGGTAGCGGCCCTCAGGAACGGCGACTAGGGGACCGAGGAGAAAAGAGCTGTCCCCGCCTGGAGACATCACGACCGCGAATCCGGCCGAGGCCTGCTCATCTTTAAGGGACAGGCCTGACCTGTCCAGGGATTCGGCCTCTACGACATCACCGTCGCCCCGCTCGGACTCTTTTCCCCGCTTCGTCCAGTCCATGCGGTAGATTTCCATCGCCCATTTAATGTCCTGATTGGCGTAAACACGGGTGATAAAAGGCCAGCGGGGCCGTTTTCGAATCTCACGAAGGGCCGGTATCCTGTTCCAGTCCTCGATCTCCAGCCCCCCCGTGCCGAGCCCCACGTAATTCACTTTTTCATCCCGGAAGTAGTCGAGAATCTCGTCCGCTTCCTCCCGGTTGGGAATAGTCACCAGCTCGACATCCGGCGCCATAAAATCGGCGATGTCGATGCCTTCCCGTATAGCCAGAACACTGCCGACCGGTATGTTGTCCCGGATCCACTGCCCCCAGACACGTGCGTCTTTCCAGACCCGCCCTTCCCATCTCATACCGCTGCGCATCCTTAAAAAATCACCGGACGTGAGGAAGACGAAACCGAGAAGGACGCACCCCAGCCAGAGAAGCTCCTTCTTTTTCCCCTCAAAAAGACGAACGGCGACGGCGGCCGCCAGAATGATGGCCAGAGGGATGAGGGGGAGGACAAAGCGGCTGTTTCGCACCGCTCCGTATATCCAGAAGAGCCCCAGGAACCAGAACAGAAACACGAGATGAAATCCCGTCTCCTTCCGCCGGCGGAAGAGAAGCAGCCCGAGAAAGGCCAGGGTGAGAAGAAAGGGACTCAGCTCATAGGTGTCGCGGATGACGGTGGACAGTCCTCGCCAGGCCCTGGCCGTGATGTCCCCAAGGGTGTGGGAGGCCAGGTACGAGGACAACGTCGGATTGAATGCGGGATCGAAGAGCTGCTGATCGTTGTCGAGAAAAAGGAATTTGGCCGCCATGCTGTAGTGGAGCGGGCTGTCATAAAGGGTGGCGCGAAGGACGAAGTAAGGGCTCACCACCAGAACAAAAATGAGAACCATGTAGAGGAGCCAGCGCCCGTTCCAGCCGGCCCTCTCCTTTCGAACAAGAAACATATAGGCCAGAATCACGGGCAGGAAAAACAAGCCGTTCACCCGAACGTAATAGGCCAGACCCACACAGGCGGCGGCCAGCAGCGAACCAACCCTCCAGCGGCGCTCCTGTATCAGAAAAAGAAACGCCAAGAGAAGAAAGAGCATAAAGAGCCCTTCCGAGTAGCCCTGGGTGGTCCA
This sequence comes from Acidobacteriota bacterium, assembly GCA_018894615.1. Lineage (GTDB taxonomy): Bacteria > Acidobacteriota > Aminicenantia > Aminicenantales > Aminicenantaceae > JAHIPL01. The sequence continues at coordinate 22,659 of JAHIPL010000096.1, read as the reverse complement.
GTAGATGAGCTCCGGCCAGAACGTAAAGAGCAGTCCGGCCAGCAGTGCCGCCTTCCATCCGAAAAATCGGCGCGCGATAAGCACCAGCGGGATGAGGAGAAGGGCCTCCACCAGTGCCAGGAGAACCTGGGCGATGGGAAGGTCACTGAGAAGATCCCCCGAGCCAAAAATCTTGAGGAAAAAGGCATAGAACAGAGGAAGTCCTATATCCTGACTCTTGAGGCTGAAGTCTCCATCCAGGATCTCTTCCGCTTTGTCCAGGTAGTGAAAAGCGTCCTCTCTCCAGATGGGAAGCAGTCCGACGAAGGACATGCGGATGAGAAGGGTCAGGGCGAAAAGCAGGGCAAAAACAATAAAAATACGGCTTTTCCGGCTGAACAACCGGTCCAATCCAGAAGATGATTCACTGTGCATGGCTTTCCTCAAGTCAAAGAATTGTATCCGAATTGATCGTTCAGCGTCAATCTCTTTCCCCCGGCGAAAAGGGGAGGTTAAATGTGGTCTTTCAGGAAGGATTGATTTATAATGGGCTGACTTCAAAAACAGAGACCGCCATGAACAGCAATCGCACCATCAAGGCCGCCGTCCTGGCCGGTTTTTTGATCCTTCTGGCCATCCGGATCGTTCACATCGAAGCCGACCCTCCCTACACGCTGAGCCTGAGCGGGGCTGCATGGGGAGACCCTGGAGGATACAACTTCAACGCCCGGAACAAGGTGCTCTTCGGCAGCTGGGAAATCGACGACTACAACATGATGTACACCAGCTACCCTCCTCATCTTCTCACCTACGGGATCTATCGGGTGTTCGGTGTCGGATTTGCCCAGCAGAACAGCGTTCCCGTCCTGTTCAGCTTTCTGACGATTCTCTTCTTCTTTCTCATCCTTCGGCGGCGTTACGACGAAAAAATCGCCCTTCTCGGGGCCTTTCTTCTTGGAATCAACTACATCTTTCTCATGTTCAGCCGTATCGCCAACAGAGATATGCCAGCCGTCTTTTTTCTGGTCCTGACCGTCTATTTTTTGCAAAAAGCGGAGGACCGGGCGGCCTGGCTGCCGGCGGCAGGTGCGGCCGCCGCCTTGAGCCTGACCTCAAAATCCTTTTTCTTTTTTATTCTGGGCGGTGCACTCTTCGGCTATTTTCTGCACCTGCTCCACCAAAGAAAACCGCTGGACATCCTGCGGCGGGTCGCCCTTATAGCGGCCGGGGCCGCCGTTATCCTCATCCCCTGGACCCTCTTTATCTTTATTCCCCACAAGGCGTCCATTCAATCCTTCAACTCCCTGAATGTCCCTCTCCTCCTTCCCCCCGCCGATCCGGTTCGCCTTCTGCGACACTTCTGGGAGCGTCCGGCCATCCTTCTGAACCGGATGCCGATTCTGGCTGTTTTTGGAGGACTGTTTTCTCTGCGTCTCCTCTATCAAGCGACTCACCGGCGGAAAAAACTTCAAGTGACGGACTGGGTTTTTCTCTCCTGGTTTTTTTCCGGAGCCCTTTATCTGGCCGTTATTTATCAGAGGTTTCCGAGGCGGTTCATTCCTCAGATCCTTCCTCTCGTCTTTCTGGCTGTATCCTGGGCGGCGGCATTCCTGCGAAAGGAAACCAAGGGGGAGGACCGACATGCTCTTCATTGGGCCTTTCCACCCCTCCTTTTCATTTGGATGCTCTTTCCCGTCAGCCTGCTGCTTAAATTCCTGAACAGCCGTTTTCCGCAGGCCTTCAGGACGTCGACCGCCCTCAACCTGTGCCTCCTGGGTCTATCTCTGCTTTTTTGCGCAGCCGTCACGGTCTTTGCCCGCAGGGCCTCCCGACGGTCGGCGTGGAACGCACCCGTCCGCGTGAGATCGGTCCTGGTGTTGATCCTCTTCCTCCTCTACTGTGCCGGTCACGGACGTCTTTATCTGGATTGGGCGCTTGCCCCTCCCCATCAGTTCCGGGACATTTCACAGGACTACGGGAAGGCGTTCTCCGATGCGGTCTTCGCCGGTCTCTGGGCGCCGTCCATCTGCACGGAGAACACCCACCGCGCCCATGAGTACTTTCGCGGATACATCAACAGCCGGGAGGACTTTTTCCCCCATTTCGGGATCACCCATGTCTTCACGACCACCCACTATGGAGAAGACCGGATCTTCTTCGAGGATTTTCCCATAGAGATGCAAGGGGCCCGGCTTCTGGCTCGCTACCACATCTGGATCGTTCAGGCGCTTCTCTATGAGATCCACCCCGGACCGGAGGAAGGCGAGCCGGGATCGCTTGAAGCCGAGCTGTACACGGAAAAGGGAAGCACGCCCCGCTTCGATCAACAGGCATCCGCACGCTTTGCCGTCCGCACGCCAAAAGGTCCGGCCCGAACCGCCGTTGAAATCCCTGCCGACGGCGAGCTACCCCCCGGCGAGTACACCATCTCCTTCCACCTCAGGGGAGATTCATCAAAAAGAAAGATCCGGCGGTTGGCCCGGATCGATGTGATCGATGCCGGGCGACGGAGTGTTCTGGCTGCCCGGGACCTGTCGGCGGGTGATCTGGAAGGCGGCGAATTCAGGGAATTTCCCCTCAACATTCGAGTCAGGAGAAAGGGCGATATCCGGTTCCGTGTCTATTCGGATGGTGTCGTCCCTCTCTGGACGGATCGGGTGACAGTGAAGAGAACGGGATCGGCGGACTGATCCCTCAGACGTCCGCCTCGAGGATTTTACGGGCCATGTTCCCCCCCTCAAGAACGGCCTTTTCCATTCCGGCAAAGAGCAGTCCCTTGCCCGGTTTCAGAGGGAACGCGTTCAGAAAAAGATCGCTCCTCGACCAGGTGACGGTCCTGTCGAATCCGGGAAAAACCTCATTCAGGGACTCGCGGCAGTCCTTAAGCGCGGCGGCCGGATCGGCCGAGGAGTCCGTGACATATCGATCGGCGACAATGATACCGCCTCCGGATCCCTTTTCGCTGAGGAGGGCGGGATTATAGATGCGCTGAAACCAATAGCGCTCTTCGGGAAAGATGGTGTCAAACCAGTCCGGAGAAAGCCGCTCCTTCAATCCAAAAAGACAGATCATCAGGTGGAGCTGGGGGCCCTTCGGCGTGCAGTCCTCGGATTCGGGTGAGACGTCCTGCCGGTTGAACAGGATCTCCCCTCCCAGGGAGCGGACCGCCTGCGCCAGAGACTCGGGGAGGACCTGGATACCTCCCCGCGGATAGAGGTCCTTCCCTCTAAAGAGGAACGTTTTCAGAAGCTGAAAGACCTGAAGGCCGGACGCGCTCTGCCCTGAAAAACGTTTTTTAAGGACAGGCCCCAGAATCTGAAATCCCCTGGGAGCGAGCCGCGCCATTTCCGAGAGGCGGTGATAGGCATAAAACCGCCCCCCCAGGTAGAGGCCGTGGATGAGACGGGGATTGAAGAGGGCGTCCGCCGCACCGATTTCCTTCATAAGAGAGAGGGTTTGAACATGCTGATTCCAGAAAAGGTGAGGGCCGATATCATAGGTCCACTCATCTTCCTTGAAGCTGCGGCACAGACCGCCGACGCGGTCTTCCTTCTCGAAGACCGTAACGGCCCGACCCGCTCGAGCCAGGCGGTAGGCGGCCGTGAGCCCGCAGACGCCGGCGCCTCGAATGAGAATCCGTTTCATATAATACGCTTGGTCTTTAATTTACACCTATGCCGCTCAGGCTGACAGTTGCTCGGGGGCTTTCCCGGTCCCGCTTGTCAACAGCCACCAGGACGTAATTATACGTGCGGCTGCCGTCGAGAAGACCGCGGCGGACGTACTCGAAGGTCGAAGCGGACAACTCGGAGAGGAGAATCATATTAACCCCGTCGTTCTGGTAGATCCGGTAGGCGGTGATGTCCCGGTTGTCGGGATTGGCCTGCCAGGTCAGCCTGTGAACGATCTCCCTGTAGAAAAGGGCTCGGTTGGCCAGGATCTCTCCCTGGAAATTGAGCGGGGCATAGAGGGGAGGCGCCAGAACGGTCAGGGTGACATCGATGGTGTGGGAGCCGTTTGCCGCTTCGGGACTCTCGATGGTGAGAGTGCCCGTGTAGACGTCTTCGTCCAAATCCTCTGAATCAACGTTGACCGTCACGGTCTGAGACGCACCGCCTCCCAGCGCACCCTGGGTCCGGCTGAGGGTCATCCAGGGCATCCCCGTCTTGGTGATGGTGTAGGTCATCTGCTCCGCTCCGTCATTTGTGATGGTGATGGTGGTGGCCGGAGGATTGACGCCCTCGACCGTCCAGGCCAATGAATCGGTGTCCACGTTCAGCAGGGCGGGCGGGGTGTACACCAGAGCTTTTTTGTAATACACACGGCGGGTAGACGTTCCCCGGGTGTCATAGACAAAGTGGGCGTATCCGTAATTGTCGATCCAGACCTGAGGATAGTCGGCGAGGCCTGTCTGCTCGAGCAGGACGGGACTGCCGAAGTCGGCGGGGGGCTCTTTGACCGTGTAATAGACCGATGTCCCCAGATCGTTATTCTGAAGGAAGGCCGTGACGAGCACTCCGTTGTGAAAATGAATGTCCGGATGCTGCAGCGGGCAGAACATGTTGCCGATGTTCTGTCCTTCCTGCCAATCGTCGTTGAACTGACGGCGGTAGCGCATCTCGCCCGATCGATTGGACCAGATGACATGGGAATCCGAGTTGCCGTCAACCTCCATATCGGGATACCAGGCAGGAAAATCCAGCGTTTCGGGAGGAAGGGATTCCCAGTTCCGTCCCAAATCGCCTTCTTTATAGCGAAGACGCCAGTTGCCGCCGGTGGTGCCGATCCCTTCCATGTAGACGACATGAAGACGGTTGTTCAAGATGTCGAAAGCCGGATGAATGGTCTCATCATAGGGATGCCAGGAGATGCGTTCGTAGGCCCCCGGCCAATCACCGCCGATGGTCTTGGTGATCATGATGATATCCGACACATAAGGATCCACGTGCTCGTGGAACCAGATGATGGACACCTTGTTGCCGTGGACGACGATCCGGTTCCAAGCGGAATTTTCCGGGCTGTCCCATATCATTTCTTTATTGGCCCATCCGGTGTTCGGATTGTAGGTCGCATAGAAGATCTCGCGGTCGTACCGGCTGCCGCCGTCCGCCCAGCTGAGGTGGAAGAGTCCGTTGGAATCCACATCCATCTGTGGGCTCCAGGCGGAATACGAAGAGAATCCGACGGCCCGGGGAGCGCTCCAGGACCCTTTTTTGTTGACGGTGAAGTACAGGGTTCCGTCCTCATTTCCGCCGCTTGCACACCAGACAACAAGGACCACTCCGTTCTTGTTGACAGCGATAGCCGGGTTGTGAGCATCGCCCGAGCCTGAGGACAGGAAGGTTGCCTGCCCGAAGGAAAAAACGCCTGTGAACAGTATTAATAAGACTGCCAGATACAGCTTGATCGTTTTCATGCCTTTCTCCTCAATAAAATTGAAACGTTATCTTAATGAAGTCCTTTCCCTTTGTCAATGGAGCCGGCGGACAGATTGGATAATTCGAACCCGGGCTATTTTTTAGGCTTCACTTTCAAAACCGGTCCCTTAGTCAGGGACACAGACGAGGCGGAGCCGGAACCGCCCGCTTCGGTTGAAAGGATACGTTCGCTTTCGACGTTGTCGGAATCCAGGCAGGCGACGAAGTAGATGTAGCGGTCCCTCTCTTCAGCCGTGGAAAAATCTCTGTCATAGTACTCAGCCACATCAGAGCCGACATCGGCCAGATGGGAAAGATCGCCGCCTTTGACCGCTCTCCAAATCCTGTATTTCACGATATTGAAGAGGCCCAGGTTTTTTGGATTCCCCGCCCATCTGAGCCGGTTTTTGAAGATTTTCAGATAAAGCCCTTCATGGGAGTACTTGGACAGAGTGACGGCCGTCGGCGCATAGGGCACAGGGGGCTTGTCGACCTGAACGATGACGGAGACGGATTGCGGGTTGTTGTCGGCCGCGGGATCCTGGATCTGGATCTGGCCGATGTAATTTCCGACATCGAGCGAGGAGGTGTCTACGGATACATCGATGGTGTCCCACTCGGTTGTGGACACTCCCCTTGTGGGCGAGACGGTCAGCCAGGTCTTGTTGCTGCTCACGGTGTAGTCGAGCCGCTCCCGACCACTGTTTCGCAGCTGAAAGGATTGACTGGCCGGTATGTCTCCGCGGGCGTAAGCGAAGAACGATATATCGGTCTTGTTCAGCTGGATGCTGGGCGTTTTCCTCTGCTCGATGACCAGGTTGACAGCGATTGTGAGAGGGCTGTTGAGGGCTTCACCGGACGTAATGGTGATGGTTCCAGAGTATGTGCCGGCGCCCCTATCGCCGGGTCTGACATCCACTTGGATGGACTCCCAGCTGTCGCCACCTGTCCCCTGGGTCCGGCCGATGGTCAGCCAGTCACGATTGGTCGAGATGGAATAATCAAAGGTTCCCTTTCCGGAGTTGCGAAGGGAGAAGGACTGGGGAGAAGGGATATTTCCTTCTTCCGTAAGGAAATCGAGGGCGAACCGGTCCACCTCTATAAAAGGAAAATCCGGCTCGCTGAGCTTGACCTTTTTGTAGATGATGTCCGACAATCCGTTGACACCGCGTCCTTCCCAGACAAGATGGGCGTAGCCGTTGCTGTCCACGCAGACCTGAACATGACGGTTCCCGTCATCGGGATAGCCCTCGGAGGTGCGGGAAATCACATCACCGGACGACACCGGGACCGGCTTGGACCAGGGGTTGGTTCCGAATCTGACGGTATAATAAACGGCGTAGCGATCACTCGACTTTTGAGTGAAGGCGGCCGCCACCATCCCGTTCCGCTGCCGGATGTCGCCGAACTGAAGGGGGGCATGCCCGTTGGACACGATTTGGGTCCTATCCCAACTGCCTCCCATCCTGGAGCGGACGAAAAAGTTGCCGCTCCAGTTGCTGTAGGCGATGTGGAGATTCCGCGAGCTGTCGATGTCCATGGCGGGGTAATAACCGGAAATGTCGAGAACGGTGGGAGACTGCCAGTAACCGGCTCGTCGCTCCCGGAAGGTCAGCCGCCGAACCCCCGTCCCTCCGTCCATGTACACGGCGAAAATGTCTCCTCCGCTGGCGCGGAAGGCAGGGTGGATGGTTTCCGTGGAACTGGACTGGGACACGTTCTCATAGGATTCGGGCCAGCGCCCGCCGATGCTTTTACTGTTCATGATGACATCGGAGGAATCACTGGTCGCACCGTACTTGTGATACCACATGGTGTGAACCTTAGAGCCGTCGACAGCAAGCCAGTTCCAGGCCGAATTGTGCAGGCTGCGGTACACCCGTTCGGATTGCTGCCAGGAGGACCCGGTGAACATGCTGTAAAAGATGTCCCTTTCGGAGCTGCCGTGACCGTCGGCCCAGCTAAGGTGGAAATTTCCGGAACTGTCCACGTCCATCCGGTTGCTCCAGGAGATTTGCTGGACGATGCCCGCGCGCCGGGTTTCCGTCCAGCCGCCGTCCTTGTAGAGCCGGTAATAGATGTATCCGACCTCCCACTCGGTCCAGACGACCATGACATCTCCCCGACTGTTGACGGCAATGGCCGGCCAGTTCGAGCCGGAAGACGAGTTGGACAGGTTGATTTCCTGGGCGGACACCCCGATGCTCAGGAGAATGAGCGCAAATAATCCGGTAATCCCCCATAGAATTGTTTTTTTCATGAGTTGTTTGATGAGGCTCATATAATCTATTGTACAGAAAGGAACAATCAAATCAATCACCTCTAGAGGTGAATTTTAGTCCCCGGTGGGTCAGACCCTGTCCCCCTGATTTATCCGGCTGCGGTGAGTTTGAAGTCTGTAAACAGGGCAGGCATGTGCTATAGTAGGATACAATGAGCGGAACACGAAGAAAAGCCCTGGGCCAGCATTTCCTGAAAAGCCAAAAAGTGCTGAACAAAATCATCGAGGCGATCGAACCCCGGGCTGACGAAACCGTTCTTGAGATCGGGGCCGGGAAAGGGGCTCTGACCTTTCCGCTGGCGGAACGGGTAGGCCGCCTCATCTGTGTCGAGAAGGATCCCGGGCTCTGGCCGTATCTTGAAAACGCCGGATCGTCGAATATCACCCTGGTGAAAGGGGACATCCTGGAACTGGATTTTATACGTTTTCTTCCGGAACAGCCCGTCAAGGTGGTCGGCAATCTGCCCTATTCCATCTCCACGCCCCTGCTCTTTAAAATATACGCATGCAGGGAGCAATTCACACGGGGCGTGTTTATGCTTCAGAAAGAGGTGGCCGATCGCGTGTGCGCGTCCGTCGGGACAAAAAAATTGGCTCCCCTTTCCCTTCTCTTTCAGAACCGGTTTGAAACACGCCTTCATTGCAATGTTCCGCCGGGGTCTTTTTCACCGCCGCCAAAGGTTGACTCCGCCGTCATCTCGCTGACAAAAAGGGATACGCCACTGGTCGACATTCGCGATGACGACAAGTTTTCGGCCTTTCTTCACCGGTGTTTTCAGCAGCGGCGAAAAAAACTCTCCAACAACCTCAAGGCGGCCGGCTTTTCCCTGGAATTAATACAAAAAATTCTGTCGGATTGCGCGATTCCTCAGAATGCCCGCCCCGAACAGGTAGGCCTCAAGTCCTTCGCCTGCTTGTATCACGCCTTTTTGAAATAAAAATACTAGTTTTCTCAGGATCTCTCCCAGGGGTTGAAATTCTTTATGAAGGATCCAAATAATTAATTTTGAAAAAAAGATGCCTGTCCCCAATTATGGTATAATTGCCGAAATGAGAGTGCACCCGAAAAAGGCGGTTAAAAAAAAGATCCGCGCGACCAAAAAATCAGGCAAATTCCACTCACCGGAGATAATCGGTGTCCTTCTTCTATTTATAGGACTTCTCTTTCTGCTCAGCCTTATCAGCTACAGCGGCCAGGACCCCTCCTGGGCCCATACCGGCGACTCCGTGCAGAAGGTGCACAACATCGCCGGACGGGCGGGCGCTTCACTGTCCGAAGCCCTCCTTCAAGGTTTCGGGCTGGCGTCCTTCGTGTTCTGCCTCAGCCTCTTTTTCCTCGGATACCATCTGATCCGGCCGTCAGTGGAATCCAGGATTTTCTCCCGCATCACCGCTTCCTTTATCCTGCTCCTTCTCCTGACCGCCCTGTTCACCGTCGTCTTCGGGACATTCCGGTGGGGAGGTGTTCAAATCGCAGCCGGCGGGCTTCTGGGAGATATTTGCACCACTCTCCTTTTCCGCGCCTTCAATCACCTTGGAACCATCCTCATTCTGCTGGTGCTCCTTTTTCTCTTCATTCTGTTCACCACTCATCTGTCCGTTCATCACATCCTTCGGGCGCTCGCCTCCTTTCTCCGCTTTTCCTTTAAGGGTGTGCATATCCGCATCGCCCAGTATCAAAAGACAAAGTCACGGGAACAGATGAAACGCAGGGTGATGGAAAAGCACCTCTCTCCCCCCGGAGAAGCGGGAGGAGTGACGATCAAATCGAAAAAGTGGAGAACAAGACCGGAGCTGTCCAAAGAAAAAAAAGAGAGAAAACGTCACCCGATGAAAGCGCCCGCGCCGAAGCCGGTCGCTCAGGAAAAACTGCCCTTTCCACCGCCGCAAAAAACCGGCTACCAGTTTCCCCCCTACAACCTTCTCGACAAAAGCCGCCCCGCCGAAAAAATCGACAAGGATGAACTTCTGGAAAAAAAGGAACTCATCGAAGAGAAACTGGCCCAGTTCGGTGTGACGGGCGAGGTCAAGCAGTACCACCCCGGACCGGTCATCACAACCTACGAATTTTTTCCCGATGCCGGCATCAAGGTCAGCAAGGTGGCCAATCTTTCTGAGGAGGTCTCCCTGGCTCTCTCTGCGATTTCCGTCCGCATCCGCCGCATCCCCGGCAAGTCCTCCCTTGGAATCGAGGTCCCCAACAACCACCGGGAAACCATTTGCATCCGTGACGTCATCGAGTCTCCGGAATTCCTCGAATCCGAGTCCAAGCTCACCTATGCCCTGGGCAAAACGGTTCACGGAGAAATCTACATCACCGACCTGGCCAATATGCCCCATCTCCTGATCGCGGGTGCGACGGGAACCGGTAAAAGCGTCGCTCTCAACTGCCTGATCGCCAGTCTTCTCTACAAGGCTTCGCCTGATGAGGTCAAGCTCATTCTGATCGACCCCAAGCGGATCGAGCTCAGCGCCTACGAAGGCATCCCTCACCTGATGTGCCCTGTGGTCAAGGACCCCCGAAAAGCCGAGGCCGTCCTGTTTGACGCCATTAAAAAAATGGAGGCCCGTTACAGAGTACTCGGCCGGTTCAACGTCAGGGACATCGGCCAGTACAACGCTTTGATCCATTCCATCCTCAACGACAAACGCCGCAAGCTGAGCGAAGAGGAGCTGGAAGATTTCAAACCCATGCCCTACATCGTCATCATCATCGACGAGCTGGCCGAACTGATGATGCTCGGCGCCAAGGAGGTCAACTACTGCATCACGCGGCTGGCCCAACTGGCGCGTGCCGTCGGTATTCACCTGGTGATGGCCACCCAACGTCCGTCCGTCGATATCATCACCGGAACCATCAAAAACAACTTCGCCAGCCGGATTGCTTTCCGGGTGCCCACCAAAATCGACTCCCGTGTCATTCTCGACACCATCGGCGCCGATAAGCTTTTAGGCGACGGCGACATGCTGTTCATCCCGCCCAAGTCCCCCCGCATCACGCGGCTGCACGGATCCTTTATCAAGCCCCTGGAGATCAACCGCATTTTGAAATTCGTTAAGGATCAGGGGGAACCGGAATTCGACAAGTCCCTTGTGGACGTTCTGGAAAAACCGGCGGCCGAGTTCGAAGAGGAGGGATTCGGAGAAAAAGATCCCATGTTCGACAAGGCGGTCGAACTGGTTTTGGCCACCGAGCAGGCATCGGCCTCCTTCCTGCAGCGCCGCCTCCGGTTTGGATATGCCCGAGCCTCCCGCATCCTTGATCAGATGGAACAGGATGGGATCGTCGGTCCTTCAGAAGGCGGAAAAAAACGCGAAATCCTGGTTGATCCCCAAGCCTATCTCCGCCGGGTCGATCATGACACAGAAAACTGACCGGCAACAGATTTTATAAATGGACCAGGAGGTTGGCGATGGAGAGGCAGCACGTCAACCCCGGACTCTCAATCCCGACCAGGTTGATGAAACCGGGGAACCCTCGTTCCGATTCCTCCCGAATGACAAAATCCCGTTCCGGATCTCCGGGCCCCTGCAGCTTGGGTCGAATGCCGCACATATCCGGCCACACATCCCCTTCATCGATATCCAGATAGCGGCGGACGGCGGTCACAAAGGAAAGGCGCTGGGAATCGTCCGTTTTATAATCCAGTTCCGAAACATAATAGGAGTTCGGACCGAAGGACACCTCCCCCTGAAGATTTGAAACGGTGTGAATCCCCAGATGAATTCCCTTCGGATCGGGAAGAGGATAAATGAGACGCTCAAAATTTCTGTAGCGCGCCGTTTTGAAGTAGTCACCCTTGTTCCAGTGCAGCCTGTAGCCGGCGGTATCCACATCCATCCCGGCCATTTCACAGATCCGATCGCTCCATAATCCGGCGCAGTTGATAATCCGGACGGATTCCATCTCAAACTCATCGTTGAACGAAAGGCGGTATCCGCCGGGCAGCGGATGAACGGCCGTCACTTCCGTATCGTAAGCGAAGAGGACACCGTTCTCCCTGGCCGACCGTTCCAATTCCCTCATCACGGCATGGGAATCAAAAATCCCTGTCGACGGCACGAAGAGGGCGGCATGCGCTTTCAGGGACGGCACCATTCCCGCCGCTTCGCTTCCTCTGAGGAGCAACAATTCTTCAACGCCGTTCCGCTCACCCTTTTCCTTCAACGCATGAAGAGCCGGAACCTCCTCCTCATCAGCCGCCACGACCAGCTTTCCGCATCGTTTGTGTTTGATCCCGTGCTCTTTTAAAAAGGAATAAAGCGCGCGGTTTCCCTCTACGCAGAGACCCGCCTTCAGGCTGCCAGGCTGATAATAGATGCCGGAATGGATGACCTCGCTGTTCCGGCTCGAACAGTGGCGGCCGAAATCCGGCTCTTTTTCCACAAGAAGAATGTCGCCCTCGGAACGGGACAGCCGCTCGGCTGCGGCCAGACCAATTATCCCCGCTCCGATGATGACCGTATCCACTTTATCCATAACTTTGGAGTATAAATCAACTCGCCAAGGAAAAAAAAAGCTCTATTCCTCTACCTTATCTTCGTCCGTGTACAACCGGCCCTTGGTTTCAGCCTCAAAAGCCAGGCAGCACATCAGGCGGCCGCAGAGACCGGAGATCTTTGTGGGATTGATCACGATATTCTGTTTCTTCGCCTTCTGTATGGTGACCGGTTCAAAACCCTTCATGAAACTGAAACAGCAGAGAGCGCGGCCGCACACACCCATGCCGCCGATCATCTTCGCTTCATCCCGGACGCCGATCTGGCGCATTTCGATCCGCATCTTGAATTCTTTGGCAAGATCCTTGACGAGGGAGCGGAAATCGATGCGTCCGTCCGCCGTATAATAAAAGATCCCCTTTTTTTCATTAAAAAAATAGCGAACCCGTACCAGTTTCATGGGAAGCTTGTGTTCTCTGATTCGTTGAAGGCAGAAATCATACGCCTCCTTCTCCTTTTTTCCCATCCATTGGAATTTATCCATATCGTCCTGTGACGCCGGCCGAAGCACCCGAGGCTGATCCTTGGTGTCTCTTTCCGAACAGCACGTTATGCTGCTGATATCAACAACCTTGACCAGTTCGCCGCCGAGTTCAGACTCAACGATGCAGTACTCATCCGTTTTCAGGTCCAGATCCCCTCTGCGGGCCCGGAAAACCCGGCCCGTCCGTTCCGAATACACGCAAATAACTTCAGGCATAACTTTTTTCCATCCATTCCGCAAACAGTTCACTGACGAGACAGTTCAGATTGGCTTTCTTCCGCACGGCGGACAGGCTTCGCTCCAGACTGCCGATAAACTCCAGAATCCGATCCCGGCTCATACGGCCGGCCAAGCCGCTCAGCAGGAGGGCATAATCGGGATTCAGGAGCCGGGAGGATTCCCCTCCGCCTTGAAGGAGCATCACATCCCGAATAAACGTGAGCATGATCTCGAGCATACGGACCAGTTCCTCCCGGAATTCTTTTCGAGAGGACGTGAAATCCTTGAGAAGCTCCCCGCTTCCTTCTCCGGTCAGAAGGGCCAGTAAAAAGATCCAGCTCAACTTTCGCTCATCCGGCACATCCTCCCCACTCATATGAAATGCCTGCTTGAGATTTCCCCTCGCCAGAATAGATATAAGCCGGGCTTTTTGCTCGCCGCAGCCGTTCCGCTTCAGCTGATCTTCTACATCCTCACGCGAAATGGCTGAAAAGGACAGGATTTGGCACCGAGAACGAATGGTGGGAACAATGGAGTACGGATTGTCGGAGAGAAGGATGATGTGAGTGAAAAGCGGAGGTTCTTCAAGGATCTTTAGAAGTGTATTGGATGATGTCAGATCGATCTGCTCCGCCTGCCCGATCAGAAAAACCCGCTTGCGACCGAGCATGGGCCTCAAATGGGCGGTCTGCTTCATCTCCCTGAGCTGGTCGATGGATATATTTTCCTTAGGTTTTTTTCCGTTTTTTCCGCCTTCAAATGTTTCAGGGTATTTTTCGGCCATTTCCTTCTCGGAAATGAGATTCAGAACGTCAGGGAAAGCCCCTCTATCTATTGCCCGGCAGTTTGCGCATTCGTCGCAGGAATCGTCCGATTTTTTCAGGCAGTTGAGTGCTTTGGCCAGTACGAGGGCGGTCTCCATTTTCCCCACCCCCTCCGGGCCTGTAAAAAGGAGGGAATTGGGGATACGCCCCTTCTGCAGCCCTTTTCGAAGGATGTTTTTTGCAAGCGCGTTTCCGCAGGTATCGCTGAAAGCCATTCGTTGTCTCTATCAGGAACAGTGAAAGCTGTTGTTTTTAAGGCGGTTTTATTATAGCAAATCGGAAAGAATATATCGAATCCCTGATAACGTGCGTCATATCAATACCTGTTGAGGATGGGATCGTCGATGACGCTGACCTTCTGTGAAGCCACTTCTTCATCCCCCACCATCAGGCACACCAAGTAGGTGCCGGCATCAACCATCCGACCACGGCCGCGGAAGCCGCCGTCTTCATCCTGCGGCTGCGGCTGACGCATGGACCAGGTCACCTTGTGGAGTCCCGGGTCCTTGCCGCCGGTGATGGACTGGAGTTCGTTGCCTTCCAGGTCTTTGACCACAACCTTGACCTTGTCCACCTTGTTCTTGAGCCAAAAATAGAAGGAGGCTTCGACGGGAGGATTCGGCGTGCTGGCGAACTCGCCGTAGCTCTGTCCGCGCCGTTCGATCATGGCCCACTTGACGGCTCTCTGAGGTTCAAAGAGATAGGCATCCTTTTCAAACAGATCCTTGTCGAATTCCTTGAAGGGCTGGATGTCCACGATCCAGAAGCCGCGTCCGTAGCTGGCCACGGCCAGGTCCCGCTCGCGGGCCTGAATGTCCATATCCATCATGATGACGTCGGGCTCGTTCGAGCTCAGCTTCATCCAGTTCTTCCCCTGGTCCAGGGTGACATACACACCGTAGTCCGTGGCGAGGTAGAGAACGTTCGGATTATCGGGATCCTCTTCGATGTCGCGCACGGGATTTCCCATGCCGCCCGAGAGGTCTTCCCACGTCTTGCCGCCGTCCCGGGTGACGTAGATGAAACTCGTGTCCTCGCTGTGGGTCCGGTAGCCGGAGTAGGTGACGTAGCAGACATCCACATCATGGTTGGAGGGCTCGACCCGGGTCACCCATCTGTCGTAGGGCAGGACGGCCCCTTGGGAGTGATTCTTCTTCAGCTTGCCGGCGTTGTCATAAAATTTAGCCGTGATGTTGATCCAGGTCACGCCGGCGTCCGGGCTCATCTGCAGGTTGCCGTCGTCCGTTCCGGCCCAGAGAACACCCGGTTTGACGGGGGATTCGGCAAAGTGATAGATGGTGGCGTACTGCAGATTGGTCAGCTTGGACTCGGCGATGCGCCCGGGGTCGGCCTTGCTGAGGTCGGGGCTGATTGTCTGCCAAGTGCCAGGCCGTCCCCGTCCTAAGGAGCGGTGGACGTGCTGGGAGCAGACATAGACAATTCCGGGGTTGTGGGGGGAGAGGACAATGGGAGCGTCCCACTGGTAGCGCTGGGGCGCCTTTCCGGCGGCCTCTTCTTCGTCCGTGTTGCGCACGGAGAGGTTGCCCATTTCACCCGTGTTCAAGTTCATCCAGCGGCTTCCGCCGAACTGGCTTTCGAAGTAGATGTTCTCGGGATTCCACCAGTCGCGAAGCACATAGTAGCCGTCGCCAGAGGGGAGATAGGTCCAGTCCGCCGGGAAAACCCCATAGGAATTGCGATTCTGCGAAGGGCCCATCCAACAGCCGTTGTCCTGGGTCCCGCCCATGACGTTGTAGGGCATGAGGTTGTCCACGGAGATATCATAGAACTGCTGGGCGCTGATCGTTTCCTTTTGGGACCAGTGTTTACCGCCGTCCCAGGTTTCACTGACGCCTCCGTCGTTGCCGTTCAGGATGTGATTGGAGTTGAGAGGATCGATCCACATCCCGCGGGTGTCCACATGGCACTGCTTGGCGCCGTTCCAGGGAGTGTTTTTGAAAGTTTTGCCGCCGTCTTCGGATTTTTTAACACGGACTTCCACCGCGTACAGAATGTCGGGATTGTTGGGATCAACATCGATCCGTCCGGAATAACCGGCCTCGATGTCGTTGATCTGTGTGCTGCCTCCGACGATGGCGTATTCCGTCATTTTTTCCCAGGTCTCGCCCATGTCATTCGAGCGGTAGACCACACCGTTGCGCTTCACGGTCTCGATTTCCTGAAAGAGCCCGCCGTAAAGCAGGTTCAGGATGTAGCGGTTGACGACCTGATAGCGGCCTTCGGTTTTGCTGTCCTTTTTATCACCTTCCGGCTCGGGCATGTCGAGCACAGCTTTCATAGCATCCATCATCTTCAGGATGTCCGTGTCGTTTTTGTAAACCTGACGGGCTCTCTGAGTGAAAGCGGCCAGGTCGATTCCGATATCGGACTGGAATTTTTCGCTGCCGATGAGTTCATTCAGCTTGTCGGCCAATTCCGATTCATCCTTGGCCTCGATCGGCGTAAATTTGATCATTCTAGCCAGTTTCGGGTCGATTTTGAAAGACTTGAATTTGTTGAAATAGGCCCCGTCCTTGAGCAGCGTGCGTCCGGCCCTGAAGTTGGCCCGGTTTTTCCGCAAATCAAATCCCAGATCAACCTCCTCATCCATGCGGACATAAACGATGTTGGGATCTTTCGGATAAATGGTCAGGCCGTTCCAGCCGGATTTGATATCCATGGGCAGGCCGTTCGTCAGCTTGTTCCAGGTCAAACCGCCGTCCGTAGATTTGTAGAGGTGGTTTCCGGGCTGCTTGTCGATAAAGGTCCAACTCCGCCTGTAGGTCTTGTAACCGGAAGCGAGGATGATATCGGAATTGGTGGGATGAAGAACGAAGTCGCCCACCCCCCGGTCCTTGAGATCGAGGACCTTGTTCCAGGTCTTTCCTCCATCCGTGGTCTTGAACAGACCGCGCAGGCTGGTCATGTCGTTGTTGTACAGTTCCCCCTCGCAGGCGACATAGACGATGTCGGGATTTTTGTCGTCCACAGCGATACGAGGAATATAGTAGCTTTTGTCCAGCCCGATGAACGACCAGGTTTTACCGGCATCGATAGACTTCCACATCCCGTTGCCGTGGGCGGAAGAACGGGCGTGCATGGCCTCCCCGGTTCCTACATAGACGATGTTGGGATCGGACGGCGCCACTTCGATGTTTCCGATGCTCATGTTCCCGTAATCGTCAAAAACGGGGGCAAAGGAGATGCCGCCGTCTTCCGTTTTCCAGACCCCGCCGGAAGCCGTGGCCGCATAATAGATCTGGCTCTGGCCCGCGGGAACAGCAAAGTCCGTGATCCGGCCTGAAAAATTCCAGGGGCCGAGGTGACGCCAGCTGAACACCTTCATGTCGTCGGTTTTCAGCGGCCCGTCCGCCAGCACCGGGGCGGCGCCCAGAAGGACGGCCAGGACGACCGGAATCACAAGCGGTAATTTTTTTGTGCGCATTAAATTCCCTCCAATCAGATTTTTAGATTTATAACGACGTATATCGCCAAGGTGACAGGCAGCCGCTGATACATGGAAAGAAAATCCAATGGACTGTTTTTTCACCGGGATGTCAGAATCGCTTTCAAGTAAACTCCCGTCGCCGACCGTTTTTCACGGGAGACCTCCTCCGGCGTACCCGCAGCCACAATTTCACCTCCATTTTCTCCCCCTTCGGGGCCAAGGTCAATAATATAATCCGAAAACTTTATGACATCAAGGTTATGTTCAATCATCACCACGGAGTTGCCGAGGACGACCAGCTCATCCAGCACTTCCAGAAGCTTTCTCACATCGTCGAAGTGGAGCCCCGTCGTGGGCTCATCCAGAAGATAAAGGGTCCGTCCCGTGTCCTTGCGGCCCAATTCCTTTGTCAGCTTGATCCTCTGCGCTTCACCGCCTGAGAGGGTAGGCGCCGGTTGACCGAGCCGGATATAGCCGAGCCCAACCCGTTTCAGAAGTTCCAGTTTTCGGCTCAGATGAGGTTGAGCCTTCAACTCCTCAAACGCGTCATCCACCGTCATCTCCAGAAAATCGGCGATACTGTATCCCTTGTACCTGACGGCGAGAGTTTCCTTGTTGTAGCGCCGTCCGCCGCAGCGGTCGCAGGTGACATAAACATCAGGCAGGAAATGCATCTCGATTTTTTTGACCCCCGCTCCCCGGCACTCCTCACACCGCCCTCCCTGGACATTGAAGCTGAACCGTCCGGCTTTGTAGCCCCTGATCCGTGACTCCCTGGTGAGGGCAAACATCTGCCTGAGCTGTGTGAAAAGGCCGGTGTAGGTCGCCGGATTGGAGCGGGGTGTACGGCCGATAGGTTTCTGGTCGACGGACACCACCTTGTCGATCAGCTCCAGGCCGAAGATCTCCCGGTGTTTCCCCGGTGTTTTCCGCGCGCGGTGAAACACATTGGCCAGATGTTTGTAGAGGATGTCATAGAGCAGCGTGCTTTTCCCGGAACCGGACACGCCCGTAACAACCGTCATGACACCCAGGGGGATTCGAACATCGATGTTCTTCAGATTGTGCTCGGACGCTCCGCATACGGTCAGCCAGCCCGGGGCCGTCCTGCGTTCGGCCGGGACCGGAACCTGCCTGTCCCCGCGCAGATAGGCGGCCGTAAGCGATTTGTCCGATTGGAGCACCTGGGCCATTCCGCCTTCGGCCACCGCCCATCCGCCCTTCTCCCCGGCGCCGGGACCGAGATCCAGAATGTAATCCGCCGCACGGATGGTCTGTTCATCATGTTCGACCACAATCACGGTGTTTCCGTCATCCCTGATTTTTCGAAGAAGGGTGATCAGGCGGCCGTTGTCGCGCTGGTGCAGGCCGATCGTGGGTTCATCCAGAACATAAAGGATTCCCCGAAGCCGGGCGCCGGTCTGCGCCGCCAGGCGGACACGACGGGCTTCCCCCCCTGAAAGGGACGAAGTGGCACGGGCGAGCTGCAGGTAAGGCATTCCCAACTCCACCATGACCTGAAGGCGCATCCGGATCTCCTTGACGATGGGCCTCATGATCCCGGCTCTGTTATCGGGCATGGGGAGGGAATCAAAAAAGGCGCCCAACCGATCGACGGGCAAGACGGCCAGGTCATGAATGTTTTTCCCTTCCAGGAGGACGGCCAGGCTTTCTTTCCGCAGCCGGCTGCCGCCGCATCCGGCACACAATTCGTCCGTGACAAGCACATCTCCCCAGGAATCCGTCCCGGTCCGGTATCCGATGCCGCCGCAGGACGGACAGGCGCCGTAAGGGGAATTGAATGAAAAGGACCGGGGCTCCAGCTCGGGAAGGTTGATGTTGCAGTACGGGCACAAAAGACTCAGGGAAAAATAGTTCTCCGAACCGTTCGGGTGCAGGGCCAGAAGATCCCCTTCGGAAAGATCGAGGGCCCGATCCACCGCTTCCCTGAGCCGGTTTTCTGATTCCTTGCTCACCCGAACATCATCAACAAAGACCTCGATGGTGTGATTCTTTGTCCGTTCAAGCGGAATGTCCTCATCCAGCTCCCGCACGTCCCCATCCACGCGCACACGCAGATATCCCTTGCGACGGAGCTGCTCGAAAAGACGCACATATTCTCCCTTGCGTCCCTTGATGACGGGGGAAAGAATGGAAAGCATCTGTCCGGGTGAGTGAGACATCAGCCGGGAGTGAATCCGCTCGCGGGTCTGGGTGCTCACTTCGCGTCCGCAGCCCGGGCAGTGGGGGATACCCGCCCGGGCAAAGAGGAGGCGCAGGTAGTCATAGGTTTCGGTGACCGTTCCCACCGTGGAGCGGGGATTGGAAGATATGGTTTTCTGGTCAATGGAAATGGCCGGGGAAAGCCCCTCAATGGACTCGACACGGGGTTTCTCCAACTGCTCGATGTACTGCCGGGCGTAAGTCGAGAGGCATTCGATGTAGCGCCGCTGCCCCTCGGCGAACAGCGTGTCGAAGGCAAGCGAGGATTTGCCCGATCCGCTGGGGCCGGTGACGACAATGAGCTGATTGCGGGGGAGGGAAACGTCGATTCCCTTGAGGTTGTGCTGAGCCGCTTTTTTAACCCGAATCCATTTCAACATGACCGCTCATTCTAACACAGGGGCGCTTCTTTGAAAACGACGCAGCCCTCTCGACGCAGCCCTCTCCTTCTAAAAACGCAATTGATTCGGATGGAAAAATCAGGAATAATCAAAACATGTCGAAAATAAGGACACCGGAAAACATGGTGCGGATTCGGGAGGACTTAAAAAAGGACGGTCAGACTGTCGTTTTCGCCAACGGCTGTTTCGACATTCTGCACTTGGGGCATATCCGGCTTTTTCAGGAAGGAAAGCGGCAGGGGAGCGTCCTCGTCGTCGCCGTCAACACGGATGACACCGTTCGGAGGCAGAAGGGACCATCCCGCCCGATTTTTCCCCTCTCCGAACGGCTGGAGGTTCTGGATGCCCTCGAAAGCGTGGACCACCTGGTTCCCTTCAGCGAGGACACCCCGCTGGAGCTCATCCTCCTCCTCAAGCCCGATGTCCTTATCAAGGGCGGTGACTGGAAACAGGATGAAGTCGTCGGAAAAAAGGAAGTCGAAGGATGGGGCGGCCGCGTCATTCATTTCCCATACGTCAGCGGCTCTTCCACCACCACCCTCGTTGAAAAAATCATCCGCAGCGGATGACTTTCGATTGCGCTCCACTGCAAAATTGACTAAGATGAATCCGGCGCTCGCACCGCCGAAAAATAACCATGTCCAGACAGGATCAACTGCTCAAATCCCTCGGCCTGCTCCAGGAACTGGGGAAACGCCAGAACTCCATCACCCACGTCCAGCACATACCCGCCAAACAGGGACGGTACGAGGATTACCCCGGCAACATTCATCCCGCCCTGGTCGGGGCTCTCAAGCGAAAAGGGTTCAACCGGCTCTACACACACCAGCACCAATCCTGGACACAACTTCAGGACGGGAAAAATATCGTCGTCGTCACACCCACCGCTTCAGGCAAAACCCTGTGCTACAACCTGCCCGTACTGGACACCGTTTTGAAGAAGCCTTCCAGCCGGGCCATCTACATGTTTCCGACAAAGGCTCTGGCCCAGGACCAGCGGGCGGAGTTGGATGAGACCATCTCCCTTCTCCCGGAAGAAATAGGCATCTTCACCTATGACGGCGACACCCCCCAGGATGCCCGCCGGGCCATCCGGGCCAAAGGCCACATCATCCTCACCAATCCGGACATGCTGCATACCGGAATCCTTCCCCACCACACGAAATGGATCAAACTGTTTGAAAACCTCGACTACATCGTCATCGACGAGATGCACAATTACCGGGGGATCTTCGGGAGTCATCTGGCCAACATCCTGCGCCGGTTGAAACGGATCTGCACCTTTTACGGTTCTTCCCCGCGCTTTATCCTCTGCACAGCGACCATCGCCAATCCCGTGGAAGTGGCGGAACGGATGACGGAGGGGCCCGTCACTCTGATCGATGACAACGGCGCGCCGCATGGAGAAAAATACTTTATCTTCTACAATCCGCCCGTCGTCAATGAATCTCTCGGGATCCGCCGTTCCTACGTCAATGAATCCCGCCGGGTGGCCCGCCTCTTTCTGGACAGCGGACTGCAGACCATCGTTTTCGCCCAGAGCCGCCTCATCACGGAGGTTCTTCTCACCTATCTGAAAAACGACATCGAAAACAAAATCCGGAAGGAAGGCCTCATCCGGGGCTACAGGGGCGGCTATCTGCCCCTCCGCCGGCGGGAAATCGAAAAGGGCCTGCGTGAGGGAAAGATTCTCGGGGTGGTATCCACAAACGCCCTGGAACTGGGAATCGACATCGGCAATCTGGACGTGGCCGTTCTGGCCGGGTATCCCGGAAACATCGCCAGCACCTGGCAGCGGGCGGGTCGGGCAGGTCGGCAAACATCGGCATCCTGCGCCGTTCTGGTCGCCCGGAGCTCGCCTCTCGACCAGTTCATCATCAACAATCCCGACTATTTTTTCTCTAAAAATCCGGAAAAGGCCCTCATCAATCCCGACAACCTGTCCATTCTGATCAGCCACGTCGAGTGCAGCGCCTTTGAGATTCCCTTCGTGGATGGAGAAAAATTCGGCGCCCTGGACATCGGGGAGGTGCTTCAGTTCCTGGAAGAGGATAAACTCATTCATCACTCCAGGGGAAAATGGTACTGGACGAGCGACGCCTACCCCGCCGATGGTGTCAGCCTTCGAAGCATCAGCTCGGATAACTTTGTCGTTGTCGACACAACCGGAAAAACGAAGGCCATTGCCGAAGTGGATTTTTCCGCCGCTCTGACCACTCTTCATCCCAAGGCCATCTACATCTGTGAGGGGGAGCAGTATTACGTCGAAAAACTGGATTTCGATCAGCGGAAGGCCTACGTAAAAAAAACGGATATCGACTACTACACCGATGCCATCGACTACACCAAGATCAAGATTCTGGATATTTTCAGCAAAAAAAACATGCAGAACTGCGACTTGAATCACGGAGAGGTCCATGTGGCCACACAGGTCGTCGGTTTCAAAAAAATCAAATTTTTCACATCGGAAAACGTGGGCGCGGGAGACTTGAGCCTTCCGCAGAACGAAATGCACACAACGGCCTACTGGCTGACCATCCCCTCAGGGCTCTACAACGGGCTGCCATTCGAACCGGAAGAAAAAATAAACGGTCTCTTCGGCCTGGCCTACTGCATGCACAACGTCTCCCCGCTTTTTCTCATGTGCGACCTGCGGGACATCGGGGTGTCCATCGGAGACAACGCGACGGGAAAATCCCTGCCCAACCTGAACGTGCTGCCCCGGGTGACGCAGGACCAGGAGGACACGTACGGGGACTGGATGGATTTTGAGCCGAACATCTTTATCTACGACAATTACCCGGGAGGCATCGGCCTCAGCTCCCCTCTCTTTGAACTGGAAAAAACTCTGCTTCGCCGCTGCTTTAAAACCATTCAGGCCTG
>JAHIPL010000095.1 GCA_018894615.1 Acidobacteriota bacterium | reverse complement strand
AGGTCGACTTTGATGCGGCCCGTCCCTTTATGTATGACAAAATTACAATTGAGAATCTCAAGGCCTTTCGAAAGACACCCGTTTCGATGCCTGAAAAAAGTCCGGTGTCCGCCGCCGCGGACTCTGTTTCTAAGATTCCCCCCTGGGAAAGGAACCCTGGAGAGTAAAGGAAAGAGGAGCCGGTATGAGTATCAAATGGCGGTTATCAACCATCATCATCCTGATCGGATTCATGCTGTTTCTCATCACCGGGTTCATGCTGTGGACGCAGTTTATGAGTCTCGATCAGGGTGCCGGTCCCGCTGTCTTGACCCCTTCGTCCTTGGCGGACAGCCTCGCCGAAACGACCTCTTTGTGGAAACAGGGCATCCAGGTGCTGGCCCTCATCTGTCTTTTGATCCTGCTCATCTCCTATCGATTGTTGTCGACCATCATCCGGTCCATCGATATTTTGAAGAAGGGTGCCGAAACCATCGGGAAGGGTCGGTTTGAATACCGCATTCCGATGGATGCAAAGGACGAACTGGGGCAGCTGGCGAAAACCTTTAATGAAATGACCGGTAATCTCGAGCGGACGACCATCTCCCGGGATTATGTGGACAACATTGTCCGCTCGATGCACGGCAGCCTGATTGTGACGTCCCCGGAACGGTACATTCAGACGGTCAATGCCTCAACCTGTAAAATGCTGGGCTACTCCGAGCAGGAGCTGCGGGGAATGCCTCTTGAAACCATCTTTGCCGATGAATCCTCCCTTCTTCAAAAAAATTTCGACGAGCTGCTGCAGAAGGGATTTGTTCAGTACGTTGAATCCGGTTATCGAACAAAAAAAGGAGAGATCATCCCGATCCTGTTTTCCGCCTCGCTCATGCGGGGGGAAGACGGTGAAAATCTGGGCATGGTCGTCGTTTCGGCCGATATCACCGAGCGAAAGGACGCGGAGAAAAAACAGTCCCGGCTTCTCAAGGAACTGGACAGCGTCAATAAGGAGCTGAAGGATTTTGCTTACATCGTCTCCCACGATCTGAAAGCACCTCTCCGCGGCATCCAATCTCTGGCGACCTGGATCGAAGAGGATTACCGGGACAAACTGGACCTCAACGGACAGAAACAGCTCGATCTGTTAAAAAGCCGGGTCGTTCGAATGCAGGGGTTGATCAACGGCATTCTGCATTACTCCCGTGTGGGACGCACCAAGGAAGAAAAGGTCGAGGTGAATCTTCATCAGCTGGTGGGAGAGATCATCGATTCCATCTCACCCCCGCCCGGAATCTCTGTCACCGTCGATACCCCGCTTCCCGTTCTTCACTGCGAGCGAACACGCATCGGACAGCTGTTTCAGAACCTGATCAGCAATGCCGTCAAGTACATGGATAAGGAGCAGGGTTGGGTCCGGGTCGGCTGCCGGGAGAAGCCTGATGTCTGGCAGTTTTCCGTTTCGGATAACGGTCCCGGGATTGAAGAGAAGTACTTCGAAAAAATATTTCAGATCTTCCAGACGCTCCAGTCCCGGGATGATGTGGAGGGGACGGGCATCGGATTGGCTGTCGTAAAAAAAGTTGTGGAGATGTACGGCGGTGAAATCTGGCTGGAATCCGAATTGAAACAGGGCACAACCTTCTTTTTCACCCTCTCTAAAGAGAGTGGTCGTGTAGAGGAAAATGAGACATGAGTTCAAACAAACCCATCCTTTTGGTTGAAGACGATATCGTCGACCAGATGACGGTGAAGCGGGCTTTGAAGGAAATCCATGTTACCAACAGGTTGATCATCGCCAACAACGGGGAAGAGGCCCTCTTTTATCTTCAGAACGACACCTATGAAAAACCGACACTCGTGCTTCTGGACATCAATATGCCCAAGATGAACGGGATCGAATTTCTGAAAGTGGTGAAAGAAGACGATATCCTTAAAAAGATCCCCGTTATCGTTCTTTCATCGTCCAAAGAGGATTCGGATCGAATCGACTCCTTTGATCTGGGCGTGGCCGGCTATATGGTCAAACCGGTCGACTATAAAAAATTTGTCGATGTGATCCGCACCATTCATATATACTGGAAACTGAGTGAGATGCCCGAGTGAATATGGAACAGTCAGGAATAAAAATGAAAATCAAAATGCTCTATGTTGAGGATGACCTGGTCGATTTGCAGGCCTTTGAACGGCTGGTTCAAAAACAGGGTCTTTCCTACGATTACGATGTGGGTTCGAGTATCGCCGAAACCAAAGCTCTCCTTGAAGAGAATAAGTACGATATCATCGTCTCGGATTTTCAACTTGGGGACGGCACCGCCCTTGAGCTGTTTGACAGTTTTGGAGAGACCCCTTTCATTCTGGTGACCGGTTCAGGAGATGAAGATATTGCGGTCAGCGCCATGAAGGCCGGCGCCCGAGACTACCTTATCAAGGATTCCGACCTGAACTATCTCACCGTTCTTCCTGTGACCGTGGAGAACGCTCTCAAACATGAGAAAGACGAAAAGCGGTTCCAGATGCTGTCCCATGCCCTCATGGACATCAAGGACAGTGTCTTCTTTACGGATATGGAAGATAACATCATTTATGTCAATGACGCCTTCTGCCGCACTTACGGTTATCATGAGGAAGAAATCGTTGGAAAGGAAGCCGCCGTCCTCTGGGGTAAGGATATCGAAAACGAATACCAGCAGAGCATATTTCCGAAAGCCCTGCGGGGCGGGCTGAAGGGAGAGTTCCTTCACCGACGGGAGGATGGAAGCCTGTTCCCCGTCCTTTTGTCCCGGGCTGTCATCAAGGATGACCGGAAAAAGCCCATCGCCATCGCCGGGATTGTCCGGGACATCACGGAGAGAAAACTGATCGAGCAGCAGTTCCAGTCCCTGGCTCATTTCGACTCGCTCACCAGTCTGCCCAACCGGACCTACATGATGGAGAAGCTCAGTCAGTTGCTGGTGCAGGCGCGCTGGAACAACCACACCCTTGCTCTTTTATTCATCGATCTCGATCATTTCAAGAAGATCAACGACACCCTGGGGCATGACGCCGGAGACAAAATGCTCAAGGATGTGGCGTCCCGGCTGGTGGAGTGCGTGCGTGATTCCGACACTGTGGCCCGGATGGGAGGGGATGAATTCATGATCATTCTTCCGAAGATCACCAAAGCCCAGGATGCGGCGGTGATCGCCCAGCGGGTGATTGAATCCTTCGACTCACCCTTCACCCTGAATGGTCACGACTGCATGATCGGGGCCAGCATCGGGATCAGCCAGTACCCGACCGACGGAGATGACTACGAGTCGCTGGTCAAAAACGCGGATATCGCCATGTACAAGGCCAAGGAAATCGGCGGGAAAAACTACCAGTTCTACAATCCCGCCATGAATATGGCCGCTTTTCAGCAGCTGGTCCTGGAAAACAAGCTGCGTGTCGCGGTGGAAAACAAGGAATTTGTCCTCCACTACCAGCCCCAGATCAATCTGAAGGATTTCAGGATCGCAGGCATGGAGGCTCTGATCCGCTGGAAAGATCCGGAAATGGAGGATCTGATCTATTCCGGTCAGTTCATTCCCCTGGCCGAGGAGACGGGACTCATCATCCCCATCGGTGAATGGGTGTTGGAAGAGGCCTGCCGTCAGGCGAAGCGGTGGCAGGATGCGGGATTCCCTTCGATGAAAATGTCGGTCAATATTTCCGGCCGTCAGTTCCGGCAGCACAACATGGTCGAACAGGTGGCTGAAACACTGAGGATCACCAGGATCGATGCAACATGCCTCGAGCTGGAATTAACGGAGAGCGTCCTTCTTCAAACCGAGGTCACGACCAAAGTCCTGAATGATATCAACAGTCTGGGCGTCCAGCTGTCCATCGATGATTTCGGCACGGGGTATTCATCGTTGAGCTACCTTAAAAAACTTCCCATACGAAAACTCAAAATCGACCAGACGTTTGTCGAGGGTATCACACAGGATGCCAGCGACAGGGAGATCGTCAAGGCCATCATCAGCATGTCCCACAGTCTGAATATCCGGGTTCTTGCCGAGGGTGTCGAAACGTTGGAGCAGCTGACGTTCCTCAAGGAATCGGACTGTGACGAGGCCCAGGGATATCTCTTCTGCCGTCCTCAGCCGGCCGAAGACCTGGAAAAAATCCTGTCCAAGACGGAAAAAACGGTTTTTGCCCCTCTCAAAAAAGGCAAGATTTAATCGGTCCACCGTCCAAAAGATGATTCACGGTTGCCAACCGGTCTGTTAAATTTTACAATGCACCAACACGGCCGCTGCGGCGTCGTTGGAGAAAAAAATGACACTTCACGAGATCGCTCAACACATTCAAACCATTCGGATTCCGGCCGACGGTGTGCCCGTCGAGGAAACGGCTGCGGAAGAACTGATAAAATGGTCCGGGATTTCGGCTGAAATCGATCGCTCTCCGGCTTCAAAATGGGATGCGGGCCCCCGTACCGCCTGTCTGGCTGTCAACAGGCCGGAATTCCGCCCTTTCCTGGAAAAAACCGGTATTCGTCTGCCGGAGGGAGAGTGGGTGCTGTGTTGGATTGAGGAACAAGGAAGCTTCCGACTTATATCATCCGGCCCTTCTTTTTTGTTCGGCGGACTGCACGTCATCCTCGATCGATGGGGGGATAAAAACGTTCAACCGGGAGAGATTCTTTTCCTTCCCGTCTCCTTTGACCGGGAAAAAGCCACATTTGATCTGTTCCTGACGCAGTACGCCCGGACCATGCGCGGTTTTGACCGGGAATCGTATATCAGAGAGTATGCCCGTCTCGGATTCACCCACATCGAAGTCAACGGCCTGGCCACACCTTTCTCCGGTGAAGCGGGTGTTGCGGATGAGTTCTATCCCGATTTTTACACCTACTGCCCCGGTCTCGATCAGTTCGTTTCCAGCCGGCTGAACCGCGGAATCTATCCGGCTGAATATCTTCAGGCCAATCTGAAGCGGCTGAAAAAAGATGCCCGATCGGCCGTGCGCTACGGTTTGACACCGGGTTTGCTCTGTTTTGAGCCCCGTTCCGTACCGGAGGAGCTTCTTCAGCGCTATCCCACTCTTCGCGGAGCTCGGGTGGATCATCCTTTTCGCAGCTTCAAACCCCGTTACAACCTGTCCATCGTCCATCCGGTTGTCCAGGCGCACTACGGGGAAATGATGGCCAATCTTTTGTCCGAGGTGCCGGAGCTCGGCTTTCTCACCGTCTGGACGAATGACAGCGGGGCCGGTTTCGAACACACCAAATCCCTGTATGTCGGACGCAACGGCGGAGCCTATCTGATTCGTGAATGGAAGAAGGATGAGGATATCGCCCGAAGCGCTGCCGGCAATGTCTTGAATTTTTTTCGCCTGCTGCGGGACAGCGCATCCCGGTACTCTCCGGATTTCCGTGTGATCACCCGCCTGGAGCCCTTTTATGGGGAGAGGCGGTTTTTATGGCCCGGTCTTGGGGAGAGGTTGGATGTGGAGGGCAATTCCCTTCTGGCCGAAGGGTGGGAGAGTCCCTATGTCCATTCCCGTTATGCCGATATCCCCGTGCTGGGATCGGCCCTGCACAACAGTCTCATGGAGCAGGAACGGGAGCCGCTGGATGATCTTCGATCCCGCGGCGGAGAGGCGTATTTTTATCATTTTTTCGGATCTCACGGCAACCATGAACCTCTTCTCGGCATTCCTTTTCCCTGGCTTGTCTACAATAAACTCAAGTCCGCTCATGCTCTGGGCGCCCGTTCCATGGCTCATCTGGGAGGGATTCAGCCGCCCCGGCAGGTGCCCGTCGCTGTGAACCAGGAGCTGTTCCGTCGTTTCCAATTCGATGCGGACATGGATGTGGAACGGACCGTTCTGGATATTGCGGAGTCCTGTGCCGGCAGGGAGTGGGGTGAAAAACTTCGCGATGCCTGGAGAATCATCGACGATGCGGTTCAGGCCTCCGTTCCGCTGTCCATCTACACCCATTACGGTGTTGTCTGGCAGCGGCTGTTTGTCCGTCCGCTTGTTCCCGATATCGACCGGATCCCCGAAGAGGATCGGGCCTACTACGAACGGTTCATGTGCACGTCCGTCCACAATCCCAACCGTGTCGATCTGGCGCAGGATGTGCTCTTCCGGCTGCTGACAAAGGAATATGCCGGAACGGCCCGAGAGCGGATGGATGAACGAGTGCTTCCCCTGCTGGAGGAGGCCCTCGAGCGACTGGCCGGGCACAAAATCGCCGCAGAGAATCAGCCCTCCGTATATTCCGTTTTCCATGATTTCGAGGTGCGGACACGGGCCCTTCGATGCCTGATCGAAACGCTGCGCAACACGGCGGCGTGGGTGGAATCCGTTCATTCGTATCTTGACACCGTGAATGAGGACATACGGGCCGCCGGCCGGCGTCAAATCGAAGAGCTGATCGACAGGGAAATCCAAAACAGCCGGGATTTGATGGACCTCTGGAACGAATGTGGTGTGGAGTGGATGATTGTGGCGGAAAACGGAGAAACCCCTTTTCTGTACGGGGACAACATGCCGGAACTTCTGGCACGCAGGATCGGCCTGATGGAACGGCACAGGGGAGACACCCCGTCAATCGATCCGAACTACATGTTCCGTGTTCGCCATAATCCCTACGCCGAAAGTCAGCGGCCTGACAAAAATGAATAGAACATCCTTATGACAAAAGAGCGGTTCGGCTTGAGCCCCACGGTTCCGGAGCGGCTTTGGACATGGTTTTCCGCCTATGCGGAGGATTTTGTGTCCAGGAATCCCGCATCCGGCGACATGATGGCTCTGAAGAAAGATCACACCCGCCGGGTCAGCCGGACCGCTCTCGATATCGGCCGCCGTCTGAAACTGGACCTACGAGAACTCAATCTGGTGGAAGTGACGGCTCTGCTTCACGATATCGGCCGCTTTGAACAGTATGAACGCTTCCGCACATTCTCCGATAAAATATCCGTCAACCATGCGCTTCTGGGTGTTTCCATCTGCCGAAAGGAAAACATCCTTCATGACGTCGATGAAGAGACGGCGGAGCTGATCCTGCGCGTCATTTCATATCACAATCGGGCCGCGGTGCCGGCGGATGAAACGCCCTCCTGTGTGTTTTACTCCCGCCTGCTGCGCGATTCGGACAAGCTGGATATCTGGGATGTCGTTTTAAGGTCCTATGAAAACCCGTCGGGGATTAAGAACGCGTCTCTCATTCACGATCTTCCGGATCGTCTGGAGATTTCTTCCGTCGTGATCGACAGCATCAGGAGGGAAGCGATTGTCAGCACGGGCGACATGCGGACGCTCAACGATTTTAAGCTTTTTCACATGAGTTGGGTGTTCGACATCAACTTCCGGCGCACATTCGAGATCTTGCGGAAGAGACGGTATCTCGAACGCCTCAGGGATTCGCTGAAGGAGAAGGGAGCGGCGGAGGATGCGTTCCTTTGTGTCAGCCGCTACTGCAGGCAGCGCCTCGGCGGCCCGGAGTGTTCGGTGAAAAGGGAGAGAGGACATTAGGATGGACAGATCGGAATACAATCAGTCAGACCGAGGAGCCCTCCGGTCATCCGATTTTTTCTCTGGGAAATAGGGCTGGGTGCAGGCAAACTCCCCAGATGAGGCAAAAATCCGGGCCCGGACATACAGTTCATCCCCCTTGAGGGTGTAGGATGGTTCAAGACTGTAATCCTCCTTCAGAATGCGGCCGTTTTCCCCGATGAAAGTGGTGGTGTAGTGCATCTGGCTGACGGGGTCGATGGAGATGGTGTAGCTTTCATTCGTGATGCGGATATCCTTGAGCAGGATGCCGACGATGGAATAAAAATCGCCCGTTTCCAGGGCCCGTACGATGGAGTCTGGAGTGAGCTCTTCAGCCCTGACCATGATCCAGCAGGTGCCGGGATTGGACCGCCTGGAATTGAACTCACCGGTGTAATCGTGGGCGTCATCGGCGGCGACTCCGTAGAGAACGATGCCTTTGGAGAGGATGTTGTCCCAGATTTCCTCCATGCCCGGTTTTCCGCCGGCTCCGAAGTTGTTGCAGTTGAACGACATGTTGTAAATCTCGAGAAGCGGCACTTGAGTGAGCTGGGACATCTCGATGTGATCGAAAGCCCACAACCAGTTGGGGTGATTGATCTGGGGGACGGCACCTGCGGCCCGAATGGCGTCGATGTTGTTTTGAAGGGTTTCCACCTTGTCCTTGCCTGTCTGCGGCTTCAGATCGCTGTGAATATTGATGGCGTTGAGGTGAACAGGTTTGCCCTCGGAGGCGTCGCTGACCTCGATTCCGGGAATGAGAATGAAGCCGTCCGCGCTGCCGTTTTGATCGAGAAGAGAGACGTCGGTCAGGGTGTTGTGATCCGTGATGACGATGAAGTGATAGTCATGCTCCTGGTACCATTGGACGACCTGGAGAGGATGGACATCCCCGTCCGACCGGTTGGCGTGGCAGTGCGTGTTCCCTTTGAACCACCGCCACTCTCCAGCGGACGTGAAGGCCGGAAGGGACAGATAAAAGCAGGCGAACAGGATTAGGTATCCTTTTTTCATGTGATTTCTCTCTTCATGTGATTCTTCCGTTCTTGTGAGTCGGATATAACGTTTCATTGTAGTAGAGAGAGACCGGGATTTGAATGAGGCGAAATGAAATGAAGGGCGGGCGGATATCCGATATTCAGGCTCTTGAAAACGACTTCCGTTTTGTCGTAATCGGCTCCGCCTCGGGAGGTGTGTGGAAAACGACAAACGCGGGAACCACCTGGAAACCGATCTTTGACCGCTATGGTTCGGCCTCCATCGGATCGGTCGGGCTGTTTCAGAAGGATTCACGTATTATCACCCATCCGACGGACCCCGGTGTCGTTTACGCGGCCGCCCCACCCGCCTGGTCACCGGACAGCCGGTTCATTGCGGTTGAGATCAGCCGGAATGCCAATACCGATCTTTTTGCCGTTGACATCCTCTCCAAAGAAAAACAGCTCCTGACCAACACGGCCTACGATGAAGGCAGGCCGCTCTGGTCGCCGGACGGCCGATCCCTCCTGTTCACCTCCAACCGTTTCGGCCACAGCTTTCCGGAATTTTCGGGAAAATGGGACCTCTACCAGCTCCATCTGGAACCGCAAAAGCCAGAGTTTGAAGAAGATGATTTTGAGAAACTGTTCCGGCCCGAAGAAGATGCGGCGGATAAAAATGACACAAAAAAAAAGGATGTCCCGCACGTGGAACTGACTTTGAAGGATATCGACCGTCAAACTCAACCGGTGACAGACACCCTCGGAGATGATAGGGAATTCATCCTCAATCCGAAAGACGGGACGACGGTCTATTTTGTGTCCACAACAGACGGTCCGGCGCATCTGTGGACAACCAGCCTGGACAAGAAAAAGCGAGGGAAGTATGAACCGTTCGTTCCCGCTGTTTTCTCTCCCCGGCAGCTTCAAACGGACAGCAAGGGGACCTCTCTTTATTATCTGAGTCGGGGCGCTATCGGGCGGATCGATCTGGGCTCCAATCGAAGCAGTCCCATCTCCTTCTCAACCAGGATCGAGGTGGATAAAACAGCCCGGATATCGTGGTTATCAACGATCTCAACCACGACCTGCTCGGACAGGACCCGCAACTCGACAAGGCCATCGAAACCCTCCTCAATCTCATCAAATAATTGGGGACAGGCATCTTTTTTTCAGAAATCTTTTTTTGCAGCGAGCGGTCCAGGACAGAATCTTTGCTGACCTATGTCGATTTCACCCGCCGTTCGGATTCCCGGAGGATTTATGATTACCCGATCGTGAACGGCAAACTGACTTACCAGATCAACAGATATCTGTTTTTCAGGGGGATTGTGGAATATAACGGCTAAAGGGACAGAAAGGCCTTTTTCTTTAAGGTCTCCTATCTCTGGCGCCCCTGATCCATCACGGGGAATGGAAAAACATCCCGGCCGGGATGTCTTCCGCAGCCAGTCCCGGACCGGAGATCCCCATCCGAAGACCTCTTCCTCCTTTTCCCTGAAAATACCGGAGCTCAAAGGGATGGAGCCCTTTTTCCAGGGCGGCGGCTCCTGTTTTGGGCCGCATTCCGTGAATGCCGTCGTTCTCGATCAGCACATTCCTGTTGATTTTCAGCTGTGTTCCATCATCCGATGTGAGCGTGATCACGTACACGCCCGTTTCGGGAACGGCGAGGTAGCCGGTGATAAGAAGGGCGAAGTT
>JAHIPL010000094.1 GCA_018894615.1 Acidobacteriota bacterium | reverse complement strand
TGCGGGTGGCCGAACGACACACCCTTCTTTGATGTGATGGCCGTTGCGGAGACACCCGGAAATCCGACTCAGCGTGTGCTTGCGATCCGGGGGGCGGTCCGTATGATCGGGCTCAATCCTTACCGCTCACCGGAGGGCGCCGTTCTTCAGCTGAAAAGATGCCTGGAATGGGCGGATCGCCCGGAGGAAAAAATCGCTGTCCTGGGAATACTCCCTACATTTGCTTCACGCGGGGGGTTGGAACTGGCACTGCGTCTGGAAAACGATCCGCAGGTCGGAAAAGAGGCCGCTCTGGCCGCGGAAAAAATTCGAACGACCCTCCAAAAATGACAACTGGTTTTTGATGTCCTTCGGCCGGAGGGTTTGATAAAATCACATCAGCTTAAGTGAAAAAAACGGCCCGTTCAGGAGGAAGACATGATTGAAGGCAAGGATTCGGCCCCGGGAGTTAAAAGCCTGACCTGCGGCATGATCGGCGGCGGTCAGGGCGCGTTTATCGGCGATGTCCACCGCAAGGCCGTGGCCATGGACCGCGGGGCGGTTCTCTCCGCAGGGTGTTTTTCCCAGGATGCCGACAACACGCTCCGGACGGGGCTGCTGCTGGGTCTGGATCGGGACCGCCTGTACCGGACCTACGGCGACCTACTGGAAGGCGAAGCGAAGAGGGAGGACAGGATCGATTTCGTCATCATCGTCACCCCCAACCACACCCACTTCCCCATCGCCGAGCTGGCCCTGCAGAAAGGCTTTCACGTGGTCTGTGACAAACCTCTCACGACGGACAGCCGGGAGGCACAGAAACTGGCCGACATGTCCAGGGAAAAAGATCTTCTCTTCTGCGTCACCTATGCCTATGCCGGCTATCCTATGGTCAAACACATCCGGGACATCATCGCCCGGGGGGACCTGGGTGAGATACGCTTCGTTCAGGCCGAATATCCTCAGGACTGGCTGGCCACGCCGCTCGAAAAGACGGGCCAGAAACAGTCCCTGTGGAGGACCGATCCGGCCCGGGCAGGCCTCTCAAACTGCGTCGGCGATATCGGAAGCCACATCGAAAACATGGTCACCGTCATGACGGGGCTCAGCATCCACTCCCTCTGCGCCCGGCTCGACATTTTCGGTGAAGACAGGGTGCTCGACGACAACGCCTCCATTCTGGTCAATTACGAGGGAGGGGCGAAAGGCCTTTATTGGAGTTCACAGATCGCCGTGGGAAACGATAACGGGTTCCGCGTCCGCATTTTCGGCACCAGGGCTTCCGTCGACTGGAATCAGGAGCAGCCGAACTACTGCCGAATGGGTTTTATCGACAAGCCGACGGAGATTCTTTCAAGAGGACGGGATGACCTCACGCCGTCAGCCGCCCGGTACATTCGGATTCCAAGCGGGCACCCGGAAGGATATTATGAAGCCTTTGCCAACATCTACGCCACCTTCACCGGCGCCCTGGCCAAAAAGAAGGCCGGCGAACCTCTTTGTGCCGCGGACTTGGATTTCCCCGATGTCGACGAAGGGGTACGCGGCGTCCGTTACATCGAAAAATGCGTGGAAAGCTCGAAAAAAGGCTCGGTCTGGGTTGAACTGACGGGCAAGAAGTGAGTACAATCATATGATGGAAGGAAGGACGGAATGAGCAGACCTGTAACCCTTTTTACGGGACAGTGGGCGGATCTCTCCTTCGAAGATGTCTGCCGAAAAACGAGCGGATGGGGCTATGACGGACTGGAAATCGCCTGTTGGGGCGATCACATGGACGTCCGTAAAGCCGCCTCCGATCCCTCCTATGTGAAGGGGAAAAAAGAACGGCTGGGTGAGCATAACCTGGGCTGCTGGGCTCTGGGCGCCCATCTGACGGGGCAGTGTGTGGGCGATCCCTACGACGAACGGCTGGATGCCTTCGCCCCTGCCGCGGTCAAAGGACAGCCTGATGCGCTGAGGAATTGGGCCGTTGAGGAAATGAAAGCGACCGCCCGGGCGGCCGCCGCAATGGGCTGCGCCGTGGTCAACGGTTTCATGGGCTCCCCCATCTGGAAATTCCTCTACAGCTTCCCTCCGACGACGGAAAAAATGATCGAAGACGGATTCCAGCGGGTTGTGGATCTCTGGTCCCCCATCCTTGATGTCTTTGACGAAAACGGAGTGAAATTCGCACTGGAAGTCCATCCCACGGAGATCGCTTTTGATTTTTACACCACCGAAAGGCTGTTCCATGCGTTTGACCGCCGGCCGACGCTTGGTCTCAATTTTGATCCCAGCCATCTCCTCTGGCAGGGCATGGAACCCCACCTCTTCATCCGTGAATTCGCCGACCGGATCTATCACGTCCATATGAAGGACGCCTCCGTCAACCTCGACGGGAAGTCCGGCATCCTGGGATCACATCTCCCCTTCGGCGACCTGAGGAGGGGCTGGAATTTCCGATCTCTCGGGCACGGAGACGTCAACTTCGAAGATATCATCCGGGAGCTGAACGCCATCGGGTATCGCGGCCCCCTCTCCGTCGAATGGGAGGACAACGGCATGGACAGGGAATTCGGCGCCCGCGAATCTCTGGACTTCGTCCGCAGCATGAACTTCTCATCGGCGGACATCGCATTCGACAAAGAGATGAAAGGAAAAAAATGCCTGAACACATAACACGCAAAGACGAACCATCCCATTCCCGACGCCGGTTTATCAAATCGTCGGCCGCGGCCGGGCTCGGCATGGCCCTCACCGCGTCAACCCTCAGGGGCTCATCGGCTTCCGCCTCCCTGCAGGAAAGCGGCGGCGGCGACCAGCTGAACATCGCCCTCATCGGCGCCGGAGCTCAGGGGCGGGTCCTCATTGAATCCTGCCTGAGGATTCCGGACATCCGCTTCAAAGCCGTTTGCGACATCTGGGAATACAGCCAGCGCTACGCCGAGCGTTACCTCAAAAAATACGGACACGAGGCCGGCGTCTACGAGGATTACAGAGAAATGCTGGCCCGGGAGAAGGACCTGGATGCCGTCATCGTGGCCTCTCCGGACGGTGTTCATGCCGAGCACGCTAACGCCGCCATGCGGGCGGGCCTTCATGTCTACTGTGAAAAAGAGATGTCCAACTCGCTGACCAAAGCGCGATCCATGGTTCGAACCGCCCGGGAGACGAACAAACTCCTTCAGATCGGACACCAGAGGCGGAGCAATCCCCGCTATCTTCACGCCATCAACCGGCTCATTCTCGAACACAAAATTCTGGGGCGGGTCACCAAGGCCTACGCGCAGTGGAACCGCGCCAAGAGTGATATGCTGGGCTGGCCGAGACAGTACACTCTGTCCGCCGACACGCTTGCCGCCTATGGATACTCCTCCATGACGGCCTTTCGCAACTGGCGCTGGTTCAAAAAATACGGGGGCGGTCCCATCGTGGATCTCGGCTCCCATCAGATCGATCTTTTCAGCTGGATATTCGGCGTCCTTCCCTCCACAGTCACGGCCAGTGGAGGGACCGATTACTACCCCGGTCGGGAGTGGTACGACAACGTCATGGCCATCTACGAATTCGAGACCGAAGAGGGAACGGCACGGGCCCTGTATCAGGTCCAAACCATGACCAAACACGGAGGATTTTATGAAGTCTTCATGGGCGACAACGGTTCGCTCGTGATTTCAGAAGTTCCTCAACTCGGAGACTGGGCCATGCGCGAAGCCCATGCGCCGGAATGGGATTCCCTCGTCAAAGAAGGCCTTCTCAAGTCGGAAACCCAGCCCATCCGGAAGGTGGACACCACCAATATTTTTCTGGATGTCCGGGTGACGGCCGAAGCGGGACGCTGGCCCCTTCCCGTCGAACTGGCCAAGCCGGCCCATCAGCCGCACCTGGAAAATTTCTTCGACGCCGTCCGCAACGGGACAAAACTCAACTGTCCTCCGGAAATCGGATACGAAACCGCGGTTGCCGTTCTCAAGGTCAATGAATCCATCGAAAACCGGCGGCGATGCACATTCACTCCCGAGCAGTTCAAAGCATGAAAAAATCAGTCTTCTTCGGCCTACTTCTTTTTTTGTCAACGCCCTTTATTTTCGGCGGCCGACAAGCCGATCCGCCCGAACAGCCGGCCCCTGTCTGGGGAGGAAGCCGCTCCATCCCCGTGCACCGCATCCCGCTCCGAGATGAATTCGATCAGCCCATTGTTCCCACAATCCCCTATCCCTTTCCCTTTTCATTTCGCACAAGCTGCGCCCCCTGTCACGACTACGCGGCCATCAGCCGGGGATTTCATTTCAACGCCTCCTCCACGAAAGACCACGGCCGGACGACCGAACCCTGGTTCCTGGTCGACCGGGCCACAGGGACCGTTCTCCCCATTTCCTACAGGCCGATGGAGGTGGCCTGGCATCCGGAACATTTGGGGTTGAGCCGGTGGGATTTCACCCTGCTTTTCGGCCGCCACCAACCCGGCGGCGGATCGGGAGATCCGAGGGAAGACGACATGGACCCGGAATC
>JAHIPL010000093.1 GCA_018894615.1 Acidobacteriota bacterium | reverse complement strand
TATTGAACAGATACCCACTTTATTATTGAACACCCCTTGCAGGAGAACTCCCATGACGGATTACCAATTGCCTGTGCCGCAAGTTTCCAGCGCCTATTTGGATTTAATCAATGAAAATAATGACTTGGTCAACTATTTCCGTTTGATAAACATCTCCAGTATTCATGCTGTTATAAAAAAAAGTTATTCACAATCCGGACCTCAGGGTTACGGAATCGGCCTCTTCCTGTCCCGGCTCCTGAAAGTCAAACAAACATTTGTCTCTGATAGAATCCTTGCCAGACGTCTTTCTCAAAACAGCACCTATCGACATCTCTGCCTGCTGGATAAAGGGCCGACTCCCTCTCACAACACCTATAATACCCTGAGAAAACATCTCGGGGTGGAAGGATATGCGGAAATCCATATCAACTTTGTTAACGAAGCCAATGAACTCGGGCTCTTAAATCCCAACATCAAACAACTCCCTAAGAATCGCCGCGAAGGTCTGATTCTCATCGGGGATTCAACTCCCATCAGATCTTATTGCTCCTCTAAAGGAGTAAAACAAGAAAATGGGGCATGGATTTTCACCGACCCTTCGGCCAGCTTTGGCCGGCCCCACCACAAAGACAAGTATCCCGTTGGGCACAAGGCCCACTCCCTGATAACTATTACTGGAATCCCCATGGTCAGCATTGTCAGTACCCG
The DNA here is from genome assembly GCA_018894615.1 of Acidobacteriota bacterium. Taxonomy (GTDB): domain Bacteria; phylum Acidobacteriota; class Aminicenantia; order Aminicenantales; family Aminicenantaceae; genus JAHIPL01. The sequence continues at coordinate 5,454 of JAHIPL010000093.1, read as the reverse complement.
AAAAGATTCAGATGAAATTCATATATTTCCCATGTTGGAGGAATTCAAAAAGAGATTCCCGGCTCTTCATGTTGCCTATATTGTCCTGGATGCGGGTTATGATTCTGAGGATATTTATAAAGGACTATATGAAGACTTTGCGATTATTCCGATTATTATCCGGGGCAAGATGGTCTACTCAAAAGGATTTAAATCGGACGGAACACCTCTTTGTGAGTTTGGCTATCCTTTTACCAAAACCGGAGTTGATTATAAAAGAAAACGAACCAGATACCACTGCAAGAAAGTCTGTCAGGAAGATTCACAGACAATTTTCCCATGCTCACACGCGGAAAGCGGTGGATATGTTTTTTATACTCATTTCAAAGACAGCTATCGGAAATTTGGGCCGGCAACTCCAGATACGATTATCTACAAAAAATTGAAGCGTTATCGCACAGCTATAGAGCGGGGATTTGGCCTTCTTAAAGAAAACCGATACCGCATGGAAAATACGAATACTTATATGGGAATCGAGAATGTGGCTATGCATGTGATCGAACACGATATCGTCTTGACTCAAGACATAATCTTTGATTATAAAACTACCGGGAAAGTTAGTCCTGTAATCAAAGTTTAAAAATCTGTATTATTGAACAGTCTTAATTTAGATAATCCCGATTATAACGAATTTTATGCCCTATTCTACCTATATAATATATATGGAAGAGGAGAGGGGGGATACTTAGCTGATGATGTCCGTAAAACTCGCTCATAGTATGGTACTTTGATGGGAGGCAGGTCACAATAACTTGTTTTAATAATAGTAATTAAAAGAATAGGCATGTTAAAATAAACATAAATGTCAGCTACTTTTTCAAGAAAATATGGATATGGTCAATGTGCCAAGGAATTAATATATGAGGATGTTTCTAATAAGTTTCGCATTGGGTTATGGAATTTGATCCAGGATTATGTAAGGCAAAATAATCTTATTGGATTCGACGATCTCTATTTGAATCTTACAACATTTTTTAGATTAAAGAGAGAACATAATGTAAAGCACTATCATGAAATCGAACATTTAGTTCTAATTTCTTTAAATTGGAATGAGCTTTACGATCTGATTCAGCATCTTTTTACCTTAGTCGTCTCTTATGATTATGACGAAGAAGATGAATGTTGGAAATTTTTCCCTGAACGCGTTGGAAATATTAGATATAGTTTCACAGTAGAAATTAATAAATTATTAGACGCAGAAAATATTGGATGGCGCCTAAAAAAAGGTATGCTCGAAAGAGAAGGTTCGGAGTATCTTGACAAAGAGACGATTGAAAAGACAAAAAAAGTACTTGGGCATCCAGATTATATTGGTCCGAATTATCAATTTCTAAAAGCCATCGACTTCTTCAATAAGCGTCCTAAACCTGATCTGGAAAATTGTATTAAAGAAGCTGTAGGAGCTCTTGAAGGTGTAGTTAGAATTTTAATGAATGATAATAATATTACATTGGGAAAAGCTGTTGATAAACTGATAGCTACAGGAAAAATGAGAAAACCGTTTGATAAAGTATTTCATGTTTTATATGGATTCGCAAGCAGCGAACCAGGGCCAAGACATGGTGCGTTTGAGCTTTCTAAAATTGACATTGGAGAGACCGAATTTGTTCTTTATAATTCAGCTGCATGTATGCTTTTTCTTTGTAAAAAATTCGGATTCAAGTCTGAGGAAGAAGAAATTAGTGATCAATTGTTAGATGATGAGGATATCCCTTCCTAGGAGCCTGTCGGAGTACCCCCCTAATTTAGCCTGATTACCTCTGATAAAAATGGTATACTATAGGCATGAAAACGGCAACAACCTTTCGTCCTTATAATCCTGATCAACTCCTGCTTTTGCCACCGAACTTGGGGGAATGGCTGCCGGAAAGTCACTTGGTCTATTTTGTGCGTGACGTGGTCAGCCAACTGGATTTATCAAAGATTTACGGCAGTTACAGCGGGGAACAAGGCGGGCAGCCTGCGTACAATCCGGAGATGATGGTCAGTCTTCTGATATATTCGTACTGTATAGGGATGGCGAGTTCCCGCAAGATAGAAAGGGCCACCTACGAGTCGATACCATTTCGGGTTTTGACTGCTGATCAACATCCTGACCATGACACGATTGCGGCGTTTCGCAAGCGTCATCTTAAGGCGCTGATGGGGCTGTTTGTTCAAGTTCTTCAGTTGTGCCGGAAGGCCAAATTGATAAAGCTGGGTCATGTGGCATTGGACGGGACGAAGGTTCGGGCCAATGCCTCAAAGCACAAGGCGATGAGCTATGAACGGATGGAAAAGACAGAGGCCGAATTGGAAGCGGAGGTCAGGCGTCTTTTAGAGCAAGCCCAGGCGATCGATGAGACTGAAGATGAGCGCTACGGCCGAGGCAATCGCGGCGATGAGCTGCCTGATGAACTGCGATTCAAGCAGTCACGTCTTGCAAAGATAAAAGAGGCCAAGGCGGCGTTGGAGCAAGAGGCGCAAGAACGTGCCGAGCGGGAAAAGCTGGAACAATCCAAGGAGAAGGGAAAAAATCATCGGAGAGGGCGTCCACCGAAGGCCCCCTCGGATAAGCCTCAGCCCAAGGCCCAACGCAACTTCACCGATCCCGAGTCACGCATTATGAAAAACAGCGCAACAAAATCCTTTGAACAAAGTTATAACTGTCAGGCGGCTGTTGATGAAGGTTCCCAGATCATTGTGGCCACAAATGTTACACAGGAAGCCAACGACAAACAACAACTCAAGCCGCTCGTTGAGATCCTCACGGAAAACCTTGATGGCAAAAAGCCGAAGCGGATGAGCGCCGACAGCGGCTACTTCAGCGAAGAGAACGTCAAATTCCTCAACGGCGAACGGATCGATTCGTACATCGCCACCGGCCGGATCAAGCACAGCAGCAAGCCACAGCCCGTACCTCGGGGACGCATCCCGGAAACGGCACAACCAAAGAACGCATGGCCCGCAAACTGCGAACGATCAAAGGTCGTGGCGTTTACAAAAAACGCAAACAGATCGTTGAGCCGGTCTTTGGGCAGATCAAAGAGGCCCGCGGATACCGCCGGTTTCTCCTGCGGGGGTTAAACGCCGTCGAAGCCGAATGGGACATGATCTGCCTGACGCATAATCTACTGAAACTGTTCCGGAGCGGTTGGAAGCCGGAAGTGTCATGAAAACCAACCAAAATGCTGTATGAATGGTGCCCGATATACATCCGATCAGCCTAATATTAGAACCGCGTGACTCAAAAAGTCGGAATGTGAATCGAGTTTTTTGAAAAAGAACTTTAAATGGGAAGAATGACTTTATTATTCCGACAGGCTCCTAGTAGCCAAAACAGGAAAAAAGACAGAAAAAGAGGAAAAACTGTTACATATTTGTGACACGGACAAAGATGGTTCGATAATCTCCCTTCCAACTGTATCGGAATCAATCAATTAGAGAATGAGGAATCAGGGCAAGCAACAGACTCTTAATCTGTAGGTTGAAGGTTCGAGTCCTTCACGGGTCATTCTTTTTTGTCTTTTCAATCTCCCCGATCTGATTATTATCGAAACGAAACAGAATCAAACTTCAGGTCAACGGTTGAAGATCAGTCAGCAGTTTATTAATTGATACGGCTCGGACTTTGCTGTGCATTTGAAAGCTTTCCTCACCGGCATGAATAATATCCAAACGCTGAAGATTTAAATCTTTAAGAGCCATATGCATGGAGGGCGTAATCTTCGGCGCACTCGTTCGCTTGATTTCGAAGCCCCACCGCTTTCGTCCTCTTACAATGAGCAGATCCAATTCAGCTCCGCTATGAGTGGCCCAAAAAAAACACTCGTCCGTGGCGGCGCCCAATATTCTGATGATCTGCTCCAAGATAAAACCTTCCCAGGATGCTCCCACTTTTGGATGTCCTTCCAAATCTTTCAAGGACCTTAAATTGAGAAGAGCATGAAGGATGCCGCTGTCCTTCAAATAGACTTTTGGCGCCTTGACCTGTCTTTTCTTAATGTTTTCTCGCCATGGTGGGAATTGACGTACCACAAGTGCGGAAGACAAGAGGTCAAGATAATTCCGGATTGTTGTATCAGCAACTCCAAAAGACCGTGCAAACTCGGATGCATTCCATGTTTGACCGTGGTAATGAGCCAGCATTGTCCAAAAGCGGCGAAGTGTGGCTGATCGAATAGTGATTCCCAATTGAGGTAAATCCCTTTCCAAAAAGGTGCGGACAAATCCTTGCCTCCATTCAAAACTGTCATCATTCGTGCGGGCCAAGTAAGACCTTGGAAATCCTCCTCTTAACCAGAGCTGGTTGTGGTTGGAAATACCGAGTTCCTCTATTGAGAATCCATTCAATTCATGATAAAAGATACGCCCGGCGAGCGATTCCGCACTTTGACGAAGCAGTTCTGGTGATGCACTCCCCAGAATTAGAAATCTTGCAGGCCGCCGAGGACGGTCTGCCAAAACCCGGAGAACAGGGAAAAGATCCGGATAACGTTGAATCTCATCAATAACAACGAGACCTTTCAGGTTTTTCAGCGCGAGCATAGGATCCGAAAGACGGGAAAAATCCTCCGGATTTTCCAGATCAAAGTATGAATGAGGTCCTCTATCCTTACCGATAACCATGCGTGATAAGGTTGTTTTTCCAACCTGTCGGGCTCCCACTATACCCACGATGGGGTGTTTTAAAAGCAATTCTTGTATAGTCCTGAGTTCTTTCTCTCGTTTTATCACAACAAAATGTTACCTTGAATATTCGGTGATGTCAACAGAGATATCAAGGTCTATTGATGCGCTCTCCACAAAAGTTCTCTACCTCTCAAGCACCGCCTGGATAAACGATCTTGGGGTGCATTTCATCCAGCCCTTTTTTCGATGATTTTGTGTTCGGTCAGGATATCGATGAGATCCAGGATTTCGGGAAGGTCGTCTCTCTCCACTCCCGCCTTGTTCATAATGTCCTCAACCGATGCCGCCGCCTCTGTGGGGAAGGGGAGATGGAAAAGAAATCGTCCCTGCCGCTCCGTCAGTCTGTAACGCCTTTCCTCCCGCGACCGCCCGCTGCCTTTGAACACGGAGAAGGAAGCGATCCGCTCGTTTCGCCCTTCCTTAAAAATGGCTCCGGAGTTTTTGCACTCCTTTATTTTAAAGCCGGCGACGGATGTTCGTGCTTTGGGATCATAAAGCGCGTCCAGATCCATTGTGATATGGATGGTTTTTTCTTTCAGACAATACCGGAAGTAGGGCCGCTTGCCTTCCGCCGCCTCCCGCTTCTCCAGGATCCCCGCTTCCTCCAGACCCACCAGAAAGTCCTGGGCGGTTTTGATGTGGATGTTCAGACGGGCCGCCGCCTCCGATGCGGAGATGTCCCTGTAGATCACCAGCAGGGTCAGGAATGCTTCGGCGTAATCCTTGGCCACGAGGGCGGCCAGC
>JAHIPL010000092.1 GCA_018894615.1 Acidobacteriota bacterium | reverse complement strand
CGGCCCCTGGTGACCTCGACCGACCCCAAGTCCGTCTCCCGCGAAACGACCTTTCTCGATGATCTCTGGGACCGGCGGCTGCTCCTGGCCCACATCGCCTACCTCTGCGACCGCCTGACTCTGGCTCTGCGGAAGTCCCGGCACTACGCCCACATCATCGAGGTCAAGGTCCGCTACTCCGATTTCCGGACCGAGGCCCGCCGCCGGCTGCTGGTGTCCCCCCTTCAGGAGATGGGGAAAATCTACGACATCGCCCGGGAGCTTTTTCACGATCTGTTCGCCGGTTCCCGGCTCTCCCTGCGGCTGGTCGGCGTCAAGGCCTCTGACCTGGTTCGAAGCCGGCCCCTGTCCCTCTTCGAGCCGTATTCCGAAAGGCACGAAAAGCTGGGTTTCGCCGTGGACGAGGTCCGGGCCCGCTACGGCTTCGGCTCGCTCCTCACCGGCCGGGAAAGAATGCTGGACAACCTGTATTCGTTTGAGGCCGACCGCGGGTTTGTGCTCAAAACCGCCTCGCTGACAAAATGAAAAGGACCTCCTGATGTACATTCCGCTGCGCGTTCACTCCGTTTACAGCAAGGGCAGGGGAAGCCTCACCCTCAAGGAGATGGCCGACTGGTGCCGCGGACAAAAGCTGCCTGCCGCGGCCCTCAGCGATGACAAAAATCTCTACGGCTGGGCGGAGTGGAAAAGACGCGCCGCGGAGACGTCCGTGGCCCCGCTCTTCGGCTGTGAAATCGAGATTGGTGAAAAAGTCTTCCTTTTTCTGGTCAAGAACACCGTCGGATACCACAATCTGATGGACATCCTCAACAGTGGGGAATGGAAAACGACCGAGGGGCTGGTCACGATTTTTATTCCCCGTCCCGGAGAGGAGGACGATCTCCGGAAACTGCCTCCGTCCTCATCCGGGGATTTTTATCTGGGCGTGGATTTTTTCAACTACCGCCACTGCCGGGAGGCCGCCGAGACCTTCCATGTGCCTCTGGTCTGGGCCCATCCTCTGAAATTCGTCAGCCATCCGGAGCGGCTCATTCTGCTTCACGCCATGAACAAAAAAATTCCGTTTCCCCCGGAACGGGACCGCCTGAAAAGAAAGGTCGGGATCTTTGGTCCGCACCAGGAAGCCCTGGCCAAAAAAAAATTCGGCCCGGAAGTGGAGGACGTTTTTCAGAGGACGTTCGAGGTGGCCGAAACCTGCCGGTTTGTCTTTGAGGGGATTGTGCCCTCTCTTCCGGAAGACCTGTTCGACACCACCCTGCGCGCGGTGGTTCTGGAGAAGTCGGGATTCGCCCCCTACTTTCTGGTCGTCCACGATGTCGTCGAGTACGCCCGCCGAAACGGTATTCTTCACAACCTCAAGGGGTCGGGCGCCTCGTCCTTCCTGGCTTATCTCCTGAACATCTCCCTGATCAATCCTGTCACCTTCGATCTCTATTTCGCCCGCTTCCTCAACAAGGGCCGGCCTGATCCGCCGGACTTCGACCTGGATTTTGACTCCGGCAAAAGGGACAGGGTGCTGACCTATGTGCTGGAACGGTACGGAAGCGGCCGGACCGGGGCCGCTTTTGTTTGCAGTCTCAAGGATTTCGGCGCCCGCTCCGCCCTCTATGAGACGGCCAGGGCGTTCGGGCTTTCTCCCGACGAGTCCCGATCCCTGAGCAAAAAGGCCTCCTATTTTGCCAAGCCCGACGCCCTGGCCGGGGAAAAGCCCCTTCCCGGCTATGCCGAAATCTACCGGCTGGCCGCCGGCCTGAATGATGTCTTCCGTGAACATTCCCTTCACGTCGGCGGCGTCATTCTGACACCCGCTCCGGTCGAGCGCTACCTGCCGCTGACGCAGTCGGCCAAGGGCTACCGCATGTCCCATTACGACAGGGATACCGTCGAGGACCTGAAGCTCATCAAGCTGGATTTGCTCTCAGTCCGGGGCCTGGCCGCCATTTCCGAGACAAAAAAAAAACTGAATATCCGCTCCATTTCCGACGGTGATAAAAAAACACTGTGTCGGCTCAAAGAGGCGCACACCATCGGCTGCTTTCAGGTGGAAAGCCCGGCCATGATGAATCTTCTCCGCCGCATGAAGGTGGACGGTATTTTTGACCTGACCCAGGCGCTGGCTCTCATCCGGCCCGGCCCGACGGAAAGCGGCATGAAGGAGGCCCTTCTTCGCAGCCGGGAAGGGCGTCCGGTGGCCAGGGACACCTTTCTGGAGAAGGTGCTGCCCGAGACGCACGGCCTTCTTCTCTATGAGGAGCAGGTCATGCAGATCGCGGAGCGTGTGGCCGGAATGCCCGCCGACGAGGGGGATCTTCTCCGGCGGAGCCTCAAGAAGCAGGGCGCTCCTCCGGAGCTCAAGGCACGGTTTTTCAAAGAAGCCGACGAACGGGGGTACGGAACAGGCGAGATCCGCAAGCTGTGGAAAGTGATGGAGGAATTCTCCTCCTATTCCTTCAACAAGGCCCACAGCGCCTCCTATGCCCACATGGCCTACCAGGCGGTTTATCTTAAAACCCACCATCCTGTGCCGTACATGGCGGCCGTTCTCAACGCGGGCGGCGGCTACTACGGCCCGGCCGCGTACATCGAGGAAATCCGCCGCATGGGCATTCCCATCCTGGGTCCGGACATCAATCGCAGCGGCTGTCGTTTTGAGGTGGAAGGCGGGGGCATCCGGGTCGGTCTGACCACCATCAAGGGATTGGCCGTCAAAACGGTGGTCAGAATTTTAGAGGAGCGGAGCAAGGGGCCTTTTGAATCGGTGGAGGATGCTCTCTTTCGTCTCTCTCTGAGCAAAAGCGAATTGTTCATGCTGATCAAGTCCGGAGTCTTTGATTCCCTGGAACCGAGAAGAACGGCGCAGATCCTTCGTTATTTTAGAGGACTGGAAGGAGTGGGTGACATGGCGGATATGGATGCAAAGGAAAAGGCGAAAATGACGATCGAATCCCTCGGCTTTTCACCGGACATGGATTCCCTCGCCCTGTTCGGGGGCAAGCGCTCGTCGCTTCGTATCAAGGACCTCGACAACTTCGTCGGCCGGGAGGTGGTGCTGGTCGCCCGGGTGGTGGACGCCCGGTTCAAAAGGGTCAACAACGGTGCCGGCCGCCGGTATTTTTTCCTGTTCGAGGATGAAACCGGGCTTCTGGAGGGGACAGGGGAGCGGAAATGTCGGACCTTCGGATCCCCTCCCGCCTGCTGCCTGCGGGGGGAGGTGCGCCGGGACGGCAACGGGAGGCCGAAGATTCACAACTGCTCCTTCCTCGAAATCTGACCTGGCCTGTTCAGAAAAAATGCCGATGCCTTTCTCATTCCAGCAATATCAGGAAGTGAACCTGATATTGCTGAAAATAGGGAGGATGAAAAGTCCATAACCATCGGCATTTTTCCCCCTACGGGCACGCCGCTGAACTTTGTTATGGACTGTTCGCGGTAGGTCCCTGGGTAGGTTGGGACGGCAGCTTCACAGTCCATGCCGCGCTCAGCGACGTGTGAACAACCCAGGGACCTGAGTTGTTCATGGAATAGACCGCCGCTGTTGTTATTCGATTGAATTTGTATAAAAATCATTTATACTTGTTCTAACCGATTGATTCACCGGAAAGGACCGGAATGATCGGAGAGTTTTTAGGAACGAGGAGAAAAAAAATGTCAAAGCATGACTATTCCGGCCGCCTGTTTTCCGGTCTGCTCATTGTCACGATCGGTTTGATCTTTCTTCTAGGAAGTCTGGGCAAACTTCATGTCGGGCAGATT
>JAHIPL010000091.1 GCA_018894615.1 Acidobacteriota bacterium | reverse complement strand
CATTCCGGTGATAAAGATATTATAGCCGAGGCTTTTGATGTCGAGGCCCGTCTGAATGGCCCGCAGGGCCCTGTCCTGACCGATGATGCCTTCGCAGGCGCCGCACTGGTTGCTTGTTTCGAATGGAATTTTTTCGGGATCCAGGGTCCAGGTGAGTTGATCGGGTGCTAATTCAAAAAAATTGTTCGCTTTTTTCATGAGACATAATTATCACATCCACCTCTCCCAAAACAACCCCTCCGGCTTATTCATGAAATCCACTGCCGACCTGTTGGGATGGACTTTCTCTGTTTGATTCTGATAAAATAATTCATCATACAGGGACTTTAGTGGAAGGAACAAAAAGGAAGAAAGGATAAAAATCATATGGATTTTAACAATCTTCAGGCAAAAAAGGAAAACGGGATCGGCTGGGTGATCATTCACAGGCCGGACAAACTCAATGCCCTCAACAGTGAAACCGTCCGAGAACTCAAAACGGCCTTCAGCGCCTTTAAGGAGGATGCGGAGGTAAAGGCCGTCATTTTGACCGGATCCGGAGAAAAGGCTTTTATCGCCGGCGCGGACATCAAAGAACTGTCCGAACTGGGAGAAACCGAAGGACGGGACTATGTGCTTCAGGGACAGGCGGTCACTCAGCTCATTGAGAATTTTCCGAAGCCGGTGATCGCCGCCGTTAACGGATTCGCCCTCGGGGGAGGCACCGAATTCGCCCTGGCCTGCCATGTCCGCTATGCATCGGACAACGCCAAAATGGGGCAGCCCGAAGTCAAGCTGGGCCTTATCCCCGGATTCGGCGGGACCCAGAGGCTGAGCCGCCTGGTCGGGAAAGGGATGGCCCTGGAGCTGATCCTCTCCGGCCGCGTCATCGACAGCGCCGAAGCGCTGCGGATCGGTCTTGTCAACAGGGTGTTCCCCCAGGCTGAGCTTCTCGCCGCATGTGAAGGGTTAGCTCGTGAAATGATGGCCAACAGCCCAGTCGCCATGAACCTGTCCATCGAGGCGGTCAATAAAGGGCTGGACAAGACTCTGCCCGAAGGGCTGGCGCATGAAGCGGACCTCTTCGGCCGGGCCTGTGCCTCTGAAGACAGCAGCGAGGGAACAAAAGCGTTTCTGGAGAAAAGAAAGGCTGCGTTTTCAGGAAAATAAGGACAGTGTTTTAAGGAGTATACAATGAAGATCTACCAGGGACGGCTGCAGGCCGAGGGGATGAAGATCGGAATCATCCTCAGCCGGTTCAATCAGTTCATTTCCGAGAGGCTTCTGGAAGGCGCCCTGGACGCCCTCCAAAAAATGGGAGCGAAGGACGAAGATATTTCCATCTACAAGGTGCCCGGGTCCTTTGAAGTTCCGTGTGTCGCCAAGAAAGTGGCCTCATCCGCAGCGGTGGATGGGATTCTCTGCCTGGGTGCGCTCATCAGGGGTGATACGCCTCACTTCGAGTTTCTGGGAGCCGAGGTGACGAAGGGTCTGGCGCAGATCGCCATGGAGAACGGTCTTCCCGTTTCCTTCGGCATTCTGACCGTCGACACCATCGAGCAGGGGATCGAGCGGGCCGGCACTAAAGCAGGAAACAGGGGGTATGATGCCGCTTTTTCTCTTGTGGAGACCATCGACCTTCTGAAAAACGCCGGGCTCGAATGAGCCGCTGAGATGGGCAGGAGGAGAACGGCCCGGGAATACGCGCTGCAGATCCTGTTTCAGCAGGAATTTTCCAACCTGGATACGGCGGACGCCCTGCGGCGCTTCTGGCAGGACAAATCGCCGACTTCCGATGTGTTGGACTATACAGAATGGCTCGTCTCCGGCATAATATCCCGCCTCGAAGCGATCGATGAAGTCGTTCAGTCCTATTCGGAGAACTGGCGGATTTCCCGGATGGCCGTCGTTGATCGGAACATCCTGCGGCTGGCCGCGTTCGAGATGCTCCACGAAGAGCACATCGCTCCGGCCGTCATCATCAACGAGGCTCTGGAAATCGCCAAAAAATTCAGCAGCGACAAGGGCGCCCTCTTCATCAACGGCATCCTGGATGCGGTGGGCCGGAACATCGACCGGTTGAGAAAAGAAATGAAGGAACGGAACAATGACGGAAGTGAAGGACAGCGATCGGATGAGGGACACGATCCCTCCTGAAACCAGAAAATCCGATCAGGAGATCGTCCGGGAAGAAAATCTCAAAAACCTGGCTGCACAGGGGGTGGATGTCTTCCCCCACCGGGTGGATGTGACCGACCGGATTCACAGCATCGTTTCCCGCTGCAGGGACATGTCGGCGGAGGCTCTGCAGGCGGATGAGGTCCGGGTCAAGGTGCCGGGACGCATCGTGGCCGTGCGCAAGATGGGGCGGGCCACGTTTTTTCACATCGCCGACAGCCGGGAGAAGCTTCAGGTCTACATCCGTGAGGACAAGATCGGGAAGGACCTGTACCAGCGGTTCACTCTTCTCGATATCGGCGATATTCTGTCCGTCGAAGGGCCGCTTTTCAAGACGCGGACGGGGGAGCTGACCGTGATGGCCGAATCCTACACCTTTCTGGCCAAGTGTTTGCATCCACTGCCCGAGAAATGGCATGGGCTTCAGGATGTGGAACTGCGCTACAGAAGACGCTACCTGGATCTCATCATGAATCCCGAACAGGCGGAGGTTTTTCGTGTCCGAAGCACCGTCATCCGGCAGACCAGGCGGTTTTTTGATGAGCGCGGCTATATCGAAGTGGAGACTCCCATGATGCAGGCCCTGCCGGGGGGAGCGTTGGCCCGGCCGTTCAAGACCTTTCACAACGCGCTGGGCATCGACCTCTATCTGCGCATCGCGCCCGAGCTTTACCTCAAGAGGCTGGTTGTGGGAGGGCTGGAGCGGGTGTACGAGATCAACCGCAGTTTCCGGAACGAGGGGATCTCCACCGAACACAATCCCGAGTTCACCATGCTGGAATTTTATCAGGCCTATGCCGACTACAACGACATGATGAACCTCACCGAGGAACTCATCACCGGGTTGGCGGAGACCATCGTCGGAAAGGAAAAAATCCCCTGGCAGGAAAAGGAAATCTCCCTACAGAGGCCCTGGAAGCGGATCAAGCTTTTGGATGCGCTTGCCGAATCGAGCGGCCTGTCGAGGGAACGGCTGGAGAACCGGGAAGAGATCATCGCTCTGGCCTCCGATCTGGCTCCGGACAAAACACTCCTCTCCTATGGAAATGCCCTGGATGTGCTGTTCGACAAGTATGTCAAACCGAACATCCTTCATCCGACCTTCATCACCCATCTGCCCAAGGAGGTGTCTCCCCTGGCCAAGGCCTCGCCTGAAAATCCGGAGGAGGCGGAGCGTTTCGAGCTGATGATGGGGGGCATGGAGATCGCCAACGGATTCAGCGAGCTGACCGATCCTGTCGAACAGCGGCTTCGTTTCGAGCAGCAGGCGGAGGAGCGAAAAAAGGGAGACGAGGAATCCCACGTCGTCGACATGGATTATGTCCAGGCCCTCGAATACGGGCTGCCGCCGACAGGCGGAGACGGGATCGGCATCGACCGCCTGGTCATGCTGCTGACCGACCGCCGGTCCATCCGCGAAGTCATTTTATTCCCGCTTCTGCGTCCCAAGCAGGAGGTTTGAGGGAGCTCCCATGAATTACGCCCTTATTGTCGCCAGGCGCTACCTCATCGCGAGGCGGAAGCAGGCCTTCATCTCGGTCATCACCTTCATCTCCGCCCTGGGGATCGCCATCGGGGTCATGGCGCTCGTCATCGCCGTCGCCCTCATCACCGGCTTCCATTCCGATGTGCAGAACAAGATTCTGAGCTCCACCTCCCACATCATGGTGTCCGACCTGACGGGAGAAGGCCTCAACGATTATAAGACCGCACTGGACAGGATCGCGGCCGTGGACGGGGTGGAGTCAGTGTCTCCCGTCGCTTACACGGAAGTTCTGCTCAAGGGGCCCTACAAAACCTACGGGGCCATGCTGAAGGGGATCGATTTTGATGTGGAAAAGACGTCCGCTCCGTGGCTTCAGACGCTGAACGGCGGCGAAATTCCAGACCCGGATCTCAAACGTCCCGGCATTCTTCTGGGGAGCCGTGTGGCACTCGAGATCGGCGCCGGCATCGGGGATGTCGTAACGGCCATCACCTCCTCTTCCCGGCTGTCACCCCTCGGCCAGGTCCCGAAATTCAAAAACTTTGTCGTGACAGGCATCTTCAAGACCGGCCTTCACCAGTTCGACTCGACGACGGCGCTCATCCATCTGGATGCCGCTCAGGCGTTTCTCAAACTCGACGACCGGATCTCCTACATCCAGGTCCGGATCGACGACATCTTCGAAGCGGAGCGTGTGGGCCGCCGGATCAAGGAGGTTATGCCGCCCGTCATCTATGTCACCACCTGGATGGAGCTCAACCGACCGCTCTTCTCCGCCCTCAAGCTGGAGAAGACCATCATTTTTCTGACCATCACACTGATCGTCATCGTCGCCGCTCTCAACATCATCGCCTCCCTCATTCTGATGGTGATGGAAAAAACCAGGGATATCGGCATCCTGATGGCCATGGGGACGCCCTCCGGAATCATCCGCCGCATCTTTTTCTACCAGGGCGCCATGATCGGCGCCATCGGAACGGCGGCGGGCGTGGTCCTGGGGCTCTTTGTCTGCTGGCTGGCTAACACCTTTGAGCTCATCAAGGTGCCTGTGGATGTCTACCAAATCGCCTTTGTTCCGTTCTACATCAACATCCGGGATCTGCTGCTGATCGTCGGCGTGACGCTGGCCATCAGCTTTCTCTCCACCCTGTTTCCATCCCACAGGGCATCCAAGGTGGATCCCGTCGTGGCCTTGAAATATGAATAACGTACTGCAAGCCGTCAACCTGAGCAAGACGTACCCTCTTCCCAGGGGGGAATTGACCATTTTTTCCGATCTGAATTTTTCCCTGCAGCGAGGGGAACTGGTGGCCGTCATGGGCGTATCGGGAGTGGGGAAGACCACCCTGCTCAACCTCTTCGGCGCCCTGGACAGGCCGTCCGGCGGTCGTATTCTGATCGATGGAGAGGACCTGAATCAACTTGCCGCCGCCGAGATCTCCCGGCTGCGTAACCGCAAGATCGGGTTTGTCTTCCAGTTCTATCATCTCCTGCCTGAATTCACGGCGGTGGAGAATATCATGTTTCCGCTGCTCATTCGGGGAGAGGGGAAAAAACAGGCCCGTGAGATGGCCTTTTCCTTTCTTCGGGATGTCGGGCTGTCGGACAAGGCGCCCATGCGGCCGAGTCAGCTGTCGGGTGGGGAGCAGCAGCGCATCGCCCTCGCCCGGGCTCTCATCAATGAACCGGTTCTGCTGCTGGCTGATGAGCCCACCGGCAACCTTGACTGGAAAACGGGCAGAAGCATTCTGGACCTGATCCGCCGTCTTCATGAGAGAAAAGCCCTCTCTTCCATCATCGTCACCCATAATGAAAACGTGGCGCGTTTTTGCGATAAAAGTTTTATGATGGAGGAAGGCGGGCTGAAACTTTTTCAACCGTCCTGAAGTTATTAATCACGTGAAACAATAAGACAGATCGTTCCGGGGCCGGTCTTCTGTGGATGGAAAAAGGAAATTTTGACCTTTTCGACCATTTCCGAGGGTTCCGCCTCTGTTCATTCGATGCGGAATGTGGTATAAAGGAGCCGTTATGAAAAAGTTAGCTGTGGTGGCATTACTCCTGCTCATTCCTCTTTTTGCCGTCGGCCAGGAATTGATTGAGCGCATCGAGATCGAAGGAATTCAACGGGTGACGGAGGAGACTCTGCTCTACTATCTCTCTTTCCGTGAAGGGGATTACTACAATCCGGACGCGCTCATGAATGATTTTCGTTCCCTGTGGGCCACCGGCTTTTTTGCCGATATCAAATTTCAGGAGCAGGAAGGGGAATCCGGAAAAATCATCAAGGTGATTGTGGTCGAAAATCCCGTCATCAAGGAAATCTCCTATAAAACCGGGAAAAAGGTCAAAGAGAATGACATCGTCACCAAACTGAAGGAAAAGGACGAGTTCATCCTTCCCTATTCGCACTACAGCCCTTACAAAATCCAGAAGATCGAGGAGACCATCAAGGAACTTCTGGCTGAGAAGGGACTTCCCGACGGGCAGGTTGTGGTCGAGCGGAATCAGAAGGGACAGAATGAACTGGAGATCCTTTTTCGAATCAGCGAGGGAGCGAAAATACGCGTCGGCGAGGTGATCTTTGAGGGAGAACCCAAGCTGCGCGGCACTCTCCTGCGGGAAGCGTTGAAGGAAAACAAGGTCCACAGCGTCTACTCCTGGATTGCCGGAAAGGATGTTTTCAAGGAGAACAAACTCAGCGAGGACCTCAACAACATCAAGAAAAAGCTGCAGGAAAACGGCTTCATGGAAGCGACCATCGGTGAACCGCGGATTGAGACCATCACCAAGCGCTCCATCTTCATGAAAAAGCAGACCATGAAGCAAATCATCATCCCGGTCAACGCCGGCTACCGATATTTTGTCGGAGACGTTCAGGTTGTCGGAAACAAGATCTTCAACGAAAAAGCGCTGCGCTCTCTCATCAAATTCAAGCCGGGAGAGGTCTACAGCACTTCGATCCGCGAAGACGCGGTCGAGAAAATCGGCGAACTCTACCGCGACTGGGGATATCTTTTCATGAATCTCGTTCCGACGGAAAGCCTTGACCCGAAGAACAAGAAGGTCAACGTCACCTTCAATATCTATGAAGGAGATGTGGCCTATTTGAACCGTCTTGAATTCAAGGGCAACAACTACACCAAGGACAAGGTCATCCGCCGGGAAATGATGCTCCGTGAGGGAGACCGTTTCAGTCTGGCTCTGTTCAAGGACAGCCTATTGAGGCTGAGGCAGCTGGGATTGGTCGATCTGGAAGGAGAGCCGGATATTCAGCCGACGGAGGAGGATCCCACCCGGATGAACGTTTCCCTCCGCGTCAAGGAGCTCCAGCGGAACAACATTCAGTTCACGGCGGGTTACAGCGGCTACGAGGGCATGTTTGTGGCGATGAGCTACTCCACCGTCAATTTCCTCGGGGCGGGCGAAAATTTTCAGATCATGCTTCAGACAGGGAAGCGGATCAAAAATTACTCACTTGGATTCACCGAACCCTATCTGTTCGACCTGCCCATCAACGTCGGATTCAATGTCTATAACCGGGCCTATATCTATCCCTATCTCTACAACCGGGCGGATAAGGGCATCGATTTTACGGTGTCGGGACGGATCAAGGGATATTTCAGAGCCAGCCTGACCTACGGTTACCAGGATGTTATGGTCGAACTGCCGACCGAAACGGATGAGGATGATCCTTATTACAGTGGGTACGGAGGGTATGGCGGTATGGGCGGTTCTTACGGATACAATTCCGCCTACTCCTCCATGTTCGGACTCGGGAACTACAAGGTCAGCTACATCATGCCCAGCCTGTACCGCAATACCATCGACAGTCCCCTGACCCCGACAAAGGGCATACTGACCTCCGCCTCCGCCAAATTCGCCGGCGGATTCCTCGGCGGTGAGATCAACATCATCAAGCCGCGGTTTGAATTCTCCATCTATCAGCCGATTTTCGGACGAAGCCATGTTCTTGGATTCCACGCGGAGTATTCCTATATTCAGAGGTTCGGCGATTCGCCCGTCCCATTCTGGGAAAAGTTCTACCTGGGCGGAGAGCGGTCCATCCGGGGATATGACATTTACACCATCGGCCCGCGCAGCGAACAGGGGAGGAACCTGGGCGGATCCAAATCGCTGGTTTTCAACGCCGAGTACATCATCGCTCTCGGCGGACCTCTCTACGGCGTCCTTTTTTATGACATGGGCAATTCCTACGGTGAGGATGATCCCATCAGCTTCAAAAACATCTACACATCGGCCGGATTGGAAATGCGTATCTTTATTCCGGCAATTAGAGTTCCATTTCGATTGATTTTTTCTTATAATAACCGAAGAATTCGTGAAACCGATTCTAATTTCACTTTTCGCTTCGCGATCGGCACGACATTCTGACGCAAAAAAACCAATACGAATCATTACAGGAGGATAAAATGAGAAGATGGACACGGAAAACCGTTGTTGTTCTCGTTATGTTGGCGGTTTTTGCCGGCGGCGCTTATGCCCAACAGAAAATCGGAGTTGTCGATTCCCAGGGTGTTCTTGAGAAATCCACCGAGGGGAAAAAGGTCATGGCCCGGCTGCAGCAGAAAGACTCGGAAAACCAGACGAAAATCGCCAATCTGGATGAAGAAATGCGGAAGCTTCAGACAAAGATGAATACGCAGCGCCTGACTCTGACCAACGACGCCCTGCAGCAGCTGAGTTCGGATCTGGAGAAAAAGCAGACGGACAGAAAGCGCTTTGCCGAAGATTCCATGCGGGAGATGCAGGAATTGACGGCCCGGCTTTTTCAGAGAATTCAGAATGAACTTCTTCCCATTATCGAACAGATCGGGAAGGATAAAGGTTTGGAGATCATCTTGGATCTGGCAAGGAGCGGAGCCATTTACTTTAATCCCGCCATCGAGATCACCGACGATGTGGTCCAGAGATACGATGCCTCTAAAGCCGCCAACCAATAACGAAACGCTGGATATCGAAAAAATCCTTCGTATTCTGCCCCACCGGTATCCCTTTCT
>JAHIPL010000090.1 GCA_018894615.1 Acidobacteriota bacterium | reverse complement strand
CTCGCAGGGCAGGCAAAGGGACGCGCATGCCGCGACCCTGCTCTCCACCAGCGCCTGAGCGATCCGTTCCCCCGATATTTTATCGGGGACCGTCGTGAACACAACAATGAAGGCCGCTTTATCCATTTGCGCACTTCCTTTTTTTGTCCAACTATAGCACCGGCCTGATCCAGGTGCAAGTGGGGAGACTTGTTTAAATACGGTGAGGAATGTACAATAAATGTTTAAAATCGATGAACATCGGATATGACATTCGCCCCTTTCTGAAGAATGAAACCGGGGTGGGGGTCTATTTCAGAAACCTGCTTCAGTCGCTGAGCCGCCTGGACCGGGACAATTCCTATTTTCTTTTCTCTTCGTCCTTCAAGGATCGTTTTTCAGCGGACAAAATTCCTTCGTTTTCCCGGATGAGCTTCAGGGATAAACGAATCCCCGTCAGAGTGATGAACTGTCTGTGGTACCGGCTGGAATGGCCTCCCCTGGATCTGTTTTTTAGGACGCGGCTGGATCTGACCCATTCTCCAACGCCTCTTCTCCTTCCCTCCAGGGGGCGGAAAATCGTGACGGTCTATGATCTATTTTTTGTGGAATATCCGGAAAAGGCGGACAGGGAAGCGGGGCGCGTGTTCAACAGGAAAATTCACCGGTCCCTCCGGGAGGCGGACGGCATCATCACCATTTCCCGTTTCACCAGGGACAGAATTCTCGACCTTTTTCCCGTCGATGAAAAGAAGATTCGCGTGATTCCCCTCGGCCTGCATCGGAACTTCTGGGTCGAGGGATCGATCCGGGAGTTCGAGGAAACAAAGTCCAGGCTCGGGCTTCCTTCCTCATATATCCTTTTTGTGGGCGCCATGGAGAGGCGAAAAAATCTTGTCCGGCTGATTGAAGCCTTTGACCTCATTCAAAAAAGAAAACCGGATTTGTCTCTGGTGATTGCTGGACGCGAGGGGGAGGATACGCCTGCCGTGCGGGCACGAATACGAGACCTTCGTCTGGAGTCCCGTGTTCATCTGATCGGATACTGCCGGGAGACGGACCTGCGCAGTTTATACAGGCTTGCGGATGCCTTTGTTTTCCCTTCCCTGTATGAGGGATTCGGCCTTCCTCTGCTGGAAGCCATGGCCTGTGAGCTTCCCGTTGCCGCCTCGGGAACATCGGCCCTGACCGAAGTCGGCGGGGATGCGGCCCTGTATTTCAATCCGGATGATCCGGGCGAAATGGCTGCGGTGATCGAACGGGTCCTGGAGGATTCGGCCCTTCGCAGCCGGCTTCAGGTGAAGGGGAAAAAGCGGGTGGAGGATTTCAGCTGGAAAGACGCGGCGGCGGACACGCTCGCTTTTTATCGGACTTTTGAGTGAACACATGACAACCGGTCTTCTTTTTGTTTCCCACTCGGCGGAATTGAACGGGGCCGAACGCATGCTCCTCTCTCTCATTCAAAACCTGGACCGCCGACGTTTCACCCCCCATCTGGCGCTTCCGGAAGACGGCCCCCTGCGCGACGGGGCGGAGGCCGTAGGCTGTGCCGTGATCACCGCTCCCATGAAGTGGTCGCTGACCGTTCCCGGAGACGCCTGGAAACAGCCCCTGTCGGCCCTCTGGAACCGGGCGGCGGTCCGCCGTATCGCTGAATATGCCGTTGACAGGGACTGCCGCCTCATCTATTCCAATTCCGCCGCCACCTTCTGCGGCGCACTGGCCGCTCAACGTCTTTCGCTCCCCCATGTGTGGGCCGTGCATGAGATTATATCCGGCCCGGACGCCCATCTCGTCTCCCTGCGGGGAGCCGCCCGGCTGACGGAATGGATGGGTGAAAGATCCTGTGCCGTCATCGCCAATTCCGAAACAACGGCCCGTTCGTTCGCTGGTCGGCCCAACATTCACATCATTCCAAACGGATTTGAGTTTAGTGAGCCGGATCAGGGAGCGGCCGCCGTTTTTCGAAAGAACGCGGGCGCGGAACCGGAGGATTTTCTGTTGGGTGTCGTCGGAAAACTGTATGCGGGAAAAGGGCAGATGGAGATCGTGCGGGCGCTGCCTTTCCTGGTCGAGGTTTTTCCCCGGATCAAACTGGTTCTGATCGGCGGAGGTGGGGATGCCCGTTATGAACGCCGGATCAGACGCTTCCGACGGGAAAACCGCCTGGAGGACAGGCTTGTTTTGTCCGGATATGCGGAGGATCTGACGTCCGCTCTTCATGCGCTCGACTGTCTCGTCATCCCTTCGACGGTGGAGTCGTTCGGCCGTGTTGCGGTCGAGGCCATGGCCGTTCACATCCCTGTCCTGGCCGTGGCTCGCGGAGGGCTCAAGGAGATCATCGAACAGGGGCGGACAGGTTTCCTGCTGGACGATGTTGAACCCGGAACCCTGGTGAAGGCGGTCCGGTTGGTGAAGGAGGAAACGGATTTTGTGCGCCGCGTGACGGATGCCGCCTCTCTTTTGGTGCGGGAGCGTTTTTCGCTCGAACGGCATGTATCTTCCGTCGAGAAGGTGATAACAACCTGTCTGGAGGGCCCATAAAATGGCGGATCTCTCGGTCATTCTGGTCAACTACAACGGCCGCCGGTTTCTCGAACCCTGTCTTGAATCCCTGATCAATGAGAACCGCCTGATCCCTTTGGAAATCATATTTGTGGACAATGCCTCCACGGATGGGAGCGCGGAATTCGTAAAACGTTATTTTTCGGACGTCACCGTCATCCGCAATAAAAAAAACGCCGGATTCTCCAGAGCCAATAACAGGGGATTCGCCTACAGCGGCGCGGACCTGATTCTCTTTCTGAACACCGACACCGTGGTCGAACCGGGTGCGCTTAAAAAAATGGTGGACTGGATGAACACCCATCCCGATACCGGCGCTCTCGGGCCCGTGCTCTACGGAAGCGATGACCGGTATCAGGTGTCCTTCGGCGGCCGCCGGACATTTGTTTCCGAACTGCTGGAAAAGACACTGCTGAATACGGCCCGGAGAAAAAAAATCGCCCGGATGGCCCGGACGCGAAAGTCAAGGCGGAAGAAAACGCCCCGCGTGATCCGATCGAAGAAAACGGTCTGGTTGAGTGGTGCCGCTCTCCTGGTCCGCCGGGACGCTTTTGTTGAGGCGGGAGGATTTGACGAGAACTATTTTCTGTACTTTGAAGACATCGATGTGTGTTATCGAATCGGTCAAGAAGGCTGGAAAGTGAAGGTGCTCCCCAGAGTCCGCATTTATCATGAAGGAGGAGCCAGCACCGCCGCGCTCTCTCTGCGGAGCAGGTATTATTACCGGCAGAGCCAGCTCTATTTTTACCGGAAGTACAATTCAAGGCTCTCGTCACTGCTTCTGCGGCAGTACCTGCGTCTGAACCTGGTTCTCCTTTCTCTGAAGGGAGCCTGGCGGGGCAGTCGCGGAAAAAAGATCAAAGAGGACTTCCATCGGCTGCTGAGGGAGCGGAAATAAAAGGTGAGAACGTGCCGAGGTTAAAAATTCTGGAAATGATCGACAGGCCCTTCCTGGGCGGCGGGCAGCGTCATCTGCTTTCTCTGGCGGAACATCTGAACAGGGAGGAGTTCGAGGTGTCCGTCTGCTCGGCCGGCGGCGGGCCTCTTGAAGAGCGAACCCGGGAACTGGGGCTTGTCCACTATGCCGTCGCCATGCCGAAACGTCCTCTGCCGCGCTCAGCGGGCGCTCTTTCCTCGCTCTTCGCTTCTGTCCGGTTTGATCTTGTGCACACGCACGGGGGCGTGGCCGGCCTGTTCGGCCGATGGGCGGCCGCCGAAAACCGGATTCCGGCCGTTGTCCACACGCTGCACGGCATTCATTACCTCCATTACCGCAATCCTTTGAATAGGCGAATCCACATCGGCCTCGAACGGTGGTGTTCACGCCGGACGGACGGGATCATCTGCGTATCGGACACGGATTTGAACAAGGCGCTCCGGTACAGGCTGGCACCGGCGGAGAAGCTCACCGTGATCAAAAACGGCATCGATTACAACAGGATGGGCGGATCCGTCCCGGGGCCGGACGCCGCCGCCGGCATAAAAGACAAGCTGGGTGTCGAAAGCGGCCGGCCTGTGATAGGAACGGTCGCCCGTCTGCATTATCAGAAAAATATCCCCTTCCTGATTCAAGCCGCCGCACGGGTGGCCGAAGCCCTTCCCGATGTGGTTCTGATTATCGTCGGCGGCGGTCCGGAGGAGGAGCGGATTCATGGGCTCGTGAGGGAACTGGGCATGGAACGGAATGTTATCCTCGCCGGGGAAAGGGAGGATGCCGTCGAGCTCATATCCCTTTTCGACATGTTCGTTCTTTCGTCCCGGTGGGAGGGCCTTCCCTACGTCTTGATGGAAGCCGGCGGAATGGCTAAGGCCGTCGTCGCCACCGCGGTCGACGGAGTTGCGGAGATGATCACCCACGGGGAAAACGGATGGCTCGTTCCGGCCGGTGACGGGCAGGCTTTTTCCGAGGCACTGATTCGCCTTCTGCGGGACGGGAAGGAAAGGGAGCGTCTCGGCCTGGCGCTTCAGGCGCATGTTCGTGAGGCTTATACACAGGATCGGATGGTGAAGGAGACGGAACGGCTTTACCGCCGTCTCCTTAGTCATTGACATCGGGCCGTCCCCTTCTTATAATTTTTCAAATGGAAAGCATCAAGGTCGCTCTTATTCACGACTGGTTCCCTGTGCGGAGGGGAGGCGAAAAAGTCTTTGAGGTTTTCGCCGAACTTTTTCCCGAAGCACCCATCTATTCCCTTTTCCATTTTCCCGGAAGTCAGACCCCCGAGATCGAACAGCGGACCATCCACACCAGCTTTATTCAGCGGCTTCCTTTCCTCCGCTCGAAGTTCCGCCACTACCTGCCGCTTTTTCCCCTGGCTGCCGAACTGTTCGATCTTCAGGAATATGATCTGATCCTGTCCAGCTCACATTGTGTCGCCAAGGGGGTCATTCCGCGGCCGGACGCCCTGCACATCAGCTATATTCATTCTCCCGTCCGCTATGCCTGGAATCAGTATTTTGCCTATTTCGGGCCGGGCCGTCTGGGGGTTTTCTCCCGCCTTCTCATTCCTCCCGTCATCCACTACATCCGCATGTGGGATGTGACCTCGTCCCATCGGGCGGATTATTTTATCGCTAATTCCGGCGCGGTGGCCCGTCGCATCAAGCGATACTGGGGCCGACCGGCGGAGGTCGTTTATCCCTTTGTCGACACGGATTTTTTTAGGCCTGAAGGTGGGGAGCGGGATTATTTTCTGATCGTTTCGGCGCTGGTGCCGTATAAAAGGATCGATCTCGCCGTTCGGGCCTTCAGCCGCCGCGGGATTCCTCTCAAAATCGTCGGGCAGGGGCCGGAGTACAAAAAACTCCGGAAAATGGCCTCCTCCGTGGTGGAGTTCTGCGGACCTGTCGGTGATGAGGAGCTCCTGTCGCTGTACCGGGGAGCCCGCGCGCTGCTGCTTCCCGGTGAAGAGGATTTCGGCATCACCCCCCTGGAAGCCCAGGCCTGTGGGGTTCCCGTGATTGCTTACGGACGAGGGGGCGCTCTCGATACGGTGATTCACGGGGAAACCGGACTTCTTTTTGACGAACCGTCGGAGAAGGCGATCCTTGGCGCGCTTGACAATTTTTCCCGCATCACTTTTAATAAACAGACCATTCGCGGGAACGCCCTCGCGTTTTCCCGTGAGATATTCAAGACCAGGCTTCAGAAAACCATCGCGGAAAAATGGCAGCGGCATAAAGGCTCGACATGATTCGAAGACAACGGACACGTCTCATCGGACTTTTCCTTCTCAGCGATATCGTCGCTATTGTCCTGTCCTTCTTCTATTCCTATGGGCTGCGATTTTACGGCCAGATCATTCCCATCAATCCGGGCAAGGGCATCCCTCCCCTGTCTTCCTATATTATGATTTTCCCCCTTTTTCTTGCCCTCCATCTTCTCGTTTTTTATATTCAGGGATTCTACCGCACCCGTCTCCGCAGGACGAAGCTGGATGATTTCTTTTTCATCGCCCTCAACGCCGTTTTCACCATGCTCATCTATTTTGCCGTCCAGAATTACCTGATGGCCTACAGTCAGGGGACCACCCCGCTTTTCCGATTCGAATTCACCATCAGCCATTGGTTCCTGGTCGTTTATTTTGTCGTGGTCATCTTTATGGTTTCCTTCCTGCGGAACCAGATCTATTTCATGATGAAAAAGAGGTTCGCCAAGGGTTTAAATCTGCAGAACGTGCTGATTATCGGCGCCGGTGAAATGGGAACGGCCGTTGCCCGGAAGCTGAACAAGTACCGGGACCTGGGATTTGTCGTGCGGGGTTTTCTGGATGATGAACAAAGGGAAGGCGAGGTCATCGAGGCCGGAGAAAAAATTCCCATTCTGGGCGGATTGGACAAGCTGGCCGATCTTCTTGAAAAAGGGACGATCAACGATGTGTA
Source organism: Acidobacteriota bacterium (assembly GCA_018894615.1). GTDB lineage: Bacteria > Acidobacteriota > Aminicenantia > Aminicenantales > Aminicenantaceae > JAHIPL01. The sequence goes on along the minus strand of JAHIPL010000090.1, from coordinate 22,874 downwards.
CGTCGCGCTGAACCTGACCAATTATTCCAAGATCATGGAAATCCTCAAGGTCCTCAATAAATTTACGGTCAATGTCCGGCTGATTCCGGACCTGTTCCAGCTGCTGACCCTGAAGGCCCGTGTCGAGGATCTGGATGGATTTCCGGTCATCAGCATCGACGAGCCACCGACCCGGGGATTGATGTGGTTTATCAAACGGCTCATGGACATCGGCGTTTCCCTGACGGTGCTTCTTCTTTTTTCCCCTCTGTTTCTGATTGTGGCCGTACTGATCAAATTGACGTCGAAGGGCACCGTTTTTTATCACCAGGAACGGGTTGGGTTGGACGGCAAGTCGTTTATCATGCACAAATTCCGAACCATGGGCGCCGATGCGGAGGAGGTGACCGGACCGGTGATGTGTCGGAAGGATGATCCACGAATCACCCGGACCGGCCATTTCCTGCGAAAATTCAGCATCGACGAACTGCCCCAGCTCATCAACGTCCTCAGAGGGAAGATGAGTCTGGTGGGACCTCGGCCCGAGAGGCCTCATTTCGTTCTTGATTTCAAGGAAAAATTCCCCAAATACATGCTGCGCCACAAGGTCAAATCAGGGGTGACGGGCTGGGCGCAGGTTCACGGACTGCGGCAGGAAACCCCCATCGAAAAACGGATCGAGTATGATTTTTACTATATCGAAAACTGGTCCCTTCTCCTCGATATCAAAATTCTCTGGAAAACCCTCCGCAACGGATTCATCGACAGGAGTGTCTGAAGAGACGATGGATGTCAGGGGGCGCCGGTGTGTTTCCTTTTGGACTGCTGCAGCAGGCGAATGCCCCGGGCGGTGTAGTGAATGCCTGAGAGAACGGTGACTCCGAACGTCAGCATGTAAAGCCAGCGCATGGGCTCCCAGGGAAGGCCTCTCCAGTTGAGAAACAGCACGAGGAGCAGCACGCCCATCTGGAATAAGGTTGTCACCTTTCCCAGGAGGGTGACATGAATTTCTTCCCGGGCCGTATCCGTGAAGCGGAGAAGGAAAAACGAGGCTGATACAATCAGCAGATCCCGCCCGAACACGCAGGACGTCAGCCAGACAGGGATGATGTGAATGTAACCGAGAGAGGAGACGGACAGGAGGATATAGGAGGCGGCCATCAGAAGCTTATCCCCGGCCGGATCAAGAAAGGCCCCTAGTTTGCTCTTTTGATGGAAGGTGCGGGCGATGAATCCGTCAAGGCCGTCCGTGGCGCAGGCGATCAGAAACACAAGAAATCCTTCCTGGGGCTGATGCCGGACGATGAAATAAACGAACAGAGGGACGAGACCGATTCGCGCCAGGCTCAGGGTGTTGGGGATTGTCCAGATTTTGTTTCCGCTGGTCATGATGGTGTCCCTCCGGATTTTATTGGATCAGAGCCAGGATGATATCCATGTAGCGGATGGCGTCCCGGCCTGATACGGGATCGTTGGGCAAAAACCGCTGGTCCGATTCGAGCGACATGATATCGTAGGCCAGGATCTGGGTGATGGGCCTGTAGAACAGATTGTCGGGGCCCACGTCCTGTATGCGGATTCGATCCGGGGCGATATGCTGGATGAATCCGTATCCTTTGAGCTTTAAATAGTCGATGAGCCGGATGAGAGTTTCCGCCATTTCCGCCCGGTGGATGGTTTTCTGAGGACGGAATTCATGATTGGGATAAACAGGGAGAATTCCCAGTGCGGTGGTTTGAATGATGTATTTCTGAGCCCAGGAGGTCGCAATATCGATGATGATGGGAGGTTTCTGTATGCGTTCGGTGATGATGGACTTGAACTTGACGGCGACAAGGGCGGCGGTTTCCTGATTGGTGATGGTCTCCGATGAGATGATGACATTATACTGGCTGGGCAGCTCGAAGATTCCCAGTCGGTTCTTGATGGTTTCCAACCGGGATTTGTATTCGCTGTCGTCCGGCCATTTTTCCAGAAGGTCTTCGTAGAGCTCCAGGCTTTTTTTATAATCCTCTGTTTTGAACAGCAGGTCGGCATAACGCGTGCGGAGGTCCCTGTTTTCGGGATCGGAGGCAAAGGCGGTTTTAAGATGGAGGAGGGCGCTGCGTGTGTTGTTTTCGTCCATGAAAATCCGGGCCAGATTCCAGTGAGCATCTAATGATTCGGGGGAATAATAGAGGGCCATCAAAAAGGACTTCTTACTCGCCTCCTTGTCGCCGGAGGTGTAAAAAGCCCGCCCTTGGCTCAGAAGATCCCCTGTTTTCTGAGCCCGCAGCGTCTCATACCGGGGAGTGACCCAGGGATGATCGGGATCTCTCTTGAGCACCTCCCGGTATTCGGAAAAAGCCAGATCCGGCCGGCCGCTGTCTCTGTAGACCTGGCTCAATCCCAGATGCCCGAGAATGGAATCAGGATTGATTCGAAGGGCTGTTTTAAAGGTCTCTTCGGCCTGAGTCATGTCGTTCAGAATGTAGGCGACATATCCCATCCCCGCGTAATAGAACGGATGGGAGGGGCCGAGTTTATTCAGCAGTCGACTGGCCCGCCGGGTATCGCCCTGCTGCAGATAACTCCACGCGTCTTCCAAAAGAATCCGGTCATCAAGGTTGAGCCCGGTGGTTTCCCCGGCCGGCAGGTCGGATATCAAGAGTTTTGGAGGAGGAGGCTGTATGGACGCACAGGACCAGAAAAAGAAGATCAGGATAATGAGAGCGAACGTGTGTCGATTTACCACGGGTTTTCTCCTCGATTGATATAGATCGCGTATGGTTCTATTTTATCAGGTTTTGCCAAAACCTTTAAATGGAAGATGTCTCCTCCCTCCCATTTTTTCAAAATAATGGCCCATTGGGAGAATGAAGGAATCAGGTCGGCGCGGGATCGGGGTATCCGCAGGTGATACGTTTTGAATTTTCCGAAAAGGATATTCTGTAGAGCCTTCCGGAGGTGGGGAATCCCCCACCCGTTTTTAGCGGAGATGTACACGCCGGATGCGGCTTTCTCCGTGTTGTTGGCCAGGAAACGCCGCCCGTCCGGAAGGTTGTCGATCTGGTTGTAGATCTTCAGGATGGGCGTATCCCCCACTTCCAGTTCATCCAGAATGTCCTCGACGGCCTGAATGTGTTCGGTGTGGGACGGAGAGGAACAGTCGATGACGTGTCCGATGCAGTCCGCCTCTCTCACTTCGACAAGGGTGGCCATAAAAGCGGTGATAAGCTCCTTGGGCAGCTTCCGGATGAATCCGACGGTGTCGCTCAGAAAAAAATAGGCTCCGTCGGAAAAGGAAACCCGCCGGTGAATGGGATCCAGAGTGGCGAAGAGCTGCGTGGATGTGAATGTTTTCTCGTGGGAGAGACTGCTGAACAGAGTGGATTTCCCGGCATTGGTGTATCCGACAAGAGAGACAAAGGGGATGGGTCCTTTGCTGCGGTTCCTTCTCTGGTCCTCCCGCCGGGATTGAACCCCGCTGATGTCGCGGCGGATTTTGGTGATTCTCCCCTGAATCCGTCTGCGGTCGATTTCGAGTTTTGTTTCTCCGGGGCCCCTGGTTCCTATCCCGCCTCCCAGCCGGGAAAGGGCCGTTCCCTTCCCTGTCAACCGGGGCAGAAGATAATTCAACTGGGCCAGCTCCACCTGCAGTTTTCCTTCCTTGCTGCGGGCCCGCTGGGCAAAGATGTCCAGGATGAGCTGCGTGCGGTCGATGACCTTGACCTCAAGCCTGTCCTCGAGGCTTCGCTGCTGGGTCGGGCTCAATCTTCTGTTGAAGATGACCAGATCCGCCTCCTTTTCCAGCAGGAAGAGGGCGATCTCCTCCACTTTTCCGCTGCCGATCAGATATCGGGGATCGATCCCCGGTCGCGATTGGACAATCTTGTGGACGACTTCGGCGCCGGCGGAACGGGCCAAGCCCTCCAGTTCCTGAAGGGAGTCCTCTGCGGTGAGCTTTCCTCTTTTATCTGAGATGAGATGAACAAGGATCGCTTTTTCCATCGGTCAGACCGTCCCGTCCCTGTGGAAGGACGGCCCCTGTTTATCCTTCAGCCCGAAATGTTCACATACGGTTGTGATGACGGCATGGACATCCTGCGCATCAAACCAGAGCACACCCTTCATCTTTCTGAACCATGTCATCTGCCGTTTGGCGTACCGCCGCGAGTCTCTTTTAGTGAGCAGAACGGCTTCCTCTTCATTCCTCTTTCCTTCCAGAAGAGCGACGACGTGTTTGTATCCCAGCGCACGAAAGGGAGGGGCTCCGGCCGGCACTCCGGAATCCAGCAGGGTTCTGGTTTCCCGGATGATTCCTTCAGCGTACATCCGGTCGACACGCCGCTCGATACGGGCGTAGAGGAGATCCCTGTTCATTCGAAGACCGATTTTGAGAACATCATAATCTTGGACGGCGGACCGCGTCATAGGCAGGTGACGGCTGAACGGGATGCCGGTGATTCGGTGGACTTCCAGGGCGCGGATGATCCGGACTCCATCATGAGGGTCGATCTTTTGAGCGTATGCGGGATCCACCTCGACCAGTCGCATCCAGAGCGTCTCGAGCCCCAGAGATGCTCTCTCTTCTTCCAGGGCCCGCCTGATGGATGGGTTCTTCGCGCCTTCGGGGAAAAGCCCGTCGATAAGGGCCTGCACGTAAAGACCCGTACCGCCGGTGATGAGGGGGAGTCGCCCTGCAGCGCGAATGATGCTGATGGCGTCAACCGCATGGCGGACAAAATCGGCGGCGGTGAATTGGGTGTCGGGTTCGATGAAGTTAAGGAGGTGATGAGGGATGCCTTCCCTTTCGTTTTCGGAAATGGTGTCTGTGCCGATATCAAAACCTTTGTAGACCTGCATGGAGTCGCAGTTGATGATTTCCGCACCGACGGCTTTGGCGATTCGGACTGCGGCCCCACTTTTTCCGACGGCCGTCGGGCCGAGGAGGACGAGCAGTCTTTTTTTTTCAGAAGACAATTTTAATCAACACATAAAGAACGAGAAGTGTGACAACAAGAAGGAGAGCCTGAAGTTGTTTTCGGTGAATGTTCACAGAACCTATTCTATCATGGACGGGCTGTCCATGAAAACCGCTTATCGATGCGGTTTACGATGCGGCGGCATCGCCATCCGGCAGGCACGTGGATTATTCAGATGAGACGGAGATGACGGATCAGGGCGGACTCTTTTTCATCGCCGAGTATTTTTTTCGCCGCCAGGATTTCGGCTGCCAGGATTTCATTGAGGTCCCGGCGGAAGTTCTGAAGGGTGTCCCGTCCGGAAGGAGTGTACTGTTTTTTCAGAATAGAACCGGTTGCGATCGTCCCGTCGGGCTGAAGTTTGATGTCCTTGAAAAGGGGGGAGAGATGCTTCTGGATGTCGTGAATATTCTTTTCCAGAACATTCAGGGCGATGGGACCGATTTCTTTGGACATGAACTTATAAATGAAGGCCAGAAACACATTGAGACGATCGACCAGGTCGTGAATGACGGCCGGCGAGATGACCTCGGGAACGGCTTTGACGTCATTCCCTGTAGAGAGCGACAGGAATCCAGTACTTCGCAGCAGATAGAGCGTCCTGAGGGTATCCAAGGTATTCAGGGCACTCAGGCGAATGATTTCCGCCGTCGGCCGATTTTTTTCAACCAGTCTCAGAATATACTCCTGATGAGGCATGAGGGGAAAGGAAGAAGGGACAGGTGTCTGGGGACAGCGGACATATTCCGCTTCGGCGGGAATGTGGAGGGACAGCATCTCTTTATTCGTCATTCTCTCCACGCCCACCCTGATGAGGGAGGGAACATCAAAATAAAAGAGAATGTCCTCGAGAACCGGTTTGTCCTTGAGCAGGAAATGGTAGGAGCCCTGTTCCCGGTCAAAGCTCGCCCGGACATGATTGCATGCGGATTCTTCCAGCCGTCTCCAGATGTCCGGTGTCGGGAGGGAGGAGTCCCGTATGGCGGACCGGACCGCGTCGCTGCCGGCCGCCTCATCCGGACCGCATCCGCTGTCCGAAACAGGAGACAAGGGGGACGGCCCTCCATCAAGGGCGGCCCGGATATCCCGGAGGGAGAAAAAATTCACTGTGCAGCAGGGACGGCCTGCCTGCCAGGGAATGGAGAGCCGGCCGTCCTTCCAGGAGAGGTGAAGAATTCCATCCGCGTTCGTTTTCCAGCAGCGGAAAAGGAGAGATGGAAGGGGGATCCGATCGAGATCCCCCTTTTCCGGTGTATTCACATCCGACTGTTTCATCGTTTGGAAAGAACGGTCCTTCTTGGAACTTCAGGGGAAATCAGGTCAGAAGGGAGCGGCTGAGAAGGCCGAGAGCGATGTACAGCACGCTTTTAATCAACCACATGAGATAGGCGAAGATCAGTCCTTTTTTAAGATCGATTTTAAAAACCGCAGCCAGACCAATACCGATCACACCGTAAGCCCAGATCTGAAAGAAGTCGAACTGGCTGAGCACGATAAAGGCGGGAGATGTGACGGTCAGTTTCGGAAAAAACATCGCCAGACTGGTGGAAGTCTGCATGAATGATTTTTTTGTCAGCACCAGGAAAAGTTTGAGGGCACCTCCCAGGCCCAGGTCGATGAATCGGCCGTGAAGAAAAACGGAAAACACCTGCTTGAACTTTCCATCCGCCGCTGCAAGCTTTCCCATGCCCAGCAGGATCAGGCTCTGAATGCAGAATCCTATCAGGAGGGTGACAGGCCCGATGAGAAAAGGCTGCAGCAGCGCAGTCGTCTCGTTCGGCGTCTGCATCTTTTCAAGATAGGCGTCAAACCGTTCGTCCCCCATCCGCTCCCTCAGCTTGATGTTGTCTTTCATCAAGTCGTACGTGTCTTTCTGGCTGTACGGCATGATAAAGTAGGAGAAAAGAGCGAATAAAATGAGAAGGAGAATAAGCGCGTCCACCCATTTCGGTCGTTCGGCCAGCATTTTTTGAGTCTGCTGCGGGCTCATGAAAATTCCGAAAAATCGATTGAATAGGTTCATTCTAAGCTCCTTTTTTGACTTCCCTTTCGATTTTCCCATCCCTGATATAGATGATGCGTTCCGCCTGTTCGGCAATTTCCGGATCATGCGTGACCACGATCAGTGTGTTCCCGTCTTCATGGATTTTATGAAACAGGTTCAGGATTTCCTGGCCGGTCTTTGTGTCCAGGTTTCCCGTCGGTTCGTCGGCGAGAAGGATGGCCGGTTCGTTGACCAGCGCCCTCGCAATAGCGACTCGCTGTCTTTCTCCCCCGGAAAGTTCAGAGGGTTTATGGTCCATGCGGTGATCGATTTCCACCAGTTGAAGGGCTCTGTGCACCTTCTCTTCCCGTTCCTTTTTAGAGGCGCCTTTGTAGATAAGGGGCAGCTCGACATTGTGAAAGGCATCGGCGCGAGGGAGGAGATTGAAGACCTGGAACACGAAGCCGATCTCCTCATTGCGGATGCGGGCCAGGTCGTTTTCACTGAATTCGCTGACATTTTCGCCCTTGAGAAGGTATTCTCCTCTGCTCGGTGTGTCCAGGCAGCCGATCAGATTCATCAGGGTTGATTTACCGGAGCCCGAGGGCCCCATGATGGCCACCATCTCGTTATGATGTATATTGAATGTGACTCCGCACAGGGCATGAACCTCCTGCCGGCCCATCTGGTAGATTTTCCACAGGTCATGGGCTGAAATGACGATGTTGTTGTCTCGGTTCATGTTGTCACTTGTTGTCGGTCCTGGTTTCTTCCTTGATCAGGGTGCCGTCCTTGATAATCCTCAGGGCGCTGTAAGGACCGACAATCACTTTCTGTCCCTCTTCCAGCCCGGAATGGATTTCGATATTAAGCTCTCCCATGATGCCCTTCACCACCTGAACAAACCGGGCTCTGCCTTCTGCGTCAACGATGTAAACCCCTTCCTCCTGGTCCTCTTCCGGTCCGGATGAATCCTTTTTGTCCTTCTCCTTCAAAACGAGGGCGGAGATGGGTACGGCGAGCACATTTTTTTTCTCGGCCGTGATGATGTCGGCGGAAGCGGACAGGCCGGGCTTCAAGCTCTCGGGAGGATCTTGCAGGGTGATGACCACTTTAAAATCCTTGGATTCCTGAGCCGCCGACACCACCTGCAGGGCCGAACTTCCGATTTCCGTCACCTTTCCCAAGATGACCCTGTCCGGGAAGGCGTCCACCCTGACTTCGGCTGTCTGCTCCAACCGGACGGCGACGACGTCCGTCTCATCCACCTCCACCTCGACTTCCATGACGGACAGGTCGGCAATGGTCATGAGGATGGTTCCGGGATTGTTCATGGTCCCCACCAGGGCGATTTCTCCTTCTTCCACCCGGAGGGAAGTGAGGATGCCGTCGATGGGGGCGTAAAAAACCGTTTTCTGCAGGTTGTCGAGGGTGCTCTGAAGAGAGGCTTCGGCCTGTTTGATCTGAAACTGGATGGCTTCGTACTGGGCGGCGGAAATATCGAAATTGGCTTGGGCGGCTTCAAGCTGTTCTCTCGCGATCAACTCCTCTTCAAAGAGTTTTTTCTGGCGCTCAAAGTTTTGTTTATCCCTCAGCAGAGAGGCTTGGGCTTTGATCTGTTCCGCTTTATAGGTCCGGATGATCGCTCTGTCTCTGTCCGCGTTCGCCTCATACTGGATGGAGTCCAGCTTGAGCAGAAAATCGTTTTTAGAAACCCACTGCCCTTCGACCACGCCGATTTGAACGATCCGCCCGGGGATGTGAGCGCTGATGTTGACATTCTTTTTCGGCATGATCTCTCCGGATGCGGAAATGACGGAAGTGAGATTTGCCCGTTCCACCTTTTCGACATACACCTTCTCCGCCTTTTCACGGTTGGCCTGCATATTCAGGATGACGATGACGGCCAAAACGGCGAGAACGGCGATGATGATAACAACCTTTTTTTTGCTTCTTTTTTTATTCTGTTCTTTTGTCATAACTGAACCTCTTCCTTTGGGATACCATAATATAATACTACGAACTCAAAAACAAAAAGTTTTGTTTGAGATTGGAGATCACACTGGATATATGGATTGAATAGTCCCTTTATTCAAAGGGCCGGTTTATTCTCTTCAGCAGATTTGATAAGATGAAGGAACCATGGACTGGACACCTTTTTTAAACGCTGCGGAGGACATCGGGCGGGAGACGGGCCGCATGCTGAAGGAAGGGATGCGGTCGGAGGTAACCATCGCCCATAAGGGTGCGGTCGATCTTGTCACCAACTACGATTCCGCCGCGCTGGATCTCTGCTATGTGGCCTGCGGGCGTTTTGACGGGTTCTGGGAGTTGAAACTGAATCCATGGGATGTGGCCGCCGCTTCGCTGATTTTGACTGAAGCGGGAGGGCGGATCTCCGGTTTCAGAGGAGAGGCATTTTCCATCCACATGAAGGAAACCCTCGGATCCAACGGGGTCATCCACGGGCAGATGATGAGTGTCCTCCGTGCCGGGTCAGGGGATGAGGTCGTCGTTTCGAAAGAGAGAGGGGAATGAAATCATTTTTTTCCGGAAACAGGCAGGTGTTCACGGCATCCCTTGTGTTGACGATTTTCTTTCTGCTGTCCGCTGCGGCTGTTCACCCGTCGCTTCCGCAGCAAACGGTCCAGGAAAAAAAGAAAGAAGAAGAGCAGGCAGAGATCCTCATCGTCCCGCAGAACACCATGAAAAATCCTCTGATGCCCGGCCGAACCCATGAAATCCGCGTGTTGAGCAACAACGCTTGGACGGACACCGGTTTTTCCGTTTTTGAAGGGCAGACCGTCCTCTTCCGTTCCTCAGGAAACATCTCTCTCCAGATTGGAAATCCCATCGCCTACTGCGGTCCCGACGGGATGGATTATTCGACTGTCCAGAAATGGATGAAAGATCACAATATCGGATCTCTTATCGGAAAGGTCGTCAAACTCATTTCCGTCGAGACGGACGAAGAGACCGGAGAAGAAAAAAGAAATGAACAGACGGCTTATTTTTTCATCGGACGGGGAACGCTGGCGACCATCCCCATGGACGGCCGGCTGTGCCTGGGAGTCAACGACATCGTTTTTCCGGACAATGAGGGGTATTTCCAGGTCACGTTCGGGCTCCGCTGATCAGTCCGACCTGTCGCTTCCTAAAAATTTTTCCATGAACTGAATGTCGTAGTTGCCCTTCTTGAAATCCGTGTTGGCCAGGATCGCCATCTGAAGAGGAATATTGGTCTTGATTCCGACGATGGTCGTCATCTCGAGCGCCGTCGCCATTTTTTCTATCGCCTCCTTTCGTGAGGGCGCAAAGGCGATAATTTTAGCGATCATGGAGTCGTAATCGGGAGGAATTCTCCAGCCTGTGTAAGCGGCGGTGTCCACCCGAATCCCCTGTCCTCCCGGAAGAACGATAAATTCGATTTTCCCGGGCGAGGGAATGAAGGTGTCCGGATCTTCGGCGTTGATCCGGCATTCAATGGCGTGTCCCAGCAGGGGGATATTATGGGAAAGCGTGAGTTTTTCACCGGCGGCCATTCGGATCTGCTCCTTGATCAGGTCGATGTTGTAAACCATCTCCGTGATCGGGTGCTCGACCTGGACGCGGGTGTTGGCTTCCATGAAGTAAAAATTCTTTTTTTCGTCGACGAGGAATTCAAAGGTGCCGAGGCTGCGATAGCCGATGAACTGCGCCGCATGCGCCGCGGCCCGGATGAGTTTCTGCCGGACCAATTTGGTGATGAAGGGAGATGGGGTTTCTTCGATCATCTTCTGGTGTCTGCGCTGAACGGAACATTCCCTTTCCCCGAAGGCCACGACACGATTGTGGTTGTCGGCGGCGATCTGGATTTCGATATGCCGGGCGATCACCATAAATTTTTCCATATAGAGGTGGGGGACACCGAACGAGGCTTTCGCTTCGTTCTGAGCGATGGAAAACATGTCTTCCATCTGGGATTCGCTGCGGACGATGCGCATCCCTTTCCCTCCGCCTCCCGCCGAGGCCTTGAGTATGACGGGATAGCCGATGTCCTTGGCCGCCTTTTTGGCCGCCTCCATATCCTCCAGAATATTGTCCGTTCCCGGGATGACAGGGAGCTTGGCTCTGATCATTTCACGGCGGGCCCTGTTCTTGTCTCCCATGAGACGCATGATATTTGCGGGCGGCCCGATGAAGGTGATGCCTTCCGATTCGCAGATTTCCGGGAGCCGCGGATTTTCGGACAGAAATCCGTATCCGGGATGGACGGCGTCGGCCCGGGTGATTTTCGCGGCGGAGAGAATGGCGGCGATGCTGAGATAACTTTCCGCCGGTCTAGCCGGGCCGATGCAGATCTTCTCATCGGCCATCAAGGCGTGAAGACTTCCCGCATCGACTTCGGAATAGACGGCGACGGTTTTGATGCTCATTTCCCTGGCAGCGCGAATGATCCGCAGAGCGATTTCCCCGCGGTTGGCGATGAGTATTTTTGAAAACATGGGTTCTCGATCAGTTGGCTTTGATGCCGAAGAGTTTCTGTCCGTATTCGACCGGCTGTCCGTTCTCGATATAAATTTCCTCCACCTCGCCCTCGACATCGGATTCGATCTCGTTCATCAGCTTCATGGCTTCAATGATGCAGAGGGTTTGCCCCGTCAGGGCGGTTTCTCCGATTTCCACAAGCGGGGGGGATGACGGATCGGACGCGCGGTAGAACGTTCCCACCATGGGAGAGCGAATGATGTGAAGTCCCTTTCGCTCCTCTTCCTGCCGGACGTTCGCTGCGGCCTGTGCATTCACGCCTTCGGGGTCGGAAACCGCAGGCTGGTCGGGCTGGCTGAAAACAGGCCCCTTGGGGCCGCGGGAGATTTTGATTTTGAAGTCTTCGACTTCCAGTTCGAACTCCGAAATCTGGCGTTCCTCCAGAAGGTCGATCAATGTTGTGATCTCTTTATAATCTATTTTTTGGCGCATGTTGACCCGGTTCTCCCTGAGTAAAAAAGTGAATATACCTTATCGGCTTTGTGATGAAAAGTCAAGCTGGGCCGGCCGGTTCCTTTGTGGTACAATTATTCCTATCTTTATTTTGAAGGTGTGACCGAATGCTCGATCAGCTGTCCGACGGGCTGCAGAAAGCGCTCAAATTTCTCCGCGGCGAAGGGAAAGTCACGGAAAAAAACATGACGGAAGCCCTGCGTATGGTGCGCCTGGCCTTCCTCGAAGCGGACGTGAATTACACCGTCGTCAAAGAGTTCGAAAAAAAGATCCGGGAGAAAGCCCTGAATGAAAAAGTCCTGGAGAGCCTGACCCCTGCTCAGCAGGTCATCAAAATCATTCGAGACGAGCTGACCGTTATTCTGGGCTCGAACGACAGGAAGCTGAATATCGGTTCCATACCGCCGTCCAAGTACATGTTGGTTGGGCTTCAGGGGTCGGGAAAAACGACGACCTGTGGAAAACTGGGAAGACTACTTTCCCAGGCCGGGGGAAATCCCCTCTTTGTGTCCTTCGATCTCAAGCGTCCCGCCGCCCAGGATCAGCTCCAGATGATCGCCCACAATCTCAAACTTCCTTTTTACAGATTGTCCCGCGGACAGATGGAAAAACCGCTGAAGGCGTTGGCGGAGGTGATGGAGCAGGCCCGAATTCAATCCCAAAGCCCTCTGATCGTGGATACGGCCGGGCGTCTTCATGTCGATCAGGACCTGATGGATGAACTGCTTCTGATCAAAAAAACGCTTGTGCCCGATGAAGTGATCTATGTGGGAGATGCCATGACCGGTCAGGATGCGGTCAAAAGTGCGCTGGCATTTGATGAACAGATCGGTTTGACATCCGTCATTCTGACGAAATTGGACGGCGACGCCCGGGGAGGGGCGGCACTCTCCATCGTGTCCGTCACCGGGAAACCCATCAAATATGTCGGTGTGGGGGAGAAGTACGATCAGTTGGAAATGTTTCATCCCGATCGGATGGCGTCCCGGATTCTGGGGATGGGGGATATGCTGACCCTGATCGAAAAGGCTGAATCGGAAGCGGATACCGAGGAAGCCGCTGAAATGGCCCGGAAAATGAGGCGGCAGGAGTTCACTCTGGACGATTTTCGAAAACAGATTCTTCAATTCAAAAAAATGGGTTCGATGTCCCAGATGCTCAGCATGCTTCCCCAGGGCGGGCCGTTCAGAAACCTGAACAAGGGGATTATCGACGATAAAAAAATCCTTCATTTTGAAGCGATCATCAATTCCATGACGCCTAAAGAGAGGGAAAACCCCAAAATCGTCAGCGGCAGCCGAAGGGCGAGGATCAGCAGGGGGAGCGGACGTTCGGTTTCCGATGTCAATCAACTGCTCAAACAGTTTTTTGAAATGCAAAAAATGATGAAAAAGAGCACTTTTCAAAAACTGTTGGGTATGAAAGGGATATAGCCTTGATCGTTGCCGGATTCCGGAATTATTCCCTGCCGAAAAAAGCCGAATACCAGGGCTCATCCACCCGGAGGGGAAGGTTTAACCTCTTAAAATCAGTTGACTTATACAATGTTTTTAGCTATCATCAATTTTTTGATTTTCAATACAGAAAGAGTGGAGAACGATGGTTACAATTCGCTTGACGAGACTCGGAGCAAAGAAGAAGCCCTTTTACCGCATTGTGGTGACCGACTCAAGACGTCCCCGGGAAAGCCGCTCGAAGGAAGTCGTTGGTTATTATGATCCTTTAAATGAACCTCCCGTCATCAAAATTGATCTGGACAGGGTCAATTACTGGATAGGAAACGGCGCTCAGGCTTCAAAAACGGTTCAATCCCTGATTACTAAGGTTCAGAATACTGATAATACGTCCAAGGAATGGAAAAAAAAGGAGGTACCAGATGAAAGAACTCGTTGAAATGATTGCAAAAGCATTGGTTGACAATCCTGAAATGGTACATGTTTCCGAACTTCAGGGAGAGCAAACCACCATCCTTGAGCTCAAGGTCGCTCAAGAAGATTTGGGAAAGGTTATCGGAAAGCAGGGACGGACAGCGCGGGCGATGCGGGTGATTCTCGGGGCCGCGGGAATGAAACTGAGAAGGAGATTTAATCTGGAGATCATTGAAAAGCCATAAGTTGGTAGCCGTCGGTCGTATCGGAAGAACACAGGGGAATAAAGGGGAAGTCAGAGCCAGGCTTTTTGATGCATCCTTGGAAGCGCCTTTTTTTTTCCTGGGTGTTTCTTGAAATAAAAGGAACCGGGAAAGAGTTCACCGTCGAGAGTTCCCGGACGCACCTCTCCTTCCTTATTCTCAAATTCGAAGGGATCGATTCCATCGCGCAGGCATCCGAACTCGTCGGAGCGAAAATTCTGGTGCCGCAAGAATGCCTTCAAGAGCTGGAAGACGATTCATTTTACGCCTACCAGCTGGTTGGATGTGTCGTGTGGAGGGAAGACGGGCGTCTGGTAGGGGAAGTGACGGATATTCTGTCCGCGGGCGCCAATGAATGCCTCGTCGTGGGGAAAGGGAAAAAGGAACGGCTCATTCCCCTGACGAAGGAAATCTGCAGGACAATCGATCCGGACAAAAAAACGATTGTCATCGATCCTCCGGACGGGCTTTTAGAGATAGATGAGATTTGATATAATAACCATCTTTCCCGATATGTTCGGGTCTGTGTTCAAGGAAGGGGTTGTCGCTAAAGGCATCGAAAAGGGCCTTCTGGATATCAGGGTCCACGACCTTCGCGACTACACCACCGATAAGCACAGACAGGTGGACGACAGGCCTTTTGGAGGCGGTCCGGGAATGGTCCTGATGCCGGATCCCCTGTTCCGGGCGGTGGAAACAAACCGCCTTTCGAAGGAGAGTCCTGTCTATGTCCTTTCGCCCCAGGGACAGCGGTTGAACAGCGCCCTGGCGGAAAAAGCGGCCGGCTGCAGCCAGATTCTCCTGGTGTGTGGGCGTTACGAAGGGATCGATGAGCGGGTGATTGAGCATCTGGCGACGGATGAGATATCCATCGGAGATTACATCCTGACCGGTGGAGAGCCCGCAGCCTGGGTGTTTGTGGATGCGGTTTCACGGTTTGTTCCGTCCGTCATCGGAAAGGAGGAATCCGTGGCCATGGATTCTTTTCAGGACGGAATCCTGGACTGCCCGCATTACACGCGGCCCAGGGATTACCAGGGATACGCGGTTCCCGAAGTGCTTTTTTCCGGGGACCATAAAAAGATTGCGGAATGGAGGAGGACGATGGCCCTGAAAAAAACATCGGCCGTTCGTCCGGATCTTCTTCCCGATAAGGAAAACAGAAGAGAAAGGAAAAGGAAATGAATCTCGTGGAAATGGTTGAAAAGGACAATATAAAGAGCGATATCCCTGATTTTCAGATAGGCGATACGATCAAGGTTCACGTCGTCATTCGCGAAGGGGAAAAGGAACGCATACAGATTTTTCGTGGAGACGTGATCGCACGAAAAGGATCGAGTGTGGAGGAGACCTTCACCGTCCGAAAGATTTCCTTTGGAATAGGCGTGGAGAGGATTTTCCCCCTCCATTCGAAGATGATCCGAACCATTGAAGTCATCCGCCACGGAAAGGTTCGCCGCGCCAAGCTGTACTATCTCCGGAATCTGCGGGGAAAAGCCGCGCGCCTGAAGGAAAAAAAGAAGAAAAACTGAACCCTACCGCGAATCCGCCGCAACGAAGCAGGATGCCGCCGATGGATTGTTGAGTCGTGCGTTATCCTGTATAATACCTTCAAATCCTGGATGCCGGGTGATCATGTGGCGGATTTGACCATCGAACGCAGTCTTTGGGAAAAGGGCTTCCGCGCCGTCGCCGGACTGGATGAAGCGGGCCGGGGAGCTCTTTTCGGCCCGGTCGTTTCCGCCGCCGTCGTTTTCCCCCCCGATATCGCGGATATATCCGAAAACGGCTGGGTGGAGGCCGTAGAAGATTCAAAACGCCTGTCCCCTCGCAGGCGGGTCTGCCTGGCGGAATCCATTCTCTGTGCCGCCTCCGCCGTCGGCGTGGGTTTCGCTTCTCCAAAGGAAATCGATCGACAGAATGTCTTTTGGGCTTCCATGACGGCCATGAAAAGGGCGCTGAGTGAACTGTCCCTCTCTCCCGATTTCCTCCTTGTGGATGGATTCCCCCTCCGAGAGGCCGAATGTCCCCAGATGGGAATTCCGGGAGGGGACGGTCGGAGCACGACCATCGCCGCCGCGTCCATTCTGGCCAAGGTTTTACGGGATGATTTTCTCCTTCGGGTGGATTCCCTTTTTCCGGGCTACGGCCTGGCACGGCACAAGGGCTACGCCACCCTGGGACACTACCGGGCGCTGGAGGATTTAGGTCCCACCGCACTTCACAGGCATTCCTTCCGCCTGGTCAAAAACCTTGAATTCGAGTGGTCCAATGGATAGGGACAGGATTTTCGCCCAGGCGAAACGGCTCGTCAAAAAGGGCAGATACCTTGAGGCTGCGGCTGAGTACAAAATCCTTCTGACAGGCGAGGAACAGGATGTTTCAGTCAAGACCATCATCGGCGATCTCTATATCAAAGCGGAAAAGCCGGACAAGGCGGTTGAGTATTTCCGGGACATCGCAGATTTTTATGAGCAAAAAGGACTCTATTCAAAAGCCATCGCCATTCACCGGAGGATAAACAAGTACATTCCCCATGATATTCCGGCGTCGGCAAAACTGGCCGACCTGTACAGGGAACGGGGCTTTCTGTCGGATGCAGGACGGGAATACAAAATACTGGCGGATCGTCTGATCAGAAACGGGCAGAAAAAGAAGGCGGTCGAGTTTCTGGACAAGCTCCTGCAGATCAATTCCGATGATAATGATTCCCGCATGTCTCTCATTCGAATACACAGGGAACTGGGAGATAAACGGAAGGCTGTTGAAGAGCTCAACAAAGCGGCGGAATGGGACATGCGGGCGGAAGAGTACGACAAAGCGGAACAGAATCTGTGGCAGGCCATCGAAACCATGGACGATCACGCGGCGACTCTGGAGCGGCTGGTTCTCCTCTACTCCCGGCGGAATCAGCTGAAAAAGGCCTTTGTCCTTCTCAAAAAGCTTCTTGACCGGAACGAAAACAATATCGCTGCTCTTTTTTCTCTGGGGGATCTTCATTTCGCCCAAGATGAAATCGAGGATGCCGAACGCCTCTACCTCAAAATCGCCGAAATACGTCCCAATGATATCAAGACCAAAATTAAGCTGGGAAAAATCCATCTCGTTCGTGGTCAGCCGGATGAGGCTTTCAGGGAATATGAAATAATCGCGGATGGATTGCTGGGCAAACATAAAGTGTCCAAAGCCATCGGAATTCTTGGTTTGATTCTTGCCTCTGATGTCACCCATGTTTCGACTCTGATGAAGTTGATCTCCATTTATAAGATGCAGGCCAACACAACGGATTATCTCCTGGCCGGCCGAGTCCTTCTCTCCGTGCATGCCGAAAGCGGAAACACGAAGGCATATCTTTCTCTTCTGCAGGACATGTTGAAGGTCGTCCCTGATGAAACCGAACTCAGACAGCGGTTGAAGACCTGTTGGGAAAAAACGGGGATGCAGCGGTCCTATCCAGAAGACCGTCGGATCGTGAATAAAATCGACGAAGTAAGGCGCATCACTTCAAGAATTCAAGAAAAGGAAATCGAAGCTCTCCCGTCGAATGAGAAGGGTGAGTTTAAGGATCCAAGCGTGGACCCTGCCTCCCCACCGGTGTCAGTCGATCTGAAGGGGGCGGAACAGGAGGCGGCCCTGACTTCACGGGACATCTTCAAAGGGATGGACCTTTTTCCCGGCGGAGAGGAGGCACGGCAGCCTGCGGGCTATTATGATCTCTCCTGGATTATCGAAGAAGAACTCCAGTCCATCCGGTCCTTCTCTTCTTCGAAAGATCAGCAGCCAACCGCGATCGAGGAAAAGGACCTGGGTGAAATCGTCCGTGAATTTCGTAAGGGGATGGAATCCAAATTCGGCAAGGATGATTATGAAAGCCGCTACACCCTCGGAATCGCTTTCCTCGAGCAGGAGCTGTATCAGGAAGCCGTCGAAGAATTTAAGGTGGCGGCCGGGAACGAGACCATGCGGATGGACTGTTTCAATCTCATCAGTCTCTGTTACAGGAAATCCGGTGACTTCGGACACGCTCTGGAATGGGTTCTTCGGGCCAGGGACCTGGTTCCCGACGGATCGGCCCAGGACTGGGCCCTGAAATATGAGCTGGCCGAACTGTATGAGGCCATGAATGACGGGGCCGGCGCGTCTAAGCTCTATAAGGAAATCCATGACTGGAATCCCCGCTATCGGGATGTCCGTTCCAAATTGATGTCCCTCAGAAAAAAAACCGGTTCCTGAGATCCCTTCTTTTTTCTTCACCGTGAGAATTCAATTGGGACCGGTGCGTCACCCTTAATGGTTATTGTCTTCCATAGAGCCGGGGTAAAAACATGATAGGACACAGCAGGAGTTTTGAGGAAATGATGGAGATCGTCGAGAGGGTGAAAGACACCGATGTGCCGGTCCTCATTCAGGGTGAAAGCGGGACCGGAAAGGAATTGATCGCCAGAGCCATTCACGAGAGGGGATCCCGCCGCTCCGCCCCCTTCATCGCCGTCAACTGCGGCGCCATTCCGGAACATCTGCTGGAAAGCGAACTCTTCGGCTATGCCAAAGGCGCATTTACGGGGGCTGTGCGGAGCCGCATGGGATTGATCGAGGAGGCGGACCGGGGCTCTTTTTTTCTGGATGAAGTGGCGGAACTGCCTCCGTCGCTTCAAGTTAAATTGCTTCGGGTCCTTCAGGAAAAAGAGACGCGCCGGGTGGGTGAAAACCTGATCCGGAGGGTGGATGTCCGATTTATCAGCGCTTCAAACAAGGATGTCGACAGCGAAATCGAGGCCGGCCGATTCCGTGAGGATCTCTACTATCGATTAAAAATAATTGTGATCGATATTCCCCCTCTTCGGGACCGGCGGGAAGAGATCGTCCCTCTTCTTGACCATTTTCTGTCCAGGTATTCCAAAGAGCTGGGCCGCGTCACCCCCTGTTTTTCTGAGCGTGCGCTCAATCTTCTTCTCAACTATTCCTGGCCCGGCAATATCAGGGAACTCCAGAACGAAGTTCAGAGGTGTCTTATCCTCTCGAAGGAAGACACGGTTTTGACAGAAGAATTTCTTACGGAACGGATCATCGGCCGCCGGAGAGCTCAGTCGTCATTGTACGGATTTATTCAGGCGAGAGCTGAATTTGAAAGGCTTTATATCAGAGAAGCCCTCAAGCGCTGCAATTTCCACCGGAACAAGACGGCGCAAAATCTGGGATTGAGCCGGCAGGGTTTGTTCAAGCTAATTAAAAAACATGACATCGAAATCCCCGAGAACAAATAACCTGAATGATTCATAAAATCCGTTATTTGTCTTTTGTCCGGCTGAAGGCTTTTTCGAACTGTTCCCTGGCGCGTTTCAATTTTTCCTTCTGGAGTTCGGCCGTGGCTTCCAGTTTGCGGTCAAATCCCTCTTTTCGTTTTTTTTCGTTGAGAAGAAGGTCGTCGAGATTCCCCTTCTTTTTTTTTGCCTTTTCCTTTTTCAGGACCTTGCGGGTGACCGGATCGATCCAGAGAATGGTGCGGCAGTCGGGACACTCAATCTGAAAGACACTGTTTTTATTCGATGCCATAAAAACAATCTAGCAAATGTGTTCTCTTTTATCAATCGGGAAAAATCCCGGATTTGATGGCATCAGCTGCCGATCTGAGTTTCATCCTCCCTTTTTCGTGCGGCCATGGTCCACCCGGTGAATCCAAACAGCGCCAGAATGAGGACGGACACGTAATTCATGATGGCCCAGGGCAGGTAGGAGAATGTTGAAACTCCGATTGTTCCGGTGATATAGACGCCGGCCATGCTCCAGGGAATGAGCGGTACGATGATGGCGCCGCTTTCCTCGACAATTCTCGAGAGGTTTTTAGCGGCCAGATTTTTTTTCCGGAAGACGGGAGCCAGGAGTTCCCCCGGAATGATCATGGACAGATAGGAACTGCCGGTGACGAGAGCCGTTAAAATGGACGCTCCGATGGTCGTCAGCACAATGCTCCAGACCTTATCGGCGAATTTCATGACCCGGTCCAGAATGATTTGCAGCAGCCCTGTTTTCTGCATGATCCCGCCGAAACTGAAAGCCGTGAAGGCGACGAGTTGGGTCTCCATCATGCTCATCATGCCGCCCCTCGAGATGAGTTGATCGACCTGGGCGACGCCCGTCTGAGCGATGTAGCCCGTGTTCATGGCTGTGGCCACATCGGGAATGGAGGCCTTCTGAAAGATGACGGCCAGCACCCCGGCGGCCAGGGAGGAAAGCAGCATGCCGGGAATGGTCGGTTTTTTGGTGGCCGCGAAATAAAAGACGATGACCATGGGGAGAAGGAGCAGAACATGAAATCGGAAGTGCGTCTTCAGAGTGCTGGTGATGAGCAAAAGGGTATCCGAATGGACCGAATCGGAGCCGTAGCGAAGGCCGACGATAAAATAGACGAACATGCCCAGAAGCCAGGCCGGTGTCGCCGACCACATCATGTGTTTGATGTGGTCGAAAAGGTTAGAACCGGCAGCCACGGGAGCCAGGTTCGTGACATCGGAAAAAGGAGACATCTTGTCCCCGAAGTAGGCCCCGGCGACGATGGCTCCGGCGGCGGGGCCCAGGGGAATCCCCAGTCCCATGGCGATCCCGATGAAGGCGACGCCGAGGGTTCCGATGGTTCCCCAGGAAGTTCCGGTGGCGATGGACGTGAGGGAACAGACAAAACAGGCCGTCACCAGAAAAAATTTCGGGGAGATGAGTTTCAGTCCGTAATAGATGACCATGGGGATAGTGCCGCCGGCGATCCAGGAGCCGATCAGAATGCCGACACAGAGCATGATCAGAATGGCCGGCATGGCTTTATGGATGCTGTCGACGATCCCTCTCTCCATGTCCTGCCATTTGAACTTCAGAAAAAAGCCCAGGCAGCCCGTCAGGAAAGCGGCTGCGACCAGCAGGACCTGGGGGCGAATTTTATAGATGCCGTAACCGATCCCGAGAAGCAGGCCCATGGCGATCAGGGGAATGAGGGCGACGGCGAGACCCGGCTCGCGTCTTGAATGGGTTGTGGGTGTTTTCGTCACAGAATGTCTCCTTGTTTATTCGTTTGAAAAAGTGCCTCTTTTGATGAGTTGTCCTTCCTTGAGCATGGTCTCTCCTTTAATCATGGAATTCACCAGATTCAGCTCCCGGTCCAGGCAGATGAGATCGGCATCGAATCCGGCGGCCAGTTTCCCCTTGTTTTTCAGATGATAAAATTCCGCCGCGTTGGTGCAGAAGGGGAGAAGAGCGTCTTCCATTGAAAGAACCCCGGTGTGAACAAGATGGCGGAAATTGGACAGCATGCTTTTTTCCGTTGCGATGGCCAGACCCGTCAGTTTGCCCTTTTTATCAAAGACGGGAAGGCTGCCGTTGCTGTCTGAACTGACGGTGAGCTGTGTGACCGGAATGTCTCGGCTCCTGAGAAACCGGATGCTTGAGGCGACAGAGACATGGTCCTCTTCCGAGGCCGGGTCCAGTTCCGCCGTCAGGTCCGCGTACCCCCCGTTCCGCATGAATGAGACGGCGTCTTCCAGCAGATCGTTATTCCTGTTGGTGTGAGTGGGGATCAGCTGCGTGGCCGGGATTTCCGTTTCTGCAAGGAGGCGGTGAAAATACTCCATTTTTCGGGAACCGGATCCCATGTGGCAGTGAAGAATTCCGGCCTTCCCTCCCAGCATTCCCCCCACCCGGCAGTCACCCGCCAGTTTGATGAATTCCGTGAAAGTCGGTTGAGAGGAGCGGTGGTCGGAGAGGGCGATTTCTCCGGCGCCGATCACTTTATCGATCAGAATGAGATCGGATCGGATGCTTCCCGTCAGGGATACGGGAGGGACGCGGTAGGAACCGGAAAAGATCCAGGTGTTGATACCTTCCTTTTCCAGGCCGAACGCCTTGGCCAGAAGTGATTCCATGTGACGTGTTGTCCCGTCCGTTCCCAGGCACCCGAAGACGGTTGTGACACCGCTTTTGACGATTTCCTCCATCCGGATCTCCGGCGCCCGGGTGGACGGTCCGCCCTCTCCGCCTCCTCCCAGGATGTGAACGTGGCTGTCGATAAAACCGGGAACGACGGACATTCCTTCAGCGGATAGAATTTCGAAGGGGACTCCCTTGATTTCAACCTGTCCCGGTTCGACGACGGCCGCGATGGACGTGCCGGTGACCAGAATATCCTTTTTTCCCAAATATTCGGGCGCGTAGATATCACCCCCCTGAATTAATGTTATCATGAAAAAGTTTCCTTCCGTCCGATCGAATTTTTTTCATAGGACGGATGTATTCTTATCACAAATAAAAAAATGCGACAAGAAACGGTTCCGGTTGTTTAATTTTTTTCTTAAATTGGTTACAATAGGGCCAGGTTCGGCGGGAAATAACGATGAGATCCTATGAAGAGGAATTCAAGAATATCTCTTCCTCCATTCACAGCCTGAGCGATTTTGCGCTTGTCGGGAAAAAACTGATCATCGAGGGTGTGGAAAACATCATCAAGGAGGGGGGAAATATCATTGTCGGCAACCACGCCGGTTCCTACAAGGATGTCGCGACCCTGTTCAAGGTTTTTCCCCGCCCCATCTTTTTTACGGCCAATGAAAGCATCTTCACCCGCAAGGCTTTTTCCGAAATGGTGCGAAGCCATCTGAATCGGCAGCTGGGAAATCTCGGTCTTCTGATGGACTTTTTCATCAATCCGGTCAAATATCTGTTTGTCGATTACATTTCGGCCAATATCGCCAAAATCGGGACCATTCCGGTCGATCTCCAGCACAAGAAACAGTTGGCGGTTCTTAAGTGTCAGGAATATGTCAAAAAAGGAAGGGCCATCATCGCTCTTCAGGGG
>JAHIPL010000089.1 GCA_018894615.1 Acidobacteriota bacterium | reverse complement strand
CGCAACGATTTTTCCCCCAATACCGAAGAGAACCTGATCAATCTGCTGAGGAGGATCCTGGACGAAGGGATTCTCGCCTCCCGTTCCCTCCTCAGCCGCGGCGAAGCGGAAAAGGGCATCCTGTTCTACCGGGATGCCGGCAACGAAAAAACCATCCGCATCACCGATCTCATGGACCTCAAGGAGGGCAAGGAGGCATTGTCCCGCCAGATAAAGACCCTCGACATTCCGCAGGGAGACAAGGATGTCATGGAAATCCTGGCCCAGGCTTTTCTCACCAACAACGTCCGCTATGACCCCACCCGCACACAGACGAAAAAGGAGCAGACCGAAGCCGGCATTGAAACCATCTATTTCAACATTAAAAAAGGCAAGGTTCTTGTGCGGAAGGGAGACGAGGTCGACGAAGCGACATCCAATCTGATCATGGTGGTCAACCAGAACCTGAAGGAGAAACCGACCTGGCTCGTCAATTTTGCGGGCACCTTCATTCTCATCACCCTGCTCTTCGTGTCCTGCTGGTATTACCTCAAGTCCCTGCATGACCAGCTAACCGCCTTCAAGTACTACCAGATGATGATCGTCATGCTCATTCTCAGCGTGCTTCTCTACAAGCTGTCCGGTTTTCTTGCCGAAACCTTCAGCTCGACATCCGGCATGCCGTTCCTCCAGGTCGAGTCCAGCTACTGGTATTCCATCCCCTTTCAGCTGGGAGTTCTGATTTTTGCCTACCTGACAACCGGTCCCGTCGCTCTCATCTACACCGTTCTCAACAGCCTGCTTGTCGGATATTTGTTCGGCACCAATTTTCTTCTGATGGTCTTCAGCCTGGTGGGCGGCATCGCCGCCATCTACGGCATCAAGCTCTACGGCAATCAAAAACTGACCTCTCTGTTTCGCGCAGGCGTTTTTATTCTCGCCCCGATCAATATTCTGGTCATTCTGACCACCCATCTCATACGGGAGCGGATGGGCGGCCTCCAAGAGTTTACGGGTGAAATTCTGATGGGAGTCATCGGCGGACTGCTGTCATCGGCGCTGGCACTTCTCTGCCTGCCCGTCTTTGAAACCGCGTTCGTCTTCCTCACCGAAAACAAGCTGCTGGAATTCACAAACTCCGACCTTCCGATTTTCAAACGCATGGCCATTGAGGCACCGGGTTCCTATCACCATTCCCTGGTCGTCGCCTCCGTCGCGGCCGAAGCAGCCAGGGAAATCAACCTCAATCCCCAGCTGGTCAAGGCCGGCGCCATGTATCACGACATCGGCAAGATAAAACGGCCTGAGTATTTCATCGAAAACCGCACCCGGAATCCCGATATGCATAAGGACCTCAAACCCAGCATGAGCACCCTTGTTATCATCAACCACGTCAAGGAAGGGGTGGAGCTGGCCAAAAAATTGAAAGTCCCCCATAAAATCAGGGAGATCATCGAACAGCACCACGGCACCTCGCTCGTCCGCTACTTTTTTGAAAAAGCCAAGGAAGAATACGATCCGCACATGCAGACGGTGGGGGAGGAAAGCTACCGATATCCGGGCCCCGTTCCCAAGGGAAGAGAGGCGGCCCTGGTCATGCTGGCGGATTCCATTGAAGCCGCCTCGCGAAGCCTCAAAGCTCCGTCCGAGACAAACCTCAAGCGGCTGATCACCGAAATGTTCAGCAAACACATGGAGGACGGCCAGCTGGACGAGTGCGATTTTTCCCTCAAGGAACTCCGGGCCATCGCCGCATCCTTTTTATCGACACTCTACACCATTTATCACCCGCGCATCGAATACCCCGGATTCGATTTTGAGAAGAAAAACGCCGCCAAGAAGAACAAAGGCCAAAACAGTAATGATCGAAATATTAAACAACCAAAAACGATTCTGGATCAAAAGAAATAAATTTCGGGAGATATTGGCCAAGTTGATCGAGCACTATTCCGTCGAATCCGCAGAAATCACGCTGGCCTTTGTTCCCAACAGGGAAATCAAAAAACTCAACCGCCAGTTTCTTCAGAAAGACAATCCGACGGATGTTCTGAGCTTCCCGGTTGGGGAGAAGGCCGCCGATGGACTTTACTACCTGGGTGACATCATCATTTCCCCCCAGATCGCGTTTCGCAACTGCCGCCGCAAACCGCACGGTCTGGAGAGGGAGCTTGAAATACTGACCATTCACGGATTCCTTCATCTTCTCGGTTATGAACACGACCGGGGCCTCGAGGAGGAGGAAGAACTGATTAGAAAACTGCTGTTAAAGGACTACAATGAGCACTGATCCGATTTCCTGGCTGGGAACAGGCATTTGCGCTTTTGCCGTTTTTATCCTGTCCCTTTTTCATCTGGCATTAAAGGCTGTTTCCAAAATGGCCCTCACCCGGCAGCTCGAATCCAAAGACAAGTCGGACCGGACAATAATCATCGATAAATACGATGAGCTGAAGCAGGCGGTCGAATTTTTCCGGATTCTTCTCCTGATCGCCTTTTTTATTTATCTACAAATGACTTTTCCTGCGCTGAAAGCATGGCCCCTGTGGTTCTTTGTGGCTGGTTTCAGCGCCTATCTCCTTCTTTTTGAGTGGATTCCGCGACTGATTGTGCTCCACCGAAAAATTCAGGTTCTCAATTTTTTTCTGCCGGCCGGACAAATGCTTCGAATGCTGGCCAAACCCTTTCTCTGGCTCAATCGCATAAAAGACGCGGAGAGGGACGATGACGAACAGTATGAGGCTTCCGAAGAGGAAATCGATGTTCTGATCGAGGAGGCGGAGGAAGGGGGCATCATCGAAAAGGAAGAAGGAGACCTTCTGAAGAGCGTGGTCGAATTCGGTGACACCATCGTCCGCGAGATCATGACCCCGCGGGTGGCCATCGCCGCCATTCGAAAAGACGCCGATATTCAGACCCTGCGCAACCTTGTCATCAAGGTGAAGCACTCCCGCATCCCCGTCTTCAAGGACAGGGTGGACAGCATCGAAGGCATCGTCGTCGCCAAGGACCTGTTGGAATATTCGGAGGACAGGCACCGGACATCCCCTATCGCCCCCCTTATCCGCGAGGTGTTTTTTATCCCGGAATCCATGCGGGTGACGGAGCTTCTCAAGGAACTGCAGGAACGCAAGCAGAAGATGGCCATCGTCGTCGATGAGCACGGCGGCGTGTCGGGCCTCGTCACCATGGAAGATATGATGGAAGAGATCGTCGGAGAAATCATGGATGAGTACGACCTGGATGAAACCTCGTTCATCGAGCAGGGCCCGGGCGACTATCTGGTCGAGGGCGATGCCGCGGTGGAGGAACTGGACGATCTTCTGGGGACGGACCTGGAGGAGGACGATTATATCACCGTGGGCGGATTGATCACACACACACTGGGACGGCTGCCGGAAAAGGGAGAGACATTTCAGGTCAAGGGACTCTCCATTGAAGTGATCGAGGTGGACCAGAAAAAGATCCGTATGCTGCGCGTCCGCAAAAGCCAGGAAGGAGAACGGCAATGAAAGTGGGGTATGTGGCCCTTATCGGGCGTCCCAATGCCGGAAAATCCACCCTCATCAACACCCTTGTGGGCGAAAAAGTCGCCATCATTTCCGACAAACCGCAGACCACCCGGACCAGCATCCTGGGCATCAAAACCACGGACCGGGGACAGATTATCTTCGTCGACAATCCCGGTATTCACAAACCCCTCCATCAGCTCAACCGCCGCATGATGAATTTTGTCTATTCCTCGCTGGAAACGGCGAACGTTCTTTGCCTCATCGTTGACGCCGGGCTGAAATACGGACACGGGGATGAGTTTGTCATCGAGACTTTGGAAAAAGTTTCCACACCCATCATTCTCTGCCTCAATAAGGTGGACGCTATTAAAAAAGAGAAGGTGCTCCTTCTCATCGACCGGTACAAGGACCTCCTGCCGTTCAAGGAAATCATCCCCATATCGGCCCTGAGAGGAACGCAGGTGGACGTGCTGGAGGACAAAATCTACGCCTATATGCCCGAAGCGGAAAAACTCTACGACGACGATGATCTGACCGTGCAGTCCGACCGCTTTCTTTTTTCCGAGATCATCCGCGAAAAAATCCTGGCCCGCGTCCGGGAGGAACTGCCTTTCACGACGGCGGTGTACATCGAAAGCATCGAGGACCGGGAACGAAGCCCGGAATCCACGGACATGAGGCCGCGTAAGTACATCAGGGCCACCATCTATCTTGAAAAGGACGGTCACCGCAAAATCATCCTCGGCAAGCAGGGGAGCAACATCCGGGATATTGGCAGCGAAGCCCGCCGGGAGATCGAGGCGATTCTGGAAGCGCGGATTTTCCTGGACCTCAAGGTCAAAGTCAAGGAGCGGTGGCGCGATTCGGACGGCATTCTCTCCATGATCGAAGGACAGTGACGGCCGTCATCCAATAATTGGGGACAGGCATCTTTTTTTCAAAAATCTTTTTTTAAATGATTCTTTTTTCCGGGAAAGCATGGTCAGTTGACATTAAATCCCCATTTTAAATATTTCTGAAAAAAAGATGCCTGTCCCCAATATTGACAATATTTGTCTAAGATGCGAAAATGGCGTTCACTTCCGACGTGCGGTGGGTGTAGCTCAACTGGTTAGAGCACTGGATTGTGGTTCCAGAGGTTGGGGGTTCGAAACCCCTCACTCACCCCATCTTATTATCCCGAGAATCAATACTTTAGACTGAAAATTCCTTTCCGCCCCAATACTGACCTGCCCCCGTCATTCCCGCTTACATAATATTCTATTATATATTGGGGGCTCTATTGAACTGATTCTCGTTAAGCATAGTCGCCCAAGGATTAAACAACACCAAGCTTAAGATCTCTTCAGGTGATCTGTAGTTAAAGAAATGCCTTCATCTGTCCGAATCTCGCTGAACCAAAAGCTGCAAAATTCTAAGAAAAGGCATCGGCGTTATTCCCTCTTATCCTAAAGGGAGGAAAGGAAGATATCTCCCTAGCCAATTGATGCGACGATCCCAGTGAGCCTTGCCATTCTTTATTTCAATAGATAATTCTCTTCTATCAAGCACCTTATAGTAATTGAGATCAAGATTTATTCTGGCCTTCTGGTAATCAGCCTGTTTTACAATGTCAGATTTCCAGAGATTGAATTTATTTCTCTCAAGGTCAATAACTCTTAATTCCAGTGCACTCGCAGATGAGACAAAAGCTAATGCTTGCTGATAATAGGCACGATCCGGGCTGCTGATATTCGGATTCGCCAAAGCTTGCTCTGCTTGCTGAAGCGAAATGTCAGTGTTGTTTTGAGGCATTCTGACCACATATGTTTTGCTGGAAACTGCCTGTGAAATCGCATTTGCTTTAGCATCAAGATCCTTGAGGGCAGCTTCGATCTGTTGACCATTCATTCTAACTGTGAATGATCCAACAAATGTCCCGGCGGCCAACTGACTATCGATATCGGCAATCTCTTTATTCTTAACCTGGATTGCATTTTCAAGCTCGGTTTTAGTGAACCACCAGCCACCACGATAGATTTTCAATCTGCCATTTTCGATATCATCAATCCAGGTATCCCTTTTGCTTCCCTCCGCCGCAATCATTTCGTTTAGGAGGTTTTTACTTGTCCTCCCGATCACAGGCAGGACTACCGCAAAGTCTCCACTGCTCATTTCGTTTGTTTTGTCGTAAATAATCTGTTTGTTGTCGTCAATGGCTTTTTGCACATTGTTTCTTGTGGCAGCTCCCAAAGGAAGGACAACATGGAAATCGCCGGCATTAATAGTTGCGTTCAGCTTTGCCAGATTCCGTTTGTCCAAGTCAATTTGCGCATCCAGCTCCTTCCTGCTAGGAACGCTATTTATACCAAGTACATATAGACGTTGGTCACCGTGCCGGACACCTTCGATTTGCTGTAGAAGAGTTCGCACTCTCGGCTGGCAATTAGCTTGGTGGGCTTGTACAGTGGCTGTACCGAGCACGGGAACCATGGCTGTGCCGTCACCAATGTTGAGGATCGTTGCAACATTTCCAGCTCTACTCCAAAACGATCTTTGTCTATTGAGTTCCTTTATGTAGTTATCAGCTACTATTTTGAAAGTAGCCTTTCCTGTGGTCTCCTTTAGCGTGATAAACGACTGATAGTACTTATTGACGAAGCTGCCATGGTGAGCAATTTCAAGCTTCTCTTTCTCGTAGATTAATACATTGTCGTTATATGGACTCAGGACAATTGATTTGAAGTATTTGAGAAATTTACTTTGTTTAAGGCGGGCAATCTTCTTATTGATTACTACTCTATTATCATTATAAACATCGAGAAACTCTTTGCCCAGGGATTTTAAAAGGCTAAGTTCGGTTGCCAAATATTGAAGTCTGTAATTAGCCGCGGAAGGAATGGCCCTGCGCCAATCTTCCCACAATAGTATATCAGCTTTTCGATTTGCAAGATCTGCGCCGGCGAATCTACCTAGGTGATTTATGCCATTTCTCACTGCTGCTAATTGTGGAACAGAATAACCCCCTTTACTCTTTAGAGCAGCCTGCATAAAATTCCGATCCCTCATACCAAATATAGCAAGTCTTACCGGAT
Organism: Acidobacteriota bacterium; assembly: GCA_018894615.1. Lineage (GTDB taxonomy): Bacteria > Acidobacteriota > Aminicenantia > Aminicenantales > Aminicenantaceae > JAHIPL01. The sequence continues at coordinate 2,310 of JAHIPL010000089.1, read as the reverse complement.
ATGTACCTCTAGAGATTGTAAGCTCCACAGGATCTAAACTTGCTTTCATGGCATTGATCTTGGCCGTGGCAGTTTCATTGCTTATCATGCCTGCGCCAAAACTGACAGCCAATTTCCCATCTCTGATCTGTGTCTCGAGGTCACTTATTTCTTTGTTTTTAGCTGCAATTCGATCTCTGACAATATTGAGGTTTACGGCCCCATATGGGTGACGATAAATCACCAAAGTGCCGTCAGCATAGGAAGCAGCAAGTCTGGCCAGCTCCTCCTCTGCCTTTTTTATGGCATCGTCTATGATTGAAAAATTGGTATTGCCAAGATGAGGGGAATGGAAAACATATTTACCTGCAGTAACCTCATCACGAATCCCCTTAATATAACCTTGCTCACTAGTTATTTTAGCAGCTAGAATTTCCCTAGTAATATTTCCCAGATGCGGATATGAGATTACTAATTTGCCATCACTCAAAGCTTTTCCGTAATCAATTCCTTGCTTCCTTGTGTCTGAAATTTTTTTGATGATATCCCCCATTGTTATATTGCCAATACCGGGGATATACACGGCATAATTGGAGGCATTATACGTTTGCTTGGCCAGGGATATCTGAGTCCTTTTCTCCTGCACCGCCAAGGCAAGAACCTTTTGCGTTGTAATACCATAACCGGGAATATAAACCTTTCCATCTGCAGAGAGGTTGCCCGCAGCCGTCAGCTTTGCTTCCAGTATCGTCAGCTCGGCCAAATGGCCAGACTCAACAGATTGGAAGACTTCCTGGTTCCAGACCTCGGCTAGCGTCCAATAGTAGGTTTCGTCTCTCAATTTGTTGCGGTTTATGTGATACTGTCGGTCGATCTCGGTAATAGCATCTCTATACAGAGTGATATTCAGTTCTTGCGCTTGTACATGGTTCTGCGCTGTTTCCTGAGCGGAAAGAAATGTCGTGAAAGCAAGAAATATTACGAGTGGAAAGAAAGTGCGACGCATTTTCTCCTCCTGAGGATATGATTTACTTGAATTAAAGTATCTTGAATATTCTACCACAAGTGTATGTCGTCAAATGATTCGGACACTCCCTTAAGCGACGATATTGCCTTTTCAATTTATTCCTAATTAATTCCTCACGTCAAGTTATTTATCAAAAATGATTGATAGATTTCCCTCCTCTGAGACATGGTCTCTGTTTTTGTCCTTTGCCTTTGTATAAGGATCTTTTTGTCTTTTTCGTAGAAGCGGTCACTGGGAGTGACTGTATGTCGTCAAATGGTTTCAGACACTTTCGCTGATTTCTTAAGCAATAGATCAAAAAGCCTTTTACTCAATTATAAACCACTTCCCTGCCTCAAAAAAGTTATAAAGTTGACCCCTGAGGGACCCCACTCTTATTATCCTCAATAAGCCCCTCTATAAGGCTTCTTTGTATTTGTGCGGCTCACGCGAGTTAAGTATAATGCCTGAAAAAATGAAATTGAATTGAATCAGTAACAGAAGTATAATAAAAATACAAAGAGGATATCATGACACTGAAATATATCATCTATAGGGAAGGAAAATATTTTGTCGCCCAATGTCTAAATGTAGATGTCTCAAGTTTCGGGGAATCTATTCAAGAAGCCCAAAGCAACATAAAAGAAGCACTTGAACTCTATTTTGAGGGGGACAAAGGAAAAAAAGAATACGTTCAAATAGATGAAATATTGTTTGGTGAGACCATAGTTAATGTCTAGGCTCTTTTCCTCTCAGGAAATCATTAGAATTCTTGAAAATCATGGTTTCGTTCAAGTCGGACAAAAGGGAAGCCATATAAAACTTAGGAAAGAAAACAAGACTGTCATTGTTCCTCATCCAAAAAAAGAGATTCCTATAGGGACTTTCCACTCGATCCTTAGACAATCCGGAATGAAGAAAGAGGATTTCGAGAAATAAAGCTGACCCCGGTGGGACTCCATCTTAAATCCTCTGATGATCAACCGAGGTCATTGAAACAAATGAGTAAACACCGTATTCCTGTTGATTCCAGGTAGAGAACGAAGATATCACAGTCTGAAATGTCGGGTCAATTTCCAGACAAAGATAAGCCGATCACTTTCATCTCAAAGGGAACTCTTGATAAAGCCCCTCCGTATAAGTAAAGTACATCGGGTGAGGGAGGAAAGGCATGTTTTTAAGCTACATCAAGACGGCGTTCCTGGTGTCGGCAAACCCTTCACCATGTGGAGCGTTCCGGGAAACGTGGTGGGTGTCGTCAGGGATTTCCACTTCAGCTCTCTCAACGCAAAAGTGTCGCCCCTGGTGATCCGCTTGAGGCCGGT
>JAHIPL010000011.1 GCA_018894615.1 Acidobacteriota bacterium | reverse complement strand
GCCGCGTATGATCGGTGTCCAGGCCGCAGGCTGCTCTCCCATCGTTCAGGCTTTCGAGCGCAGAGACGCCCGGGTTACCCGGATCGAAAAACCGGATACCATCGCCCATGCCATTTCCAATCCCGACCCTCCGGCGGGCAGCCTTGTCCTGAAAAAAATGAAAGAGCATGAAGGCGAAATGACAGCCGTCACCGATGAACAGATCCTGCAGGCGCAGCAGGAGCTGGCCGCCCTCGAAGGCATTTTCTGTCAGCCCGCTTCCGCCACGACGCTGGCCGGATGGATTCAATTCACCCGGTCTCATCCGGTCGACAGGCGCTCCCGCTGTGTTCTCGTGATCACAGGCTCCGGCCTCAAAACGGTCGGACAGATCGATTCCGAAGCCCTCTCCATCCGCGATTCAGACCTGACGGATCTGGATTCGCTTCTGTCCTCCATCAAAAAAGGGCATCCGTAGTAGATCAATCGAACAATTCAATCATCTGCATGCTTCATTCAGGAGGGATTGGAATGACACACTATTTTTTTTAAGTTTTTTTGAACGGGACTTGAATACTATCACTTATTCATACTGTATGTTATTATGATTTCGTATTCATCAAAGCAAGGAGGACCATATGAGCAACGGTGATTTTCCATCCCTGGACTTTAAGCTACCGAAAATCAACAAAACCTACATCCGTTTGGGTGTGATCGGAGTGGTCATCATCATTCTTCTGGCCGGATCTTTTTATCAGGTCAGCCCGGAGGAGATGGGGGTGATTCTGCGATTCGGAAAATTCGTCCGGACTTCGGATCCCGGGCTCCATCTGAAGATTCCGCTGGGAATCGAAGCACTGACCAAGGTGCCTGTCCAGCGCCAACTCAAACAGGAGTTCGGTTTCCGCACGAGCCGGCCGGGCATTCAAACCCAGTATGCCGTCACACCCGAATCCAAGGGGGAAGCGGAGATGCTGACCGGTGACCTGAACGTGGCCATCGTCGAGTGGATCGTTCAGTACAAGATCAAGGATCCCTACAAGTACTTGTTCAAACTGCGGGATGCCGAAGCGACGTTCCGGTACATGAATGAAGCCGTCATCCGCACCCTCGTCGGGGACAGTTCGGTGGACGAGGTCATCACTATCGGCCGGGCCCGCATCGCCCTGGAATCCAAGGAGATGCTGCAAACGCTGTGTGATCTGTATGAAATCGGCATCGAGGTCAACCAGCTTGTTCTTCAGGACAGCAACCCTCCCCCCCCTGTTCAGCCCTCTTTCAACGAGGTCAACCAGGCCCAACAGGAAAAGGAACGAAAAATCAATGAGGCCTGGAACGATTACAACCAGGTCATCCCGCGCACGCAAGGTGAGGCGGCTCAGATGATCCAGGCTGCAGAGGGATACGCCACCCAACGCACCAACAACGCGGAGGGTGACGCCGCCCGGTTCCGCTCCATCTACAAAGAGTACGTCCGGGCGCCGGTTGTCACGCGGAAACGGCTTTATCTCGAGGCCATCAACGAAATTCTTCCTAAAATGACCAAAAAGATTATCTTCGACGAGAAGCAGACCAATGTCATGCCCCTTCTCAATCTCGGCGAGGAGGTGAAAAAATGAAAAATCAGGTAAAAATAGCCATACTAGTCGCCCTGGCCGTCGTCATTGTCATCCTCGCCGCGGATGCCTTTTACATCGTCTCCGAAACCAATCAGGTCATCATCACCCAGTTCGGCGAGCCCATGGGAGACGCCAAAACCAAGCCGGGACTTCACCTCAAAATACCCTTCATTCAGACAGCCAATTACTTCGAGAAGCGCTGGCTTGAGTGGGACGGCGACGACAATCAGATCCCGACCAAGGACAAACGCTACATCTGGGTGGACACCTACGCCCGCTGGCGCATCAGTGAACCGCTCACATTTTTTCAGCGGGTCCGTGACGAACGCGGAGCCCAATCCCGCCTGGATGATATCATCGACGGCGAGACGAGGAACGCCATCGCCCAGTTCGATCTGATTGAAATCGTCCGCACATCCAACCGGGAATTCGAACAGACCGAAGAGACGGCCATTCTCGACCAGCAGGAAGCCCTGCCGCAGATCAGCAAGGGACGGGAACAAATCAACACCCTGATTCTGGAACGCGCGCGCCTGATCACGCCGGAATTCGGTGTGGAACTTAAGGACGTGCGCATCAAACGGATCAATTATGTTGCTGAGGTTCAGGCCAAGGTCTTCGACCGGATGATCGCCGAACGGCAGCGGATCGCCTCCAAGTACCGGTCCGAGGGAGACGGCCGCAGCGCCGAAATCCGCGGACAGAAGGAACGGGAACTGCTGCG
>JAHIPL010000088.1 GCA_018894615.1 Acidobacteriota bacterium | reverse complement strand
TTCGATGAGCGCGTCCTTGAGCAGCCGGGCGACCTCGAAGGCGGCGCGGGCCGGAAAAGGCTCCGCGAAAAATTCGGCATAAACGCCGTTCATGGCGGCAAAGTCGTTCATGTCGTTCAGAAAAACCGTGCATTTTCACGACATGGTCCATGGTCAGACCCGCCTCTGTCAGGATGTTTTTGATGCCGGTCAATGCCTGCCGCGTCTGGTCCTGAATGCCTCCACTGACAAATTCACCCGTCTGCGGATCGAGTCCGAGCTGTCCCGAGACAAAAACGAGATCCCCCGTTTGAATGGCCTGGGAATAGGGGCCGATCGCCTGGGGGGCATTCTGAGTCGCAATTTTGATTTTATTCATGACAATTCTCCTTCCGAGTGGTTTTTTTTGTTCCAATTATAATGGATACGCACCCATCATTATATGTGGGCGGAACCCGTCATACAAGATGAAATGTAGCGTGGTGAATATGTCGGGGTGAACTCTTTACTCATCAGAATAATCTGCTATAATATAAATCTATTAAATTTAAATTCCGACAAATGTGAGAGGTATTGTATATGGACCGGCGTGAATTTTTTCGTTTGAGCGGGCGTGCCGCCGCCGGCATGATTCTGTCCGGACTTTCGCTCAACGGTCTAGATCTTCCATTCTCAGGGGAGAGAACTCTGTCCTTTTATCAGACTCACACCTGTGAAACTCTTGACGCGTGCTACTGGAATGACGGCGATTATGTTCCTCATTCCCTTCAGCAGATCGATCTTATTCTGCGGGATCACAGAACGGGAGAGGTTAAACCGATCGAAAAGAAACTCCTTGATATGCTTTTTGTTCTGCAGAAAAATCTGAAGACGGACAAAAACATTCACATTATATCCGGTTACAGGTCTCCCCAGACAAATCAAAAACTTCGCAAAAAAAGTTTGGGTGTGGCCAAAAAAAGCCTTCATATGTCCGGAAAGGCCGTCGACATCCGCATTCCCGGTATCCCTCTTCAGAAACTTCGACGGGCGGCCATGGATCTGAAGGCGGGCGGTGTGGGTTACTATCCCGGATCTGATTTCATCCACATCGACACCGGCCGTGTCCGCTGCTGGTGAACTCCTTCTCCTCTTGTACCGCGAGCGAATGCAGGAGAAGCAATTGAATCAAGATTGGCCCGCCTGAAAGGTCAAAGACAGCGCCGATTATTATTGTGTTTTTGATATTTAAGGAAGGCGCTGGATTTTATAGATGGCTCAGATGTCGTCGCGGTATTTGAAGCCGTATTTGATCGCTTCAATATTCTTCTCCAGCGACTTCTTCGGCAGCACATCCTTGATGTTCAGCAGCAGGATGTTGATCCCGATGTAGCGGAGAATCCGCCCCAGGGCGATCATGTTGATGAAAATTTTGCTCCCGAACCGGGAGATGGCCACATTTTCGAAACCGTAAAGCGTTCCCTTGCGGCTCTGAATGGAACAGGTCATCTCCTCGGGGGCCTCATCCCCGCAGAAGCCCTCATCGATCACCAGTTTTTTGGCCGGAAACCAGTCCCGCTTCCGGGTGAATTTGATCAGGATATCCGCCTCGTCGATGATCGGGTTATCGATGGGGTCGTCGGAGTAAATGAGATCGGCGCTGATGCTGCCGCTGCGGACGGCGGAATCGTATTCCAGATTGAGGGACACCTCGTTCCCCAACTGCGCCAGCAGAGTGGCCAGGGTGTAGGAAAGCAGTTTGATACCCTGGCCCGCCTCCCCGACGATTTTGATTTTTTTAATCTTGTCCTCAGCCGCGCATTCGCCGATATACTTGTAGATATGCTGAATGGTCACACCGAACATGTTCTTTTTCAGGAGGACGCCCTTTTTGAAACCGAGCTTTTCGGCGAAATCGAGGAACCGGTTCTCCTCGGCGTAGGCGTACATCTCGAGTTTGTAGCAGCCGTCCTCGATCAGTTTTTTCTCGACGGTCCGCAGGAGCCGGTGAACGGCGCCCTTTCCCCGGTATTCCTTTTCGCTGAAGATCCAGTAGATGGTGAAGACATTCTGAAAAAGCCAGCCGTAGAGAAAGGCGACGGGCTTTCCGCTCTTGTCGTCCTCCGCTACGTAAAGGAGCGACTGTTTGTCGCGGCAGAGTTCCTTGAAGGCGTCCTTGGTGAAATTGGCTTTGAGAACCTTTCTCACCTTGGCGCTCTCACGGGCGTAGATCTCTTCGATAAGTTTTTCCATCATCCGGTTGATGGGGATGCAGTCGGACGGTTCAGCTTTTCTGATTTTCATTTTGGATGATTCCCAGCTCATTCGCAGCAAGCGGCCCTGATGGATCGGTGTTGATTTTAAAATCCGCCTTGAGTTTATCCAGCATTTCGAATCCGTTTTTGTATCCGAGGCGCCGGCCGTTATTTTCGATGCAGAAGGAGATGACATCGATGAAGGCGAATCCCTTCCATCCAAGACCTTCCTTTATACATTTCTGCAGGTGGTTGATCCGGTAGGCGGAGCTTCGGGCGTAAAAGTGCCGCGGTACGGAGGTGAGGAGACCCTGCAGGTTCAGGGGATAATAGGCATTGCCGGCGGCGCTGGTCAGCGTGACGGCGCCTCGCTTTGTGGTCGGGGCCATCTGTCCCCCGGTCATTCCGTAGATTTCGTTGTTGATGCAGATGACGGTGAGGTCGGTATCTCTTCTTGATGTGTGAATCAGATGATTGCCGCCGATGCCCGTCAGGTCGCCGTCCCCGCTGAAGACGACGACATTCAATTCGGGATTGGCCCGCTTGATGCCCTCGGCGACAGGAAGAGCCCGTCCGTGGGTGGTGTGAACGCTGTCGACATCAAAATACCCGGCCGCACGGCCGCTGCAGCCGATTCCTGAAACGACAACAAGCCGCTCCTTCGGCATCTGTATCTGCTCCAGGGTGAACGTCAGCTGCTTGAAGACCATGCCGATGGAGCAGCCGCCGCACCATGTGGTCGGCATCCGATCCCACTTGACGTAGTCTTTATAGGAGTTCATTTATTTTTGCCTTCACTTCCCGGAGATTAATGGTTCCTCCCAAAATGGAAACACCCAAAATGTCGCGGCGCAGAATCTTTTGCAGTTCCCCCCTGTACTGGCCGTCGTTCATTTCGACGACGATGATGCGTTTGTACCGTGATGTGATGTCACGGATTCGTTCTTCCAGAACCGGGAAGATTCGAATGGGGCGGTAGATGGAATATTCCTTGCGAAGCGGACGAATGACCCTGGAGGTGATTCCGTAGGCGATAAGGAGAGTCTCCGAATCCGGATGGGGGAGGTAGCTGTCATAGGCGTATTTGTCGGCCACGCGTTCCACTCTTTTTTTATATCCGGCGTACCATTTCCGGTAATATTCTGTGTCCTTTGTCTGGGGAATCCCGTCTTTGGAGAGCAGCCCCGTGAAGTGGCGGGTCCCCTTGCCGAGGGGAGGAAGGGTTCGCTTTTTTCGAGGCACCCGGATGCTCCGGAGATCGACCGTTTCGGCCAAATGCGCCAGGAATCCGTCCAACAGAAGAATGACGGGGGTCCGGCTTTCTTCCGCCGCATTGAAGGCCTGCTGGATGTAGACATAGCACTCGGAAACGGAGGCGGGATAAAAGACGATGGGATTGTAATCGCCGTGTGAACCGTAACGGGCCTGCAGGATGTCGCCCTGAGAGGGAAGCGTCGGCATTCCTGTGGACGGGCCGACCCGCATGACATTGATCACGACCATGGGCACGCCCATCATGTGAGCCAGTCCGATTCCCTCCTGTTTGAGAGACATGCCCGGACCGGATGTGCTGGTCATGGACCGGCTTCCCGCCAGGCTGCCGCCGATGGCCATGTGCATGGATGCGATTTCATCTTCGGCATGCATAAAGACGATGCGGCCTTCCTCTTTAGCCAGAAAGTGCATGATCTCGGAGGCGGGGGTGATGGGATAGGCGGCAAAGAAGGTCATTCCCGCCTCGAGAGCTCCCATAGCGACGGCCTCATTTCCCATAATCAGGCGTTTCATTTGACCGCCTCCTTCGATTTGGCTGAAGGTTTTTTGGGCTTGGGTTTGACCTCGACGGCGAAATCAGGGCAGTAGTTCATGCACAGCCCGCACTGGATGCATTTTCCGGCCGAAACCATTTTGTCCCCGTTGAAGCTGAGGTTGTCCACCGGGCAGATGTGTTCACAGGTCCGGCAGTCCTTGCAGTACTCCGGAAGCCAGGTGACGAAGGCATCGACCGTGTGCTTCGACCGCTTGTCCTTTCCGCTCATTTCCGCTCGTTTGTCTGTTCGAAATATTTGAGATGATAGAGCCTGTCGCTTTCTTTGATTTTCCCCCGGATGAGAACGATCAGGACAAAAACGGTGGCCCATGTCCAGGCCAGGAAAACATAAACGGCTATCCGCTCCTTGGCGGTTTTTGGGCCGGGAATCGTTTTTTCAGGCGCCGTCTCGGGTTCGGTGTTCGAGGCATCCGTCATCTGTTTCTGTGAGTCCGGTCCTGCGAGGGCGGCGGCATCCTGACCGGAGGCAGTCTGGGAATGTCCCGCAACGATGACGAGCAGTGCGAGCAGGACGGTCGGTAAAAGGACGGTCTTCGTTCTCATAGCAGACTCCAGACGGACATCACGAGGGCGTACAGCACAAATATCCAGGCGCTCCAGGTGATTACTTTCCCCTTTTTCCCGTGCGGCCTGTTGTCGAGGACGGGTAGGAAAAAGAAGAGCAGAAAAAAGAGGCCCATGATCAGAACGGCGATGGTTTCCCCGTTGACGAACAGGAGCTTAGCCGGGAACAGTTTCAGTGTCTGAAAGAGAAAGAGGAAGTACCACTCCGGTTTGATCCCCTCGGGCGCCGGGGCCATAAGGTCCGCCGCCGTACCGAGAGGATGGGGGAGGAGGGCGGCCACGGTCAGCAGCGTGCCGAAAAGGAGAAGCCAGACCACCGCTTCTCTGTAAACGAAATTCGGCCAGAAGGGAATGGACGGGGATTTTTGTCCCGTTTTTTCTTCCTCTAGCGGC